>DIHJ01000100.1:54425-54617 GCA_002420105.1 Nitrospira sp. UBA5699
ATGTCCTTCTCTTGAATCAAGAGATCTGTCTGGCTGAAATGCATGTCATTTGCCAAGACGACATTTTATAAGCGATTGATATGGTGACAAAATTTTTGCCGGCACGTGATAGCACCTGATTGCATCCGTAAAAAAATTTTACAGAATACACCGCTCCTTGAGGGACAAGGTATATTTCGCTAAATAATTCAA
>DIHJ01000096.1:0-11008 GCA_002420105.1 Nitrospira sp. UBA5699
GCAGTCAAGTGTCGGTATGATCTGAAATATCTTGTTGAGAATGGGCCCCTCCACTGCGCGAGAGTCGCAGACCACATGAAGGAGGGACCACATGCCGACAATGACGACCAAGAAACTGACCACGCTGAAGATCGCGAAACGCTATCACCACACCGTCAGAAGTCGTCTCGCCATCGTGAACTACGCCACCGAACATGGCATCAAAGGAGCCGCCCGGCGGTTTGGCCTGGATCGGAAGACGGTCCGTGCCTGGTGTCGCCGCTGGCAGGCCGCTGGGCTCGTCGGTCTTGTGCCGCGCTATCCCCCGATCCGAGCACGCCGGATTCCTGAATCGACTGTGGCGTTGATAGAGCAGGCGCGGCGCGATCTCCACTTCGGGGCGGTCCGCACCCGGATCTGGCTCGAGCGCGTGCATCGGATCCGGGTCGCCGCCGCCACGATTCACCGCATCTGCCACCGCCTCGGCTACCCGCCGCTGGCCCGCAAGCCCCAGTGGCGTCCGCGGCAACTGACGCTCTTCAGTCGCGAGCGGCCTGGGGACTGTGTGCAGGTCGATGTCAAAGAAGTCCGCGTGGCCGGGACCAGGTACTTCCAATACACCGCCATTGATGACTGCACCCGCTACCGGATCCTCCGCCTCTATCCCCAGAAAAATCAGCACACCAGCCACACGTTTTTCAGCACCCTTCAGGCCGCACTCCCGTTTCCCGTCCGGAAACTGCAGGTCGATAATGGCACAGAATTCTCACTCGCCTTCGCGCTCACAGTCCAACAGGCGGGGATGCGGCTGCGCTAATCAAGCCGCGGTGCCCGGAGCAAAACGGCAAAGTCGAACGCAGCCATCGCATCGATGAGGAAGAATTTTGGAGTCGATCGACGTTTGTCTCCTTCACGCCGGCGGCCGAGGCCTTGCTGGCCTGGGAACGCCGCTACAACCACGAACGCTTTTCCATGGCGCTCAACGGCCTCACTCCCGCCGAGAAACTCGCGACGTTCGTCGCCGCTGCTTCACCTCTTCAGTCCCTCACAGTCCCCCAGAGTCCTTCCCCCACCCTGAGCCCGACCCTGGACCGACCGCCGATCGCCGCTCCTGAGCCAACTGTGCAAGCCGTTTTGTCTCACAACCACGACCTAAACCCGGGGGCCACTTCTTGACAAGCCATTACAACGGAGGGCGCCCCCTCTTCCCGCCCCCCCTTAGGAGGGATACCTTCGCGGGCTGGAGCCGCGCTAGACTGCACCCACCATGGATGACATCGGACCCTACCACCGCGGGCTCTATCGCCTGCCGCTGTCCTACCCGGCCATGTACTGCGTGCTGTCGACGGTGGGGGAAGGCACGATCTCGAATATTTCGGCGGTGGGATGCACGATCGAAACCGATGAGCCCTTGCCCGAACACGAGCAGGTGGCGCTGCGGCTGTTGCTGCCTGACAAACCGGAGTCCCTGCCGATCGCATCGGCGCAGGTGCGGTGGGTGAACGGAAAGCGGGCCGGCGTCGAATTCATTCAGGTCGAACGCGCGGCCAATCTTCGCCTGCACAGCTTCGTGTGGGACCGGATGATCGAACGGATCCAGGTCATTCAGCAGGAACGCGCAGCCCTCTCATAATCCGCCCCCGCTCCGGTGACCGGCTCACGAAAACTGCACATCCCGGGACATATGGCACTGTCTTCCCGTGCCGTATGGTCTCGGACGGGCCGGGGGCAGGGCCCCTGAACGAGGCCCGCCCCCATACCGGTTCGTGAACCGGACGGTTTACGCGGCCTTGGGCAACACGCGATCCTCATAATGATCCTGCGCCGCCCTCGCCTGAGACTTGGAGATGGACACGGTGCTGGACTCGGAAGACAAGGTCCAGAGTCCCATCAGCAGCACCGTAGCCGCTCCCATTGCGACCAGCCCGGCATCAATGACCGAACTCAAATCCATCATCGTGTTCACCTCCTTTCCCTGCTCCGTACCCCGACACGGAGTCGATTTTCAGAAAAGCCCGTGGGACAGAGACCGCTCCCGATGCAGGCCCGGACGGTCCGTATCATCCCATTCCCGTTCCGCCGTCTCCGCAGCCCGCCAGTGGCTGCGACCGGCTCCGCTGGAGCCCCGCCGCCCGCCGGATTGCTCCTCTTTGTCATCCGGACGCTCCGTTTTTCGCTCTCTCCTGAACCACTCTCGCAGTCTCATCGCTCGTCTCCTATTCGTGTTCTGCTCATGATCCGGCATCCCCGCCTCCGATCAGGGGAACCGGTTCCCGGCTCACCCGATGGACGATCCGATGATGGAGGGGGAAGAAGGCCTCGCCGCTGGTGGACGTCGGCGAGGCCCCGGGACCGGTCCGCTTACCCTTCGATCAGAATGCGTCGGCTCTTGGCCTCTTCCCGTTTGGGGAAGGTGATGGTCAGCATCCCGTTCTTGTGGGTCGCCGCGGCCTTCTCATGATCGACGAACGAGGGCAGCTTGAAGAGCCTCGCGAACCGGCCCTCGGCGATCTCGCGCAGATGATACTTGTTCGATGTGGACGGCTCGTCCTTCCGTTCTCCTCTGACGACGAGAACCTGATTGTTCACTTCGAGCGCGATGTCTTTCGTGTCCCAGCCCGGCAGCGCCATCTGCACATAGAAGCCGTTCTCGTCCTCCCAGGCGTTGCTGTCCGGAGCCCAGGCCGATTCGATGGTGCCGAATGCGCGCAGGGCCTCGTCAAACATGCGGTCGATCTGCCGGTCGAACGTGTCGGTTCGAACGGCGGAAAGCACACTGGGCAGATAGGTGCTCATAACATCCCTCCTCCTCTCTGCGAGAGGTCACGTTATGGTGAAGGTTGATGAGTTTGGATGGACGGTCGGACCGAGAAGGAACCGGGGCAACACCTGCCGCCGCTACTCGTCCAGACTCGGGCCTTACATCGGTCCATCTGGTTTAGTATCAGCAACAGGACATTAGGTAATTTCTTCGATAACAAAGTCAAGAGGGGTGCCGAACTTTCTGTCGGCCGGGAGGGGAAGGGGGGGGAGACCGGGCCTCTTACTCCTCGAAAGATCGAGGTTTTCCGGCCAAGGCCAGGCAAAGCAGTCCGATCCCGATCCAGACCAGCTCACGGAACCGCCTGAGGAGCGCGAACGTGATGCCGGTCACGTCGGAATAGCCGAAGGCCTGAAGCAGCAGGAGATTCCCCCCGTCCTGCGCACCGAGGCTGCCGGGGATGAAGAAGGTCCCGCCCTTGATGAAGACGGACAGCGCGCCGATCGAGAGGGCCGACAGCGCCGTCGCAGGACCGCCGAGGCAGTAGATGATGACGAACACTTCCAGCGCTTCGGCCAGCCAGCCGAGAAAATACAGCCCGGTCGAGGCGTAGAAGGCCGATTGATGATGGGTATAGAAATTCAGAATCGTCCGGTCCAGCGACTTGAGCTGTTCTTCCCTGGCTTCAAGAAAACCGATCCGGAGGCCGATCCTCCGCAACAGGTCCAGGATCCAGGTAAAGAACCCGCGCCGCTGCACCAGGACGAAGGCGGCCGTTCCGAAAAACAACAGTCCCACGCTGAGCAACCCCGCCGCCGCCATCTGCCCGGACGACCCGTTCGCGCCGAGGAGCCAGAATCCCAGCCCGATCCCGATCAGGATGAACAGCACCTGCGCGATCGTCATGGTCGTCTTCGCGATGACCACGGAGGCCAACCCCTCGACCATCGGCACGCCGTGTTTCTTCAGGAGATAGGCTTTCAGCGGTTCTCCGCCGACGTAGGCGGTGGGCGTCGTCATGTTCACCACCTCCCCCGCCGTCCGGATCGCCAGCACCCGCCAGAACGGAATGTCCTTCGCAGAGGGGCCGAGCGTGATCTTCCAGCCGTAGGCTTCGATCACGTACATGACGAGGGAGGGAATCAGGACGACGACGAGCGCGGCAGGCCCGAGGCGGGCCGCCGCATCGTAGATATTGCCGGGCCCGATATGCCAGACGAGAAGGCCGAGCGTGAGGAGGCCGAGGACTAAGAGAATGCTTCTCAACACGTGGGACGGGTCCCTTCCCTGGAGTGCTCGCAATCGCTTTTCGGCAAGGCCGCGGGGCGCGAAGCCTCCGAGGCGTATTGTCGCCGATGCGTTGAGGGAGATGAGCGACCGAGAACGAAGCCGGGAGTTATGTTCCGCGTCCCATTAGGCGTGGGAGATGGCTGCCGGCCTGACCACCCACACCATGATCAGCGCGAATACGATCGAGCCGACCGCCGCCATCCACAGAAACCAGTCGAGTCTGCCGAACAGGGCGAAGACCAGCACGACGACGGAGAAATCCCGGCTGGCGACGTTCTTCAGCATGAAGTCGGACCAGGCGGCGTTCACGGGCGTTTTCCATCCGCTCGCCTGCTTGATCTTTTGCGCGCGATTGACCAGGGCAAAGGACAGGGCGTTGCCGAGCACGGCCGCCGCGCCCAGGGCCAGCGGCACCCACGCCAGCGGGCTCCCCGACGTCTGCACGAAGGAGCCGACGGCGATGCCGCCGAAGATGGCCATGTGTACGACGTTGTCCATCGCGATGTCGAGCCAGGCTCCGAAGGGAGATTCGGTAAAGGTGAGGCGTGCGACTTCGCCGTCGCAGCAATCGATCACCGCCGCCAGCTGGAAGAGGATGGCCGCCGCAATCCCCGCCTGGTAGGTGCCGAGACCGAACCCGGCCGCCGCGACAAGGCCGACGACGGTGGCCAGGATGGTGATCGCGTTCGGCGAGAGCCCGAGCGCCAGGAACGCCCGCGTGAACCAGCGCGAGAGCTTCCGGTTGAAATAGCGATCGACGAATCCTTCGAACTCTCCCTTGAGCGAAGAAAAGAGCCGGCGTTCGGCGCTCCGGATGTCCGCCGCGTTCCGCACTTCCTGATACCATTGCGCGCGATCGGCTCCCGCTGCGAGCACCCGCACCCGCCCATCCGCCGCCGCCCGCTCCAGCCAGCGGCGAACCGGCACGGAACCGGAATCCCCGCCCATCTGCCCGGCCGCACTGAGGACCGTCGCAGGGAGCACGACGAGATCGGCCGCCGCCGGTCCGCCGGTTCCGCCGAACGAGGGCAACCGGACACCGGCCTTTGACGAACGAAGCCGTCCTGCTCCGGGGTCCCTGGCGACGACGATGACCTGCCCGTCCTGAACATCCTGTCGCAACTGTTCGATGAGCGGCCGCGAAAATACCCCGCCGACGCCGCACAACAGACAGAATCCGTGCACCTCCGCCGCCAGGGCCTCCCAGGTCCGGGGATCGTCCAGCGGAAATTCCCGGACCGGCATCCAGCGCACCGGAATGGTCACGCGCGGCCCTTTTGCGAGGGCCTGTTTCAACTGGTCCTCCTCCGGACCGGCGAGCACGATGAGCTGCCGGATGCCGGCGCGCTGGAGGGTCAACACGGTCCGCTGAAACAACCCGATGCCGACGACCTGCGTCAGCGGCCCCACCCCCTTGCGCACCGGCCCGCCGAACAAATCGGCGGACGGCAACAGGATGGCCGTGGAGAGCCCCTGCACGTCGGCTTGCTTCTGGATCAGACCTTCGCTCATGGGAAATCCCGTGAATCGTCAGGTGTCACTCGTCAACCGTGTATATTCAAGACGCAATCTCACGCTTGACGGACGACGAATGGCGTTTCCTATTATAACTTCGGCAGAACGTCCCGTTCCGCCTTTTCGACGTCTTCGGGAAAATCGATCTCCGTCCAGGGAAGGCCGCCGATGACTTCGTGTCCCACCTTGACGTTGCGGAAGAACTCTACGAGCGCGTCCTCGTATTCCATCTGCCAGGCTTCGCGATCGACGAAGGTGCGGAGCGACGCGACCACGTGCGGCGTATCGGCATGCCGCACCTTCAGGAAACCGACCCCTTCCCCCGCGTAATCATATCGCGCCGGCATCTTCTTCGTCAGGGCGATCACGCGCCCCCCTTCGACGACGACCATGCACTCTTCGCCGGTCTGCTTCACCGTGTCGTCCATCAAGAGCGCGTTGGGATAGGGCGACTGGACCAGCCGCCTCAGTATCTCCCGGTGGAAGAGCACATCGGCGTCCATGATGACCACATCGTCGTCCAACACCGTGCGCGCGACCCAGAGCGAGGAAATGCTCCCGCGATGGAACTGCTCGTTGACGAGAAAGTTGACGCGCAGTCCGCAGGCGTTCTTCTCGACCGCGGCGCGGATCATCTCCTGCTTATAGCCGACGACAAGGTCGGCCCGCTGGATACCGAGACCGGCCAGCGATTGGAGATAGCGATGCAGCAGGGTCTTGCCGCCGATCTCGATCAGGCATTTCGGACGATGTTGCGTGACCGGCCAGAGACGCTTCCCCACGCCGGCGGCAAGGATGACGGCTTTCATCGGACTGTGCAGACCTGCTCGAACGCGTCGAGGAATGCGGTGAACTGCGCTTCCGTCAGGGCCCCCATGTTGGCGACCCGGAAAATCTTGTTCTCGAGATTCCCCTGGCCGGCGTAGATGACGTAGCCCTGCTCTTTCAACCGGTCGTGCAGCGACTGATAGGTGAGGCCGTCCGGCAGGTAGTAGGCGGTAATCGTGTTGGATTGCCGGTCCGGCGTGAGAACCGGCTTGATCCCCAGCTTCGCCATCCGCTCGCGAATCAGGTGGGCCATTCTCCTGTACCGCTGGACGCGTTTGGCGACGCCTTCCTCCAGCAATTCGTTGAGCGCTTCGTCGAACGCGTAATACACCTGGACGGCGGGCGTGAAGGGAACGGTCCCGCGCCCCTGATCGTCCACATAGTGGGTGAGGTGCAGGTACCAGGATCGCTTGGGGTAGGCGCGCATCCGCTCCAGAAACCCTTTGCGCACGAGGACGAAGGACACGCCGGGAAAACCCTGAATGCATTTCCCCGCCGTGCCGGCCACCATGTACATGTGCGAGCCGGCGATGTCGATGGTTTCACCGGCCAGCGCGCTGACGGCATCCACGATGAACACGCGGTTCTGGCTGTCGACGACCTCCGCGATCTCCTTGACCGGATTGAGCAGCCCGGTCGTGGTTTCGTGATGCACCATGGCCACGCCGTGCACTTCGGGATGCTGGCGGAGCGCCAGCCGCAACCGCTCGGGATCCGGCTTGACCGTCCATTCGTATTTCAGTTCCGACACGCCGAGGCGGGGAAGACTGACCATCTGGGAGAGCCGTTCCCCGTAGACACCGTTGTTGATGATCAGGATCCGCTTGCCGTGGGGAATCGAGGACATGAGCGCCGATTCGACGGCGGAGGTTCCCGAGCCGGTGATGACGGCCGCGGCGTATTCGTGCTCTGCCCCCGGCACAAAGGCTTTCAACAGCTTGGCTTGAATGCCGTGGAGCAGCTCCGTAAATTCGGACTCGCGATGGCACACGTCCGGGCGGAGGAGCGCCTGCCGCACCCGATCCGAGACGTTCACAGGACCTGGGTTCAAAAGTATCATCGGCTTTCTTCCCTTCCCCCCCTCCATCAATGTGATCGAACCCGCTCGTCCCGCGCGCGGCCAACGAGGCCCTGCCGGTACGCCCTTGCCCGTGGCGCCGGGACTCCGCGTCCCCTCGCAGCCCGCACATGGTGCGGGCAGGCGGGCGGCGCGATTGCGCTCATTCTATCGCTTTCATGAACCGTTTGGTGATGTCGGGCGGATCGAGAAGCACCCGCCCGGCGTCTTCGGCAAACTCGTTGACTTTGACGAGGAGCATGCTCGGCCCGTCCTTCTTCAGCATGTCTTTGAACTCATAGACGAGGTCGTCACGATCCAGCACCCGCTCCACATTCACGTACCCGGCGGCTTTTGCCACTTTCTCCAGCGGAACCACGTTGGAGATCGTCGGCTGGTTTCCGGTGGTTCCGTACACCTCGTTGTCGAACACCACGTGGATGAAATTCCTGGGCTTCAGCGCGCCGACGGTCGCCAGCGTGCCCATGCCCATCAGCACGTTGCCGTCCCCGTCGAACGTGATCACCTGCTTGTTGGGTTTGGCGAGCGCCACGCCGAGCGCGATCGCCGGCGCGTTGCCCATCGACCCGATCATGTAAAAATGCGTGGGCCGATCCGCGATCTTCTGGGCCTCGCGCGAGGGAAACCCGTTGCAGATGACGACCGGCTGATCCGTCAGCAATTCCAGCAGCGCGGCGATCGCCTGCGCGCGACTGATGAGCGTGCCCTGCTCCGGCCTCATGGGTGCAGTCCTTTCACGACGCCCTTCGTGATGAAGAGCGCGACCGGAATCCGTTGCCTCATGAATGTCTCCGCCACCCACTTGAAGTCTTCGACCGCGGTCTTCTCGGTCAGGGTGCGGTGGGGAATCTTCATCGTATTGAGGAACTGCGGCATGACCTCGCCCATCACCAGATGCTCCGGCGCATCCTTGCCGCCCTGCCCGCGCCAGGACACGATCAGGACGCAGGGCTGCCGGTAAATCATGTTCAGGGAGATGAGGGTATTGAGCGAGGTGCCCAGCCCGGAATTCTGCATCAGAACGGCGGGAACTTTCCCCGCCATGTAGGCGCCCGCAGCCATCGCCACCGCCTCATCCTCCCGGACCGCCGGCGTATAGAGCCGCCTGTCCATCAGCTCGGCGATGATGCCCCCCAGGATCGAGTCGGGCACGCCCGTAAAGAAGTCGACCCCCATATCCTGCAGGGCCTGCACAAACGCATCGCTGTCGATCATCGTCTCAGCCTTCCTTCAGTCAATCCGCGGCCATGGAAAAGCGCGCGCATTATAAGCCATGCCTCGACGCTTTCTCAAGGAAACGCTGCCAGTTGCGCCCCGCCCGGCACCGTGGTAGCGTGCCTCAATGAACCGACCGCTCGTCCTGCTGGGGTTGACCCTGCTCCTTGCGCAACCGACTCCCTCCGGCGCCGTTCCGATGACGAACGATCCCAAGGGATTTGAAAATATCGCCTGGGGCTCCGCCCTGCGCTCGCGCCCGGACCTGGAAGTCACGCGCGAAGACCCCCACGTGGTGGAGTATCGGCTCAAAGGGACGGTGCCGGCCTTCGCCGGCATTCCGGTCGAGAGCATCCGCCTCTCGGCCGTGGACGAACAGTTCGCCCGCGTCACCGTCCGTTACCACGGCGAGAACACGCACAAACGGATCATGCTCTACCTGGAGCGGGAGTTCGGACCGATCGAGCGGATTCCGGGGCAGATGATGCGCGGCCTCAATCAGCAGTACAACTGGCGCGGGAGCGACTCGGAGATCAACCTGACCTATCAAGCCAGCACGGAGCGCGGGTTCATCTTCCTCGACAGCCGGACCCTCGCCCCGCGATTCAACGATCAGATCACCGATTCGGCGGAATAACCCATGTCCCGCGCACGAGCGGATCGACCATCTCAGCGCTTCCGAGTTCTGACCGGCGGCCTCCTCGCCTTCCTGTTGATGTGCGGGACGGTGCTCGCGGTTCCGATGAAGGACGACCCGAACGGATTCGAGGGCATTCCCTGGGGCGTCACGCTGTCCGAATCGGACAACTTCGGGATGACGGAGGACGCCGGCCGGTTGAAAACGTACGAACTGAAAACCGGGCCGCCGACGCTCGGACAGACCAGGGTCGAGTCGATGAAGTTCATGACGATCGACGATAAATTCGCGCGCGTCACGGTCCGGTATCAGGGGAAAGACGCGCACGATCAGATCCTGGCCTTTCTGCAGACCCGCTACGGTCCGCTGGACCGCACGCCGGGACAATTCTCCGTCGGGCCGGTGAAGTTTTACGCGTGGCAGGGATTCGAGACCGAAGTCACCATGCGCTATGAAGCCCGGCTCGACCGCGGGATCATCTTCTTCGAAAGCCAGACGCTCCGGGCCAAACTGACGGAAGGCAACTCCGCGACCGTTTTCTAGGCCGTCCGGCCCGCGGCCGAAACTTTTCATTGACAACTGCCAACGCGCTTTCGCATCATGCGCACGTATGCATAACGCAACCAAACTGCGGGCCGCGCTAAAAAAACCGGGCGCGCTGAAGGTCGTCGGCGCCCATGACGCGCTGAGCGCGCGCCTGATCGAACGCGCCGGGTTCGACGGCGTCTGGGCCAGCGGCTTCGCCATTTCCGCCTCGCTCAAGTGCATTCCCGACGCCAGTTTCATCACCTCCAGCGAGCAGTTGGAGGTCGAACGCAACATCGCCGAGGCCGTGAGCATCCCCGTGATCGCCGACTGCGACACCGGATACGGCAACGCGCTGAACGTGATGCGCACCGTCAGCGAACTCGAACACGCCGGCGTGTCCATCCTCGGCATCGAGGACACGCTGCAGCCGGCGCGCTTCGGCCATGGCGGCGCCACCGAACTGGTGACGATCGGCGAGATGACCGGCAAGCTGCGCGCGGCGCTTGCGGCGCGGCAGGATCCCGAACTGGTGATCGCCGCGCGCATCGCCAGCGCCCGCGTCGAAGGCGTCGAGGGCACGGTGGCGCGGGCAAAGGCCTATGCGCAGACCGGCGTCGATGCGCTGGTCGTGGTCGAAGTCGACGACATCGGGATCATCCGCGGCGTCAGTGCCGCAACAAAGCTGCCGCTGATCGTCGGCTCCGGCGCGATGACCTCGATGCGCCATGAACTGGAACCACTGCGCGCGCGCATCCTGCTGCAGGGCCACCAGCCGGTGGCGGCCGCGGTGAAGGCCCTGCGCGGCGTCTACGAGCACCTGCACCGGGGCGGGGCGCCGGACGAACTGAAACCCGTGATCGCGTCGCCCGCGGAACTGGACGTACTGACGCGCGCGGACGAATATGCACGGGCGCAGCGGGATTACCTGCGCTGAGCACAGGTCATACACAATACTTACAACAGGAGGAATCATGCACAGCGCCTACGGCATCGTCTTCACGCTCCTCATCCTGCTCGGCGCAAGCGCCCCGCTGCAGGCACAGGATTTTCCGAACAGGACGATACGCATCGTCGTCGGCTTCGCCGCCGGCGGCGGCGTCGACAAGTCCGCGCGCTTCATCGGCAAACACCTGACCGATTCCCTGGGCCAGCAGGTCATCGTCGACAACCGGCCCGG
>DIHJ01000096.1:11129-11370 GCA_002420105.1 Nitrospira sp. UBA5699
GTCGATGCCCGGCCTGTTCAAGAACATGCCCTTCGACGTGCGCACCGAACTGGCTCCGGTCAACATGCTGGCAATCGGGCCCTCGGTTATTTTGTCACATCCGTCGATGCCGATCCGCACGCTGAAGGACATGATTGCGCTGGCCAGGACGAGGCCGAATGAACTGATCTACGGCTCCGGCGGCGTCGGCAACATCACCCACCTCGAAATGAACCTGCTCAACGCGCTGACCGGGACAAAA
>DIHJ01000121.1:0-161 GCA_002420105.1 Nitrospira sp. UBA5699
AACACCAGCCTCGTCGCCGCCATCCGGTATTGCTCCGCGGCGATCGAGAGCGGCTGCCACTTCGCCACGAGATTCAACTGCGGAGGGAGCGGCTCATCGTCGTTGGTCTGCCCCATCCACGCCGGATATCTCCAGCCAGCCCGCACCGCCGGCAGCCTGGT
>DIHJ01000121.1:380-3044 GCA_002420105.1 Nitrospira sp. UBA5699
CCCATCAGCATGATGACCAGGCGGTTGGGCTTCTCGGGGGTCGTCGGCAGATTGGCCGGATCCAGCACGCGGAATTGTTCGCCTTTCTGACGCTTTTCCAGATTCTCCGCCACATGGGCGTTCAGCCGCTTGTCGAGCAGCGCCTGGTAGTTCTTCTGCATGTTCTGATAATCGCGCACGAGAATCATGAGCTCCTGCTCGCGCGAAGGCGTCTGCTCGACCCGATTTTCGAATTCCCTGATCTGATCCGCCAGTCTTCGGCGTCGCTCCTTGAACGAGGACACCTCGACCCGCAACTCGTTGCGCTGCCTGATGAGCTCTCTCAGATAGGGGTCGAAGGTCTTCGCCACATCTGCATCTTTCTCGTCCGAGGGATCTCCATACTTGGCTGCAAGTTGCTTCTTCAGACTGGTGATTTCCTGCCTAACCTGTGCAATATCCGGGTACGTTTCTTTGTATTCGGCGAGGAGCGTGGTCAAGTTCTTCTCTAACTCACGCAGTCTCATCAGAAGAGGATCCATGCTCGCCTGTGCGGCACCTGGGGTCCCGGAAGTTGCCTGCGTTGTTCCACTCGCTTCATATTCCTTAATCGACTTCTCCACCATGCTCAGTTTGTCCGTCTGCTTGTGCAACATGTCGTCTGTCGCGTTAAGATCGGATTGTAACCGGTCGAGCGCTCTCAAATTCGCTTCCATCTGCTCCGGCAACAGTCCGATGTGTTTGGTCTTGAATTTGCCGATGGCCTGTTCCTGGGCTTCAAGGGCGGCCTTTGCCGATGTCAATTCCTGCTCGAGAAACGCCGAGACCCCCGTGACCATCTGCTCACGGACCTTCAAGTTCTCTTCGATGTACTGCGAGGCAAGCTTGGCCGTCACCTTCATCGCGGTCATCGGATTTTCATGAGCGAACGAGATGGTGAAGGCTTCTACGCTCTTGCCCCTGTTCGTCACGGTTCCGACCGTATCGACCTTGATCTCCTTCCTCAGCCCCTCGATCACCGAGTCCATTCCGCTCGAGCCGACCTTCCCTCCGTATAAGTTGAACTCTTCGATGATCTGGCTCAGGAGCGTCCGGCTCAGGACCTGCTGCTGAAGCATGGTCAGCCGCTCTTCGACGCTCGCCCCGACAAGACCCTTCACATACTCCTCGGGAATCTTTGCGTTCTCGATCAAAATCAACGTACTGGAGCGATAGCTCTTGGGCAGAACGAGACATAAGAGACCGGCGATCAGGAGACCGGCAATGATCGAACCGATCACCAGCAGCCGCCTGCGCACAATGATCGCCCAATACTCGCGAACCGTTACCGATAAAGGTTCATCCATCATTATTTCCATTCCGCGACTAATCGCAGCAATACGGTATTGCGGCTAAAATCAAACGCCGTGCCGCCAAACTCCTGAGTAAAAACATTATATGTATGCGAGAGGTTTGCCGTGACCACTCTGCTTATTTTGTACTCCATGCCGGGCGAGAACGAATAAGACTCGAACTTCAGCAGCGAACTGTCCGGCACCGATTCATTGATCGCATAGTTGGCGCTCATGGACAGGGAAAACAGCTCCGTCACGCGATGCGTCCCCATTGCCGCGATCATCTGACTCAGCAACGGCACGCCGGCGGTGAAGAAGCTGGGAGAGATGGCTCTCGTATAGGACAGGCTTGCGTCCGTGTCTCTCGACCGCCAATCCAATGAGGCCGAACCCTGGTACTGCAGTGAACCGGATCCGCTGAATACTAGAGCGCCCCCCTGCACACTCGCCGTGAGGTCGGGCGTCAACTTCCTCGTCCATCCAACGAGGGCGCCTTGAGTGCTGAAACCGCTCTTGGCCCCGCCTAAGTCGAAAGAGCCCTTTTGGTACTGGTGCGAGATCGAAACGACGTCCAATGGAGTCACTTTGATCTCCGGCCCCGATGTAACCGTCTGAAACGTCGTGTCGATAAAGGCCGCCGGGGTTACTGGAGTGGTGGGATCAGAAGGCGCAAACGTCGCGCTTCCGAATCGTATCCTTTGGTCCAGATAGGTCGATTTCAGTTTCAGCAGAGGAGAAACCTCGTAGGATCCGAGGACCGTCGCGCCGTTGGTGAACGCATTGGCCCGTTGGGCCTGGATCCCTCTTGCAAACGCTTCGGGGATCTGGCTGGTGCCGGAGGTGGCGAAGGAGGGTGGCTGGGGGGTGAAGTAAAACGTGTCGGAAATTTGCAGCCCCAGTCCCTTCGCGACTTCCCCCAATGCCTTATCGAGGTTCAGTTCGAGCATCCCGTTCGCTGCCACATAATTGAGCCCCGGATTCTTGACGTAGACTTCGCCGGTCGCTCCCCCGCCGATCATGCCCTCCACCAATCGTCCTTTATGGAAGACCTTCAATTGCGGGGACACCGTGGTCACGTAGTCTTCAAGATTGCTTCCGGGAATGAAAAACACGTTGCTGTCGTACCGTTCCTGTATGGACACGGATGGAACGATGTTCGTTTCCGGCGGCGTACCCTCGGTTTTGACCTCAGGCTTTGCGTCCGACGGTTTGCCGGTATAGACGCTGATCTGGGCATGTGCTCCGTCCGGACCGGCCAGGCTCAGGCTGCCGACCGCCGCCATGACCAGAACAATCGATCGTCCCCGTTCCCGCCATGCCATACCTCTATACCATGCCCCTATGGCACAAC
>DIHJ01000121.1:3190-5923 GCA_002420105.1 Nitrospira sp. UBA5699
CAGGTCGCTGTATCGGGCAGGAATTCGAATTTCCCGTGTTTTCCCGTCCTCTCCCTGCACGTTCCGGATCACCTGCATCTTGTTTTTCGAAGCATAGACCGTAAAGCTTCCGGCAAGCGCGACGGCCTGTAACACCGTCGCGTGCGACTTGAGTTGGTATTTGCCGGGCTTCGTTACCTCTCCCAACACATACACGTAATAGCTGTTCACTTCCTTGACGCTGACCGTCACCGTCGGGTTATCCTTGAATTCCTTCAGCCGCGCCGCAATCTGGCTCGCCAGTTGATTGGCGGTCCGTCCGCTTGCCATCACTTCCCCGATCAGCGGCATCGAAATCTTCCCGTCGGGCCTGACCACGACGCTCTTCTGGGACAGATCTTCGTTTTTCCAGACCACGATGTCGAGCACGTCCTCCGGCCCCAGCAGAAAGTCCTTCTGCGTGCTGCTGGCCTCTTCCACGACTTCTCTTGACGGAGCGAAACAGCCCGCGAAGCCGGCCAACAGCACCACGGACAGCACCGCGCGCGCGGTTACATGACCGGCCGTTCTTCGAAGCATCATGGCACCAGCACCATCGTTTCTGAAGGCACGACGATTTGATCGCCCGGCTTGAGCTCGATGTTCTGGTTAGAGCCGTCCCGCAGCACAATGTCGTCGTAACTGGCCTTCATCTTGATTTGCCCTCCGCCGTCTTTTGCGAACCTGAACACGACGATTTTATTTCTCGCCGCGGTCTGAGTAAAGCCGCTGGCGATCGTAATGGCCTGGAGCAACGTCGTTTTGCTCTTGAGAGGGTATTTCCCGGGCTTGACCACTTCACCCAGAACATAAATCGCGTAGCTGTTCACTTCCTTGACGACAATCGAAACCTGGGGGTTTTCCTTGTACTCTTTCAGCTTCGCCGAAATGTCGTCGGCCAATTGCGCCGCAGTCTTCCCGACCGCCGTGATGTCTCCGACCAACGGAAGCGAAATGCGCCCGTCCGGGCGGACCATCACCGTTTTGGAGAGATCGGCATTTCTCCAGACCGTGATGTCCAGCACGTCTTCAGGACCGATGAAGTAGTCCGAGGTCACGATCAACGAGGTTTTCTCGATCTTTTCGCCCGGTTGAGGAACGGAGGCTGTGCTCTGCCCGGCACGACTCTGGTCCGCTTGTGCGAATCCCTCGATGGCAAACTGGCTCACGCTTCCGAGCATGACCAGCGACAGCAGTCCCGCCGCCCATGCCCTTCCGTCACGTTGATTCATTGGATCACCCCTGAACGCCTATATAAGGTTAGCGCCCCAATCCTTACGCTCCCCGATTCGCAGTCACAGCCCCGAACCGACAATACCATATGGGACAGATTTATCATCGTCTTCAGTCGAACTCCACCCTCATGTGTCCGGGGACAACGGATCGCGGCATCAGAACATGAACTTCAGACCGACGAAGTACGTCCCTTGACCGTTCGGCTTGCCGAACGGAACCCTTCTGGTCCAACGTACTTCCGCGAGCGTCGGAGTTCCCGCCAGGCTCGTCGGAGTGGGCACAAGGACTTTCAGGACCTGCTCAACCTGAGGAGCCTGATCCATCAGCACCAGCATGCCTCCGCTGCTGATATTGAGTGAGAGGGCCTTCCCGCTCCGCGCCGAATCGGACTGCCCATCCACCTGCGTCGTCATTTCGAACGGAATCGGCCTCAGCAACGCAACGCGCTCATTATGCTTTTGCAGATCCGTAGCGATCGGCCATTCCCACTCTGTCTGTGTCACGATTCCCCCCTTTTTGCCCCCGTGCAATGCCCTGTCACCTGTACCCGAATAGAGCGCTCAACGCTTGTCCCGACGAACCTTCCAGCCGGATGCTCCGCACTTCGAATGATCGTGGTGAGGTGACGCCATCGTTGAATCGCAGTATAGGAAGGGCGCAGGATCCGGAACAATACCGATGACGTAGGACCATTTCTCGAAAGGTGGGTGTTGACTCCCCCTAAAGTGTTAGGTAAAATTCTTGCGTAAGTCCTTGTGCCAATTTTTCCGTACTGTAGCAGATACCATTAGCTTGTCGAGATTTCTCACCCTATTCACATTAAAGTACTCCCTCCAAGCATGAGCGATCCACAATCCGTTCCCGATCCAGCAGAAACTCTTGCCGACCAACGGGCCGGTCCCGGCATCGTGGTTCTTTCGGCATCCATGCAATTGCTCCACATGAACCGGCAGGCTTCCGAGCTGTCAAAGCAGATCAATATTGCCGAGCACGGAGGAGGAAGTACGCGCACCGCGCATGGCGTGCTCCCGACAGCCTTGACGGAACTCTGTGGAGAAATCGTCAAGGCGCTCCATATCAGAACCGAAGCGAAAGATTGGGAGCAATTCGAGATCAAGCGGGTGGCTGGGAACCCTGAACAACCGGTGCTGTTGAGAGGGTTCGGACTCCCAGATCGGGGCGGCGTGCAATTCGCCAGATTGGTCGTGACTCTCGAAGAACTTGGCCGCCGTCAGCAGCTCAATACCGACCAGGCCAAAGAAAAATTCCAACTTACGAATCGGGAACAATCCGTCGTGGAACACCTTGCAAAGGGCTGGACAAACAAGGAAATTGCCAACGCGCTACAGATCACGGAACAGACGGTCAAGGAACATATCAAGCACATCATGCGGAAAACCAACGCCACCACCAGGACCGGAATTCTCGTTCAGATCTTCAACTCGTAAAATCCTGCCACACCTTCTGTGTCGAAAATGC
>DIHJ01000121.1:6164-6695 GCA_002420105.1 Nitrospira sp. UBA5699
TCAGCACAACCGGTCAGGCATTCGGTTGCCGACAATGGCAGCTTCATGAGCCTGTGGAACACCTATTCCCACTGCCAGAGCAGCTCGGACTTTGAGGAGTTGAAGCAGGATGCGGTCGTCCTCGGTACGGCTGCCAAGCGCGCACAATCACCGGATTCTTTCGTGCTCCCGTTGCCCGGAAAGCTGGAACGGTTCGTTACGACACCCTCGGCCCGGCTCGCCGTAGACGTCAAGGCCATGTCCGCAGCCTGCTCATTGCGCGCAGGACAGGCGGCCGTCGAAACCCGGCGGTTCGACATCGCCAGAGAATTGCTCCACGGGATTCTCGAGTATCATCCGCAATCCGAGTATGCCTTTTACTCTCTGCAGGCCAGGACCATTCTCTCGGAACTTGAACCGGCGAGCGTTCAAGTCTCCCTTCAACTCCCGTAATCAGCCTCATTCCTCCGCCCGCCTATTCTCTCTGCTTGCGCCGGGCCTTCCGGTTTCAGGATACGACTCGCCTGAACAGCTCTTCATACGCCTTGGCCG
>DIHJ01000121.1:6792-9699 GCA_002420105.1 Nitrospira sp. UBA5699
AGGATACGACTCGCCTGAACAACCCTTCATACGCCTTGGCCGAGCGGGCCCACGAAACGTCGGTCCTCATTCCGGCCTCGATGAGCCTGTTCCATTGAGCCGGATCGCGAAACACCCGTATCGCCAGCCGGAGCGTTGACCGCAAGGACTCCGCGGTATGCTTCTCGACGTGAAATCCGGTCGCGGGAACAGCCTGCGACTGCTTCGCATCGAACGGCACCACCGTATCGGCCAATCCTCCGGTCTTCCTGACGATCGGGACCGTGCCGTAGCGCACACTATAGAGCTGGCTCAACCCGCAGGGTTCGTACTTCGAGGGCATCACCAGCATGTCCGCGCCGGCCTCGATCCGATGGGCCAGTCCCTCGTCGAATCCGATGCGAACCCCCATGCGATCGTGATAGCGGGCCTGCAGCGACTTGAACGTGGTCTCATAGACCGGATCGCCGGTTCCCAGCATGACCAACTGCGCATCCAGCGTCATCAACTGCGGAATCACGGCTTCGATGAGGTCGAACCCCTTCTGCGGAGTGAGCCGTCCGATCACAGCCAGAAGCGGAGCGTTCGTCTCCGGCAGCTTGAACTCGCGCTGTAACGCGCGCTTGCACAAGAGTTTTCCCGCCCGATTACCCGCCGAATATACCGCAGGTAGATACGGATCCTTCTCCGGATTCCAGATATCGGTATCGATGCCGTTGATGATGCCCTGTAATCGATCCTGCCGGTTTCGCAGAACACCGTCGAGGCCGAAGCCCAGCTCCGGCGTCAGAATCTCACGCGCATAGGTGGGACTGACCGTCGTGAGGTAGTCGGCAAACACCATCCCGCCTTTCAGGACGTTCACCGAACCGTAGAATTCAAGTCCGCCCATGGAAAAGAGCGAGGAAGGCAGCCCCGTTTTCGAAAACTCGCCGCCGGGGAAGAGACCTTGATAGCCCACATTGTGCAGGGTGAGTACGGTTTTCACCCCTTCAAGTTCCGCCCGCCCGCAGTCGACGGTCTTCAGATACACGGCGCAGAGCGCCGTTTGCCAGTCGTGGAGATGCAGCAGGTCCGTCTTCCAATCTCTTTCCCGCACCAGATACCGCATGACCTCGACGATCGCCCGGCAGAACAACACGAACCGGTCGAGATTATCGGGATAATCGAGTCCGCGCTCCTGGTAGAGGCCCGGCCGGTCGAAGGACGGATCGTGACGGATCGCCCAGACCCGAACCTTGGCCGGATGTCCGGGGATCGACACGACATCCTCCTCGATCGACACATCGACGGCGGCTTGCGGTGTAGGAACGGACAAGGTGACGATGCGCCGGAACGATCGGCCGGAGTCGTTCACGCAGCGATAGCGCGGCACGAGCAGTACAACGTCGTGCCCCAGCTTCGCCAGTTCCTGCGGGAGCGCTCCCGCAACGTCGGCCAGCCCTCCGGTTTTCGCGTAGGGAATCGCCTCGGAAGCGGCCACAAGGAGCTTGAGTGCGCGGGACTGCATCACGAAAGGCCTGCGGGTATACCCGGGTTAGGGAGAAGGCGGGTTGTCCAGTCTCGTTCGAAACTTATCCTCATGCTGCCACTTACGTCCCAGTTCATGGAGTTGCTCCGCCGAAAGGGCCTCCCGATAGACGAACACTTCGTCGAGGAACACCACCAGCCAGCCGTGCTCCGGATACGCCAGGAACAGCGCGTCGCCCGCATCGATGCCGATTTCCCAGCCGGGGGGCGATTCGCCGAGCGACAGCCGGGAACGGGGCACGAGCGAGCCGTCCTTCATGCCGAAGAACGGCATGAACTCCTCCCGCTGATAGGTCGGTTCGCCCCAGGCGCGGACGAAGGCGCGCGGCTCCAGCTTGCGCAGCTCCAGATTGTTGTTGCGGATGTGCTGCGCCTGTTCATCCAGCGGAGGCAGGCCGCCGCATCCCGACAACAACGCCAGTCCCAGCAATCCGGCAACACAGATTGCCCGCGTTGCCGGCAGAATCCATCGATCGAACGGAGCGCGTTCGGGTCTGCCGCGCAACTGCCTCATGGGAATCACAGGAGCCTCCGGCTCTTCGGTTCGCTCGGCTTGACGGGCTGGCAGAGATCGCACTGGCAGAGCCGCCTGAGCAGGCTGTAAGAATAGATGCCCGTATCGTGGCCGTCGCTCCATTTGAACTGCAGCGCATACCGGCCTACCGGTTCGACGTCCTGCAGCATGATCAGCATCGGCACATCGTCGGCCTTCAGCCGCTTTTCCCCCGTCCACTCGTCGACGCAGGCCGCACAGGGACAATGCAATCGCAGGTGGCGGACGGGATAGACGCCGCGATGGCCGTCGCTCCATTCGATCCCCAACACGCCCTTGTCGATCCAGGACATGTCCTTCGGTTCAAGCAGCGCTTCCGGCATGGTCGATGATGCCCCCGCGTTCGACGAGTTTCGCCCGCTACAACGACTGCGACAGGAAATCCACCGGAGGAATTCGCCGCCCCGCCACGACCGTGACATAGCCCTCGATCGCGTCCTCCACCTCGTACCGCACCTGTCCGGCGGCCTTGAGCCGCGTGACCATCGCCGGTGTCAGCCGCAGCGCCTGCTGAAGAAACGCCAGACTTCCCCGGGACAGCGGCAGGCAGGGGAACCGCTGATGCGCGGCGCAGACCGCGCAGACGATCCCGCCGGAAGCGGGAGAAAACTGCGGCTCCTGAATCACCCTCGTCCGGCCGCAGGCCGCGCAATGGTCCGTTTGCGGGCGAAAACCGGTCAGACCCAGCAGACGGATCTGGAACAACAGCGCGGTGAGGGCCGGATCGTCGCTCGACACCAGCGAGCGCAACCCCTGCTCGAGGGTCTCGAACAGTTGCGGATCCGGGTCTCCGTCCGGCGTGACGGCGCCTACCACGTTGACCATCCGGGCCGCCGCGGCCATCA
>DIHJ01000121.1:9802-12451 GCA_002420105.1 Nitrospira sp. UBA5699
CCGGACTTTTCGAACAGGTTCAGATCGCACATCGTCAACGGCTCGAGCGCGGCGCCCATCCGGCTCTTGAGCCGGCGCGCGCCCCTCGCCACGCCGCGAATCTTCCCCAACTCCCTGGTGTAGAAGGTGACGATCCGGTCCGCCTCGCCCCATTTCCGGCTTTTTAACGTGATCGCAACGGTTTTAATCAGCGGCATGCGGGCGATCCCTCTATGGAGAACCGGCCGGTCCGAAGGCGGCCCCGATCCTGCGCACTATCGGAGATAGTCCATGAAGACGGTGGCCAACGTGAGATAGATGGTGATCCCGGTGATGTCGTTGGCCGTGGTGACGAACGGCCCGGCCGCGACGGCGGGATCGACCCCCATCCGCTTCAGCAGGATCGGCATGAACGTCGCCATGCTGGTGGACACGAGAAACGCCGTGATGAGCGAGGCGCCGACGACCATTCCGAGGAAGCCCTGGTGCCAGATCCAGCCGACCAGCGACAGGATCAGGCCGCAGGCGACGCCCATCAGGAGCCCGATCTTCACCTCCCGGAAAAAGACGTTGCGCACGTCCGTCAATTCGACGACCCCCGTGGCCAATCCGCGGATGATCAGCGTGGAAGACTGCAGCCCGACGTTTCCGCCCATGGCCGCGATGACCGGAATGAAGCTCACGATGGCCACGACCTCCTGAATCGTATAGCGGAACTCCCAGAGAATCGCCCCGGAGAGCAGACTGCCGACGAGGTTGGTAAACAGCCACGGCAACCGCACCTTGGCCGCCGCCAGGCTCGAGGATTTCGAGACGGCCTCCTCCTCGACCGCGCCGGCCATCTTCAGCATGTCCTCGGTCGCCTCTTCCCGGATGACGTCCACGACGTCGTCCACGGTGATGATGCCCACCAGCACGCCCTCTTTGTCGACCACCGGAATGGCCAGCAGGTTGTAACTGGCCACCTGGCGGGCCACTTCTTCCTGGTCCATGTCCACCGTGACGCTGATGACGTCGCGCGTGGCGATATTCTTCAGGGGCGTCGCCGGCGGCACCGTCAGCAGCTGGCGCAACGAGAGGACGCCGACCAGATGCTCGTGCCGGTCCGTCACGTAGATGTAGAAGACCATTTCCGCGTCGGTCGCCTGCTGCAGCCGGCGGATGGCATCCTGCGCCGTCGCATCCTCCGACATCGCGAAGAACTCCGTCGTCATGATGCCGCCGGCCGTGTCTTTCGGGTACTTCAGCAGGTCGGCGACTTCCGAGGAGTCCTCGGTGCGCATCAGCGAGAGGATTTCCTTGGCGCGTTCTTCGGGGAGGACGCCCAGGATGTAGGCCACGTCGTCCGGCGCCAGATCCTTGATCAGCCAGGCGATATCCGATTGCAGGAGATCCGCCAGCACCTGCGTGATGCTGTCGGTGTCGAGTTCGCTCAGGACCTGACCGCGCTTCGATTCACCGCGGACCAGCTCGAAGACCTCGCGCTTTTCCTTGGGAGAGGACAGATGGGTAATGACCTTGGCCACGTCGGCCGGATGCATGCGGCCCAGCATCTTGGCCAGGTTGGTGATCGCGCCGCGCCGCAACAGGCGCTGCACCGACAGGAGCACGATGTCCGACTTGGACTGGCCCCGGTCCGCCTGGTCGCGCAACGAATCGCGCAGCAGATCCTTGTCCCCGGGACGGGGTTTCGGCTCCACCGGACGCGTTTCCGTGATTTTGTCCACCGGCTGCATGACCTATCTGTTAATACCCCAGCTCGCTGAGCGCATGTTCGTCTTCGCGCCAGGCCTCCCGCACTTTCACCCACAACTGGAGAAAGACCTTCATGCCGAACCCGCGCTCCATATCGAGCCGCGCTTCGGTGCCGACCGCTTTCAACCGCTCTCCGTGCTTGCCGATCACGATGGCTTTGTGCGTTTCCCGCTCGACGAGGATCGAGGCGCTGATGCGGGCGAGTTTGCCCTCCTCGACGAATTGATCGATTTCCACGGCGATCGAATACGGCACTTCCTCGTGCGTCTGGCGCAACAGCTTTTCCCGGATGATCTCCGCCGCCAGGGTCCGCATGGACTGATCGGTGATCGTCTCCTCATCGTACGCCGCTTCCCCATCGGGCAGATGCGACACCGTGATGTCCAGCAGCCGGTCGACGTTGTCTCCCGTCTGCGCCGACACCGGCACGACCTCCGTCCAGGGGTACAGTCTGGCATAGGCTTCGATTACGGGCAGCAGCTTCATCTTGTTCACCAGATCGATCTTGTTCAGGACGAGAATCACCGGTCTGGCATGCTTCTTCACCGCCGCCTTGACGTGATCCAACACCAGAAGATCGCCCGGTCCCGGCAAACTGGTCGCCTCCATGAGCACGAACAGCAGGTCCGCCTCCTCGAGCGTTTCGACGGCCGTGCGGACCATCCGCCGGTTCAGCAGATGCTCCGGCTTATGCAGCCCCGGCGTATCCAGCAGCGCGATCTGGGCCCCCGGGGCATGGACGACGCCGAGGATTCTCGTCCTGGTCGTCTGCGGTTTCTCCGAGACGATCGCGATCTTTTCGTTCAGCAGGCGGTTCAGCAGCGTGGACTTCCCCACGTTGGAGCGCCCGATAATGGCTACCGTTCCGAATTTCATCATGTCACGGCCTCGGCTTCTCCTGCGAAGAATCCGGAA
>DIHJ01000121.1:12604-15814 GCA_002420105.1 Nitrospira sp. UBA5699
TGCTCGAGCCTGGACGGATCGTGCTCCAGCCGATCGATGTCGCCGCGCAACGCCTTCGCCGTCCGCTGGAGCTCCTGAATGTCCAGCTCAAGCTGGCGGGCGTGGTCGCGCATCGAAAAATACCGCGGCAGGCCCATCTCGCCGAAACACAGGGCGAGGAGCAGCAACAGGCACACGCCGGCGCCGACATAATGGGCGCCCGCGATCATGCGCCGCTGCCAGTCCAGCCACTGCCGCCCGCGATTCTGCTTGATGATCATCGGCTCGTTGTCGACTCCTCAGGACCGGCCCGGCATCGCCTCGCGCCCCCGATACACCGCCGCGGCCCCCAGCTCTTCCTCGATCCGGAGCAACTGGTTGTACTTCGCGACCCGATCCGTCCGGGACAGCGATCCCGTCTTGATCAGGCCGCTGTTCGTCGCCACGGCCACGTCCGCGATCGTCGTGTCTTCGGTTTCCCCCGACCGGTGCGAAATGATCGCCGTATACCCGGACCGTTTGGCCAGCTCGATCGCATCCAGCGTTTCCGTCAGCGTGCCGATCTGGTTCAGCTTGATGAGAATCGAATTGGCGATCCCCTCGCGGATGCCCTTCGAGAAGATCTCCACGTTCGTGACGAAGATGTCGTCGCCGACGAGCTGAACCCGTTTGCCCAGCTTCTCCGTCAGCATCTTCCAACCCTTCCAATCCACCTCGCTCAAGCCGTCCTCGATCGACAGAATCGGATAGCGATCCAGCAGCTTGCCGTAGTATGCGACCATGTCTTCGGAGGAGCGTTCCCGGTTCTTCTCCGCTTCCAGCACGTACCGGTTCTTGTCGTACAATTCGCTCGCCGCGCAGTCCAGCGCCAACGCGATATCCTGCCCCGGCTGGTAGCCGGCTTCTTCGATCGCCTGCACGATCAGCGTGAGCGCCTCCTCGTTCGACTGCAGATCCGGCGCAAACCCGCCCTCGTCGCCGACCGCCGTGCTCAGGCCCTTTTTCTTCAGGAGCGCCTTCAGCGAGTGAAACACCTCCGTCGCCATGCGCACCGCCTCGCTGAACTGGCTCGCTCCGACCGGCACGATCATGAACTCTTGAAGGTCGAGCCGATTGTCCGCATGGGCCCCGCCGTTGATGATGTTCATCAGCGGCACCGGCAGCACCCGCGCGTTGGTTCCGCCGAGATAGCGGTAGAGCGGCTGGCCGGTCTCGTTGGCCGCGGCCTTCGCCACCGCCAGCGACACGCCGAGAATCGCGTTCGCGCCCAGCTTCCCTTTCGTCTTCGTGCCGTCCAGCTCGATCATCGCCTGATCGATGCCGGCCTGATCGAAGGCATCCCGCCCCAGCAGCTCCGGCGCGATCGTCTTGCTGATGTTGGCCACGGCTTTCGACACGCCCTTGCCCATCCAGCGCTTCTTGTCGCCGTCGCGCAGCTCGATCGCCTCCTTCTCGCCGGTCGAGGCTCCGGAGGGCACGGCCGCCCGGCCCTTCGCCCCGCTCTCCAGCGTCACTTCCGCCTCGACCGTCGGATTGCCGCGTGAATCGATGATCTGCCGTCCCGTGATCTCCCTGATCGCGCTCATGGTCGCTTCGCTCCGGTTAACAAATTACCCAGTTGGAAAGTTGCAATCGGTCGAGGCCCAATTACCGTCGCCGATAAATCTCGCGCCGATGCCCGATGGCGTGAATCATGACCAGCTGTTCTCCATGAATCAGTTCATATATGATCCGGTAGTCGCCCACACGCAATTTGAACAATCCTTCGAAGTCCCCTGTGAGCGCTTCGAGATCAGTATCCGTAAGATTCTCGGCCATCCGGTGCACTCGCTCGACAATTCGCCGAGCGACAGGTTTGTCCAGTTTAGCCAAATCTTTTGAGGCTGCATCAAGAAGGCGAACACGATACATACGCTCAGTTGAGCCCCAAGCGTTTGACTATCGCAGCCAACGACTCTCCCCTTTCGCCGGCCGCCACCGCCTTTCGCTGGCGAAGCAGCCGATCCTTGAGGGCCTTTCTCAGAACAAGCCCTTGGTCTGGATCTCCCAAGAGTTGCAGCAATTTCTTCTCGACTGTCGATTCAATGATTTCTTTCAGCTCGTGCTTTGTCATCTTCGCCACAGTCGCTGCCATCTCACTCCCCCTCGGCTGCCAAGGTCTCCCGTGAATCGATGATCTGCCGGCCCGTGATCTCCCTGATCGCGCCCATGGTCGCTTCGCTCCGGTTCACAAGTTGCTAAGTTCGAAAGTTGGAAACGTATCCGGAAGACACCTTCGTCTCACCCACCCAACTTCCTCTTCAGTAATTCATTGACCTTGCCCGGATTCGCTTTCCCCCCGCTCGCTTTCATCACCTGCCCGACCAGAAAGCCCAGGACTTGCTGCTTGCCCTCTTTGAACTGCGCCGCCTGCGCCGGATTCTTCGCCAACACCTCGTCGATGATCTTCTCCAGCGCCCCTTCATCGGACACCTGTGTCAGCCCTTTCTCCTGCACGATCTGCTCGGGCGTCTTTCCGCCGGCGTAGAGTTCGGGGAAGATCTCGCGCGCGACTTTCAAACTGACCGTCCCCTTTTCCACCATCTGCAGGAGACCGACCAGCCGTTCCGGCGGCACCGGCGATGCGCTCACATCGGTTCCCGAATTGTTCAATTCCCGCGTGAGCTCCCCCATGACCCAGTTACTCACGGTCTTGGGTTGATTGAAGAGTCTGACGCAGGATTCGAAGTAATCGGCGATCCCTTTGGAGGCGGTCAGCACCCCGGCATCGTATTCAGGAAGTCCGTATTCGCTGACGAACCGGCCGGCCCGCGCCGCCGGCAACTCCGGCACGCCGGCGCGGAATCCCTCGATCCACTCTCTGTCGAGCTTCAACGGGACGAGATCGGGGTCCGGGAAATACCGGTAGTCGTGCGCCTCTTCCTTGCTCCGCATCACGGCCGTTTCGCCGCGATCGATGTTCCAGAGGCGCGTTTCCTGCTGAATCTTGCCGCCCTCGCTCAGCACTTTCGTCTGACGCTTGATCTCGTACTCGATCGCATCCTTCACGAATTTGAAGGAGTTGATGTTCTTCAGCTCGACCTTCGTGCCGAATTCCTTCTGGCCCAGCGGGCGAAGCGACAGATTCGGCTCGCAGCGGAAACTGCCCTCGTCCATGTTGCCGTCGCAGACCTCCAGATACATGAGAATATCCCGGAGCCCCTTCAGATAGGCCACCACTTCGTCGGCCGA
>DIHJ01000121.1:15945-25593 GCA_002420105.1 Nitrospira sp. UBA5699
CGTGCACGTTCTTGCCGGCGTCTTCCTCCAGATGCGCCCGCCTGATCCGCACGCGCTTTCTGCCGTCGGCGCCGGCGATCTCGATCCAGCCCTGCTCGCAGATGGGGGCTTCGTACTGGGAAATCTGATAGCCCTTCGGCAGATCGGGATAGAAGTAGTTCTTCCGCGCAAACCGGTTCTGTTCCCCGATCGTGCAATTCAAGGCCAGGCCGGCGCGGACGGCCATTTCGACGGCGGCCCGGTTGATCACCGGCAGGGTTCCGGGCAGGCCCAGACAGACCGGACAGGTCTGACTGTTGGCCGACAGACCGAAGGTCGTCCCGCAGCCGCAGAACATCTTGGACTTCGTCCGCAGCTGCGCGTGCACTTCGACGCCGATGACGACTTCGTAGATCATGCTTCCGACTGGCTCTCGCTCCGCATCCGGTCCCGCTCGCGCTTCATCGCTTCACGGCCGGCGTCGAACGCCTCGCGAAGCACCGATTTCTTGGCTTCGAGAAACTCCTTCCCCTGATCGACCGCTTCCTCGAAGCGGTGCCCGGCTTCGTCCGCGAACTCGCGGAAGCTGTCTTCCGCCTTGCGGGCATAGCCGCGCAACTGCTCGCGCGATTCCCGTCCCGATTGCGGCGCCAGCAGCAGCGCGGCCACCGCGCCCAACGCCGCCCCGCTGAGAAACGCCAAGAGGACTCCCGCCGCAGACCCGCGATCATCCGCCATTGTGTGGCCCTCCTTCGTGTTTCAATCGCTCGCGCACGACCTGCGTGGCCGCCTTGAATCCGGCGACGACGCTGGCCACGTTGGTCAGCAGCGTCCCGCCCGATCCGCGAACGACATTGTGGACTTGTTGAACCGATTCGCCGACCTCGCCCACCGCGTGCAGCAGCACCGACGCATGCTCCACCCCGCTGCGGGCCCGATCGGCCAGCTCGTTCATGTTCTGGCTCATCGTGCGCAACTCGGATACCAGCGACGGGACCTCCGCGCTCATCTTCGCGAGCAGCTGCTCGGACTCGGCGACGGTCTTCCGCACCTGAATCAATACCGGCACGAGATAGCCGACCAGCACCGCGAACGCGACGGCGACGAGACCGGCGGCAATTTCAACAATCATATGACCTCCAGGCTACCATTGCCTCTCACCTTCTTCACCGTACGATCGGTTTCTTGAGATGCCACTGGGTCGACTGCTCGTACGCATGGGCCGCCCGCAGCATCGTCTCTTCCTCAAACGCCCGCCCGATGAGCTGCAGCCCGATCGGAAGCCCGGCCCTGCTGAATCCGCAGGGCAACGAAATGGCCGGCAGGCCCGCAAGGTTGACCGAGATCGTGTAGATATCCGACAGATACATCTGCAGCGGGTCTTCGCTCTTCTCGCCGAGCTTGAACGCGGGGGTCGGCGTCACCGGCGTCACGATCAAGTCGACCTCGTTGAAGGCCTCCTGAAAATCCCGGCAGATCAGCGTCCGCACGGCCTGCGCCTTGCCGTAGTACGCGTCGTAGTAGCCGGAGCTGAGCGCATAGGTGCCGAGCATGATGCGGCGCTTCACTTCGGGACCGAACCCTTCCTGCCGCGTTTTCATGTACAGATCGAGCAGGTCTTTCGTGTCTTTGGCGCGCAGGCCGAATTTGACGCCGTCGTAACGGGCGAGATTCGAGCTGGCTTCGGCCGTGGCGATCACGTAGTACACGGCCACCGCCGCATCGGTGCGCGGCAGCCGGATTTCCCTGACGTCGCCGCCGAGGCTCTTCAATTCTTCGATCGCCGCGCGCACGGCCTGTTCGACTTCGGGGTCGAGCCCTTCGGCGAAGAATTCCGCCGGCACGCCGACTTTCAATTTCTTCAGGTCCTTCTTCTTCAGCGCCTTCATGTAATCGGGCACCGGGAGGTCGGCCGACGTCGAATCCATCGGATCGTATCCGGCGATGGCGCCGAGCAGAAACGCGGCGTCCGGCACGTCCTTGGTGATCGGA
Organism: Nitrospira sp. UBA5699; assembly: GCA_002420105.1. Classification (GTDB taxonomy): domain Bacteria; phylum Nitrospirota; class Nitrospiria; order Nitrospirales; family Nitrospiraceae; genus Nitrospira_C. Next base: position 17,917 of record DIHJ01000121.1, read on the forward strand.
CCGATTTGATCGAGCGAGGAGGCGAACGCGACCAGGCCGTAGCGCGAGACCCGGCCGTAGGTCGGCTTGAGCCCGACCACGCCGCAAAACGCGGCCGGCTGGCGGATCGACCCGCCGGTGTCGGACCCCAGCGCCGCAACGCACTCGTCGGCCGCCACGGCCGCCGCGGATCCCCCGCTGGAACCGCCGGGCACGCAGTGCAGCGTCCAGGGATTCCGGCTCGGCCCGAAGGCGGAGTTTTCGGTGGACGACCCCATCGCAAACTCGTCCATGTTGGTCTTGCCCAACAGAATGTAGTCCTGCTCGCGCAGTTTCGCGATCACCGTCGCGTCGTACGGCGGAACGAACTGCTGCAACATGCGGGAGGAGCAGGTCGTGAGCACGCCCTCCGTGCACAGATTGTCCTTGACCGCGATCGGCATCCCCGTCATCGGCTTCGTCCTGCGCCAGCCCTTCAGCTTGTCGTCCAGCTCGGCGGCCTTCGCCAGCGCGGCCTCCTTGGCCAGCGTGACGTAGGCCCTGACCTTCGGCTCCACCTGGCCGATGCGCAGCGCGTAGGCGCGCACGATCTCCGTCGCGGTGACTTCACCCGCGGTGAATTTCTTCTGCAGTTCGCACAGCGTCAGTTTATGCAGCGACATTATCGTTTATCCGTCGATTCGATGATGCGGTTCTTCTCGTTCACGCGGACGATCTTGGGCGCGTGCCGCTTGATCTCCTCTTCGCCGTAGTACTCGTAGCAGAAGATGATGATCTGATCGCCGACCGCCGCCTTGCGCGCCGTGGGTCCGTTCAGCACGATATCGCCGCTCCCGCGGCGGCCGCCGATCGCATAGGTCATGAACCGCTCGCCGTTGTTGAGGTTGGAGCAAATGATGGCTTCGTACGGCAGGATCGCCGCGGCTTCCATCAGATCCTGGTCGATCGTCAGGCTGCCTTCGTACTCAAGATGCGCCCCGGTCACGGTGGCGCGGTGAATTTTCGATCGCAACATTTGTCGGAACATGCTTCATTTCCGTTATTCGCCATTCGCCGTACGTCATCCGCGTCCCCCCGCGCACGACGTGTGACGGATGACGGTTAACGCTCCTCTAGAATTTTCGGCACCGAGAATCCGTCTCCTTCGCGTTCCGGCGCGTTGGCCAGCGCCCGGTCCACCGGCAGGGACGGCCGGACCACGTCCGCCCGAAACACATTGACCTGCCCCAGCACCGTCGCCGTCGGCTCCACGCCCGTCGTGTCGTACTGCTTCAACTTTTCGACGTGCGTCAGAATCTCGCTCAGCTGCTTGGCGAACGCCTCTTTCTCCGCCGGCGTGATTTCCAGCCGGGCCAGCTTCGCCACCTTCTCGACTTCCTGCGTGGTTATTTCCATCGTTACACTCCGGCACGGGGCAAGGGGCTAACGGCTAGGGGCGAACAAACGGGTACCCGCTGCTTCGTCCTATTGCCTATTGCCTCATGCCCCTCGCCTATACCTCCCTATTCCACCGTTACGCTCTTGGCCAGATTCCTCGGCTGATCCACATCCGCCCCGCGAAGCACCGCGATGTGATAGGCCAGCAACTGCAGCGGGATCGTGAACAGAATCGGCGACATCAGCGGATGCGTGTCGGGAACGGTGAACACCGCATCGGCCGTCTTCCCCAGTTCCCGTTCCCCCTCCGCCACCAGCGCGATGACCGGAGCGCGCCGCGCCTTCACTTCCATCAGATTGCTCACGGTCTTTTCGTAGAGCCGGTCGCGCGGCGCCAGCACCACCACCGGCATATCCTTGTCGATCAGCGCGATCGGACCGTGCTTCATCTCGCCCGCCGCATAGCCTTCCGCATGGATGTAGGACACTTCCTTCAGCTTCAACGACCCCTCCAGCGCGATGGGGTAGTTGATCCCCCGTCCCAGAAACAGAAAATTCCGTTTCTTGTAGTACCGCTTGGCGATCGCCACGATTTCGGCCTCCCGCCCCAACAGACGCTCGACCAGCGACGGCAGCGTCACCAGACGATCGAGCCAGGCCTTCCCGTCCGCCGCGTTCATCACGTTGCGCACGCGGGCCAGATGGAGCGCCAGCAGATACAGCGCGGTCAACTGCGCGGTAAAGGCCTTCGTCGAGGCGACTCCGATCTCCGGCCCGCAGCGGGTGTAGAGCACGCCGTCGGATTCGCGGGCCAGCGTGCTGCCGACGACGTTCACGATGGACACGACCCGCGCGCCCTTTTCCTTCGCTTCGCGCGCCGCGGCCAGCGTATCCGCCGTTTCCCCGGACTGGGAAATGGTGATGAACAGGTCGTTCTTGCCGACGAGCGGATTGCGGTAACGGAACTCGCTGCCGATATCGACCTGGACCGGCGTCCGGACCATTTCCTCCAGCAGATACTTTCCGACGAGCCCGGCATGCCAGGAGGTCCCGCAGGCCACGATCCAGATCCGGTCCACCGCCGCAAACTCTTTCGGCGTGAGCCCGATGTCCGCGAGATCGGCTTCGCCGATGTCGTACGAGTAGCGGCCGCGCATCGTATCGAGAATCGTCTGCGGCTGCTCATGGATCTCTTTCAGCATGAAATGGGGATAGCCGCTTTTTTCCGCCGCGGAGGCGTCCCAGGTGATCCGGGAAGACTCGCGGGACACCGGCTGTCCGTTCACATCGGAGACCCGGACCTCGGACTTCGTCACGACCGCCACGTCGCCTTCTTCGAGATAGGTGACGTCGCGGGTGTGCGCCAGCATCGCCATCACGTCCGACGCGACGTAGGAGGCCTCTTTCGTCCGACCGACGACCAGCGGGCAACCGGACCGCGCCGCGACGAGGATCCCCGGTTCCTTCTCGGAAATCACCGCCAGCGCATAGCTGCCCCGCACTTCCCCGGTGGCGGCGCGCACCGCGTCCCCCAGCTTCAGCCCCCGGCGGATATGCTTGTCGATCAGATGAGCCACCACTTCCGTATCCGTCTCCGACCGGAACTTGTATCCCTCTTTTTCCAGCTGCTGCTTGAGCGACTGGTAATTTTCGATGATCCCGTTGTGCACCAGCACGCACCCGTCGGACCGGTGCGGGTGGGCGTTCTGCTCGGACGGTTTTCCGTGCGTGGCCCAGCGGGTATGCCCGATCCCGACCATCCCCGTCATCCGCTCCTCCTCGAGCGATTTCCGGAGATTGGCGAGCTTGCCGACGCTCCGCCGCACCTCGATCTTCTCCCCCTGCAGAACGGCCAGACCCGCGGAGTCGTACCCCCGGTATTCGAGCTTGGCCAGCCCGCCGACCAGTATCGGAACCGCGTCTTCGTTGCCGACGTATCCGACGATGCCGCACATAGTTTCAGCTCCAGGCCGACAGGCCGACAGGCCGACAAAAAAAGCCTCTCATCGCGATCGTCCTTTGGACGGCTTCGCGTTGGGCTTGCGCGGTCGGCTTGAAGCCTTGTCAGCCTTCGGACTTGTCAGCTTGCTGCCGGGCGGCAAGGAGCCGCCGGCTGTGCCGGCGGCCTGCAGCGCCCGCCGCTTTGCCGCCCACCCCGGTCTGGTCACCTGAGGGACCCGCGCGATCACGAGCGAGTCCGTCGGCACATTCTCCGTCACCGTCGTCCCGGCCGCGATGACCGAGCCGGCGCCGACCGTCACCGGCGCGATCAACTGCGTGTCGCTGCCAATGAACACCCCGTCGCCGATGACGGTTTCAGCCTTCCGCACCCCGTCGTAATTGCAGGTGATCGTCCCGGCGCCGATGTTGACGCCCTTCCCGATTTTCGTATCGCCGAGATAGCTGAGATGGTTCGCCTTCGATCCTTCGCCGAGCTCGGCCTTCTTCATTTCGACAAAATTGCCGACCTTCGCCCCTTTCCGCACCAGCACGTTCGGGCGAAGATGGGTAAAGGGGCCCAGCGTCGCCTCGTCTTCGATGCGGGAATCGCGAAAGACGCAGTGATCGAGAATCTCCACCCGGTTGCCCACCACGCAATCGGTGATGCGGGTCCCGGACCGTACGACGCAGTCCTCCCCGATCGTCGTCGTCCCTTCGAGCATCACGTTCGGGTACAACACCGAGTCTCTCCCGATGGTGACCCCGGCGTCGATCCAGGTCGACGCGGGATCGATCATCCTCACGCCCGCATCGAGCCAGCGGTGGCGAATCCGGCGGCGGATCACCTGCTCGGCCTCGGCCAGTTGGCGACGCGTGTTGACCCCCAGCCCTTCGTCCGGATGGTCGAGCAAGACCGCCGCCACGCGGCGCCCCTGCTCCACCGCGGTCTGCACGATGTCCGTCAGGTAGTATTCGCCCTGGGCGTTGCCCGGCTGCAACGTGTCGAGCGCCGCGAACAGAAACTCCCCGTCGACCGCGTAGGTCCCGACGTTGATCTCGCGGATCGCCTTCTCGTCCGCGTCGGCATCGCGATCCTCCACGATCCGCGACACTCGGTTTTCCGCCGACGGCTGTCGAACGACGCGCCCATAGCCGGCGGCATCGTCGAGCCTCGCCGTCAGCACCGTGACCGCGGCCTTTTCGTCCCGATGCACGCGCAGCAGCTCGCGCAACGTTTCTTCCCGCAGCAGCGGCGTGTCGCCGTTGAGTATCAGATAGAGCGCCGGCGCGGAGCGGCCCGACCCCGCGAACAGGGGCCGGCTCTGCAGCACCGCATGCCCGGTGCCCAGCAGCTCCCGCTGTTCGACGATGGAAACCGGCACGGGGCTGCCGCCGCCGGCCGTCGCATCCTTGATCACCTGGCGGACCCGATCGGCCTGGTGGCCGACGATCACGGCGATCCGGTGTCCGGCCAGACGGAGAGCGAGGTCGACGGAATAGAGCACCATCGGCCGTCCCGCGACCGGATGCAGCACTTTGGCGTCTTTGGACTGCATCCGCTTGCCCAAACCGGCGGCCATCACGACGACCGCCAGCCCGGGAACCGGCTCCCGGTCATTCCCGTCCGCCGGCATCGGGCCCGATGCCGACGCCTGTTCCCTCGGGCGGCTCATCCGACGGGCACTCCCGCTTCCGGCTGTTTGACATGGCCCCACTTCGTGTCCGCGGGAACGGCCGATCCGAGCGACGTCGCGGGAGAATAGAGGCCGCCCGACACGATCAACTTCATCGCTTCCTCCACGCTGATATTGACGGATGTCACCTCACGCTCCGGCACGAGCAGAAAATAACCGGACGTGGGATTCGGCGAGGTCGGCACATAGACGTGCACGAGCGGCTCCTGCGTCAAGTCCTGCAGGTCGCCCTTCGTCACGCCCGTCACGAAGGCGAAACAGTAATGCCCGTTCTTCGGAAACTGGATCAGCACGACCCGGTTGTAGGATCCCCGCTCCGAGAACGACACGATGTCCATCATGGACTTCAGCGTCGAGTAAATGCCCCGGACCAGCGGAACGCGATTCAGCCACTCTTCCCAGAGTTTCACGATGTGCCTGCCGATGAAGTTCGCGGCAAAGAGTCCGGTCGTGAAGACCAACAGAATCAGGGTCACAATACCGAGCCCTGGCACATAGTGATCGGGAACCAGTTGCGCCAGCAGGTCTCCGAGAATGCCGTCCACCGCCACGAAGAGGGTCTTCAAAATCAGGAAGGTGCCCCAAATCGGCGTGATGACGAGAAGACCCGTCAGAAAGTAGCGTTTTAGCGAGGCTTTCAACATAAATATAGGTGAATACAGATAGCTGCTCATCATACAGAGATTTACGGGGCCGTCGCAAGCAGTTTCTTGCTATTTTCAATAACTTGGACTACTATCCCGCCCGTTTTCTCCACCATTGAGGAACCCCATGGGAGTGACGCCCAAAAGGCGACAGGCTGGCGGGCTGTTCATCACCCTGGAGGGGCCAGAAGGCAGCGGAAAAAGCACCCAGATCCGCCACCTCGCCGCCACGCTCAGGCGATTGGGTTACCGGGTCGTGCAGACCAGAGAGCCGGGCGGCACCGTCGTGGCGGAAGCGATCCGCAACACGCTCCTCCTTTCCTCCTCCCGCGAACCGATCACGCCCGAAGCCGAGTCCCTGCTGATCCTCGCCGCACGCAGCCAGCATGTCGCGCATCTCATCGCGCCGGCCCTCCGTCGCGGCGCGATCGTCCTGTGCGACCGGTTTTCCGATTCGACCTTCGCCTATCAGGGGTTCGGCCGTGGTCTCGATCTCGCGTGGCTGCGGGCGGCCGACGCCGTCGCCACGAAGGGACGCCACCCGGATCTGACGCTGCTGCTCGACGTTCCCGTCGCGGTCGGTCTGGCCAGAAGACGAAGCGCCCGCGGCAGACAGAACCGCCTCGACCGCGAATCGGAACGGTTTCACCGTCTGGTGCGAACGGGATTTCTGAAGCTGGCCGAAGAATCGCCGCGCCGCATCACGGTCATCGACGCCGATCGATCCGAACGGGAGATCCGCGCGGAGATCGCAGCCCTTGTGGTAGGCTGGCTCGGGGGAACGCGGCGCAGGCCCGGCAGGAGCCAGCATGCCTTTTGAGAACATCATCGGACACCGGCACCAGATCGTCTCGCTGCAGACGGCCGTCGCGCGAGAGCGTCTGGCCCACGCCTATCTCTTTCACGGCGAAGACGCCATCGGCAAGCGATCGACCGCATTGTGCTTCGCGCAGGCGCTGAACTGCGAGGCCCACGCGTCCGCCGACGCGATCGACGCCTGCGGCGCCTGCCGGTCCTGCCGACAGATCGAAGCCCGCACCCATCCGGATTTTTTCGTCATCGAACCGGACCGCGAACTGGCCACGCCGCAGATCAAGATCGAACAGGTGCGGGAAATCGAGCAGCAGATCATGTACCGCCCGCTCATCGGCGAACGGAAGATCTGCCTGATCGACGACGCCGATCGCATGACCATCGGAGCCGCCAACGCCCTGCTGAAGACACTGGAGGAACCGCCCGACCACAGCCTGTTTCTCCTGATCTCCGGCAGACCCTCCGCGCTCCCCGCGACCATCCGCTCGCGCTGCCAGGCGCTCCGCTTCGCCACCCCGGCGCGCACCCAGGTGGAAGCCGCCCTGATTGTGAAGCGGGAGATGCCGCCGGCGGACGCGCGCCTGCTCGCGATGATCTGCGAAGGCCGGATCGGAGAGGCCTTGTCGGCCGATGCGAAGGAAGCCCGCGCGCGCCAACGGGAACTGCTGGAACTGGTGCGTCCGGCGACGCTGCAATCGGTCACCGCGATCCTCTCGGCCGCCGAAACCCTCGCGAAAGCCGACCGCGCGCCGGAGATCCTGGCGTGGCTGGCGCGCTGGATCCGGGACCTGGTGATCGTGCAGGTCGGCGGCGACCGCGAGCACCTGCTCCACCTCGACGACCTGCCGAACCTGGAAACCTACGCCCGCCGGGCCGGGACGGACGCGCTGCTGGATCTCCTGCACGACATCGAGAAAACCGAGCAACAGGCGACGCGGCATCTCAATCTGCACATGGCCATGGAAAACATCCTGCTCCGCCTGCGCGACGCGCTGGCCCTCGCTCCCGCCGGCGCCTCCGCCTAGAAATCTCCGCAGGCAACCTGGTATCTTTTGAGACCTGACCATGCGCGACAAGAACGCCTTCTACATCACGACGCCCATCTACTACGTGAACGACGTCCCGCATATCGGGCACGCCTATACCACGGTCGCAGCCGATGTCCTCGCGCGCTACTGGCGGCTCCGCGGACGCGACGTCTTCTTCCTCACCGGGCCAGACGAGCACCG
>DIHJ01000080.1:0-39770 GCA_002420105.1 Nitrospira sp. UBA5699
CTGATCATGACCTCCAACATCGGCAGCCCCCAGATTCTGGAGGCGCAGCAGCAGGGGTCGGCCTACGAGGACGTCCGCAACGTGGTGATGGGCGAATTGCGGCGGCATTTCCGGCCGGAGTTCTTGAACCGGGTGGACGAGACGGTCGTCTTCCATCCGCTCGGTACGGAGCAGCTGACGAAGATCGTCGAGATTCAGTTGGAGCGGCTGCGGGCCCGCCTGACCGAACGGCGGATCACCCTCTCGGTGTCGCCGGCGGCGCTGCGGCACCTGGGCGAGCGGGGCTACGATCCCGTGTACGGCGCGCGGCCCTTGAAGCGGCTGATCCAGCAGGAGCTCGAAACGCCCATCGCCCGGCAACTGGTGAAGGGGGAGCTGCGGGACGGAGACAGCGCGGCGGTGGATGTGAAGGATGCGAAGATCGTGATCGTGCCGACCGTCACCAAACAATAAGCGGCGGAACGATCAGCCCAGCTTGACCGCCCCGCCGTTGAGATCCTGCGTCGTGCCGCTCGCCCGCTGTTTGTCGACTTTCCATTCCGTCGGAGAGGCTTCGAACAGGTGGCCTTTGACGGTATGGAAGCCGCCTCTGGTGAGGACGACGAGATCGGGCTTCTTCATCTCGATCTGCAGCACGATTTTCTTCGATTCCACGTGCGTCAGCGTGACACGCGACGGCGCTTTGGTCAGTTCGTAGGCGCGCCGTTCGTTGAACATCAGCGTGCTGTCGACGAGCTTCGCCGTCATCTTGCCGCTCTCGTCGAACAGCGCGAAGTTGATCAGCAACGCATTCGTCGAGGGTTTGACCGCGATCTCCAGCTGTGGCACGCCCTCGATTTCCACCGTGCCGTCCGTATTCCGATACACATTCGAACCGACTTCCAGGTCCATCGTTGCTCCTCGTCTTGCGCCGGATCGATCGATCCGGCGTGTCGTACCTAGGATTTTTTGATCCGATCGAGAATCAGGGCGATGCAGCCGCCGAGCAACCCGCCGCCCATGATCGTCGTCAGCAGTTCCACCAGCTTGAGCTCCCAGACGGAGCCCTGCGCCTGCATGACCTCGCGAATGCCGCCCTGCAACATGATGACCGACAAGGCCATCGTCGCGCCGACCACGAACCACCAGAGAAACACTTTGACGGTCGAAACCACGGTCGCACCTCAAACATCCAGGCGCCGGTCCAGGCTGCGATACTGAATCGCTTCCGCCACGTGAACCGGTTCGAGCGATTCCGCGCCGGCCAGATCCGCGATCGTCCTCGCCACCCGCAGAATGCGCCCGTGGGCGCGGGCCGACAATCCCAGCCTGGTCATGGCCTGCTCGAGCAGGTCCTGTCCCGCCCGGTCGAGCCCACAATACCGCTTCACATGGCGCGGCTTCAACTGGGCATTCGTATGGATTCCCTCCTGGCGGTAGCGGCCTGCCTGACGCTCCCTCGCTTCGAGCACCCTCTTCCGGATCATGGCGGAGGGCTCTGGGGCCGGGCCCTGATCGTGCAATTCGCGCACCGGCACGGGCGGGACCTCGATGTGAATGTCGATGCGGTCCTGCAACGGGCCGGACAATCTGGCGCGGTATCGCCGGATCTGCTGCGGGGTGCAGATGCACTCCCGCGAGCGGTCGCCGTAGTAGCCGCAGGGACAGGGGTTCATGGCGGCGATGAGCATGAAGCGGGCCGGGTACCGGAGCGACCCGCTGACCCTGGTCAGCGTGACGGCGCCCTCCTCCAGCGGCTGGCGGAGCCCGTCGAGGACGGGGCGACGAAACTCCGGCGATTCATCGAGAAACAGCACGCCGTTATGGGCCAGCGACACTTCGCCCGGCCGCGGCACGGTGCCCCCGCCGATCAGGCCGGCATCCGAGATGCTATGGTGCGGCGAACGGAACGGCCTCACGGTGACGAGAGGACGATCCGCCGGCAACAGCGCCGCAATGCTATGGACGCGGGTGGTCTCGATCGCTTCGTCCAGTGCCATGAGCGGGAGGATCGTCGGCAGTCGCTTGGCCAGCATGGTCTTGCCGGACCCCGGCGGACCGACCATCAGGACGTTGTGGCCGCCGGCCGCGGCGACCTCCAACGCGCGTTTCGCCTGGTCCTGCCCCCTCACGTCCCCGTAGTCGTCGTCCTCGGGCGGACGCGCTTCGAAGAAACGGGCGCGATCCGGCCGCACCGGGTCGAGCGTCAGCGTTCCCCTGAGAAACGCCACCGCTTCCGGCAGCGTGCGCAGCGGATAGGCGGCGACGCCCTCGACCATCGCGGCTTCGCGACAGTTCTCCGCGGGCAGCAGCAGGCGGTAGTCATCGCGGCAGGCGATGCCGATCGACAGAGCGCCCGAGACCGGTTTGATCTGACCGTCGAGCGAGAGCTCCCCGACGAGCACGAACCGGTCGAGGCGCTCGGCCGGAATCACTTCTTCGGCGACGAGAATGCCGATCGCCATGGCCAGGTCGAGGCCCGCGCCCTCTTTCTTGACGTCGGCGGGCGCGAGATTCACGGTGATTTTCTTGGCGGGAAAATGGAATCCCGTATTCTTCAGCGCGGAGCGGACCCGGTCCCGGCTTTCCCGCACGGTCGCATCGGGCAGTCCCACGACGGAAAATTGCGGAAGGCCGCCCGCGATATCCACTTCGACATCGATCAGATGCGCGTCGAGACCGACGAGCGCGACCGTGAGCACCTTGGCGAGCATGAAGACTCCGGTAGGGTGAGAGGAGTGGGCGGATTATAGAAAGACCCTCGGCATGATTCAAGAAAAACGACGTCGAACCGCGCAAATATGCGTCCATTTCATGCGATCAGACCGCACGTGTGCACGGCTGGTGCCCTCCCCTTCCCTTCTGTATAATCGCGCCATGAACCGGCCGACTGCGCTGCTTGCGATCCTGCTCTCCGGTTGGCTGATCGCGCCGGCTGCGGCGCAAACGCAGGGCCGGACATCATCCGGACCGGTGGGTGCATCGATGGCCGTGCTCGCGACGTTGCAGGACGCCGACGTGCTGCCTCCGGAAGGGACGCCGGAGGCCAACCGGGTCATCCAGATCGTTATTCAGTTCCAGGCGGCCTTCATGAAAAGTTCCGATCCCGCGCTGCGGGAATTCGTCGATCAGGCCCTCGCCGCGAAGTGGGGAGACCGGTCGGCGGAACTGGGCGCGGCCTTTCGTGCCGGAGGCTGGACGTCGGAGGTCGTCGAAGCGTTGAGCGGATACTTTGCGACCAGATCCGCGCGGGAACGGGCGCGTCTGGCGGATGCCTTCATCCCGTTCAACATGCGTCTGGCCGATTTCGAACGGTTACGCGACCTGTTCGCGAGGGCTCGCGCCAGGTTCGACGGACAGGGCCGGGACATCCATCAGATTTTTGCCCATCATCGACGGAACATGCCGGGCGGTAAACGCGACGATCGAAAGGAGAGACGCGATGGCGACCAAGGCGTACATTCTCATCAAAGTTAAGGCGGGACGGACCAAGGACGTGCTGCAATCCCTCAAGAAGATCACCGGCGTCGAGCAGGCGCATTCCTGCTTCGGACAACCGGACATTTTCGTGTTCATCAGCGTGCAGGACGAACGGTCCCTCTCCGACGTCGTCATTACCAAGATTCATCAGATCGAAGGGGTGGAGGAGACCGATACGCACATCGTGGCCGACACTTAGCCTGCGTCGGCCGGCGAGACGGCGGCGCCGCCCAACGATGCGGAGCGATAGCAGGCATCGGCCGCTTCGACGGCGCGGCATCCGTCCAGGCCCGTCACGGGCGGCGGAGTGCCGGTCCGGATCGCGTGAACAAAGGCCTGCAGGGCGGCCAGGACGGTCGGGCGCGGCTCGACGGTCCGGCGATCCGACGCGCCGCCGGTCAGACATGTGGTGACGGTGCGCCCGGGCCAGTCCGCCGTCACCGTTCCCGCGCTCCCGATCCACTCCGCGGTCCCCACGCGTTGAGACTCCACCCGCGCGATGTCGAGCGTGCAGGCCAATCCGCCCGTGGTCCGCAACCGCACCGTCGCAACGGTTTCCGGCCCGCCCGCCGGCGCCATCGAGCAGCGGACCTCCGCAATCTCCTCGCCCGTCAGAAACCGGACAAGGTCCAGCAGATGAACCCCCAACTCCAGCAGCGCGCCGAGCGGAACCGGCGTTGCGGTGCCGGGAAGCATGTTGGCTTTCGTTTCGATGTGGCTGACCAACGTGGCCGACTGCAGCCGTCCGATGGTGCGGAGCTGCTCTTTGAGCAGGAGAATCGCGGGGTCGAACCGCAAGGTCTGCGCGGTCATCAACGGCACGCGCGCCCGATCGGCCGCAGCGACCATGGCGCGCGCGTCGGCTCCGCTGGTCGCCAGCGGTTTCTCGATCAGAATCGGTTTTCCCGCGCTGGTCGCGGCGAGGCAGATGTCGAGGCACAGCGTCGGAGGCGTCACGACCACGACGGCCTCCACCTTCGGATCGGCGATCATCGCGCGGTAATCGCCGTAGAGCGGCACCTCGCACCCGGGCAATCGCTTCCCGGCCGTTCTGCGGCACAAGGCGGCGAGCGCCGCCCCTGGCAGGTCGCCCAGCAGATGCTGCAGGTAGCGGCTGCCGTGCCGGCCGACGCCGACGAGGCCGATTCCGAGCGGCGGAGAGAATCCGTCCGACATGAATGCAACTCACTTCCGTCGTGAATTTCGGCGGGGGCGATCCGTCTCGCGTTGCATTGACAAGCCGGCGGACCGGTCCCTATAGTTACATCATTATTATAGCCGGCCGAACGGCCGCGGAGAGTCATTCTTACCACGCAGGAGCATCAGGGACCACGATGATTTCCACGAGCGCGCCATTTACGCTGCAGCAGATCGGCACGGGCACCTGTCGTTTCCCCAGCGGAGTCGCCATCCCCACGCTCACCGACGCCGCGGTGGATCCCTACATCAAAACCCGCCCGATGAAGCATGTCGAGGTGGAATGCATCCAGTTCTGGCCGCAGGAGAAGGGACCCTACCCCGGTCTCGTCCTGTTGCACGAATGGTGGGGGCTGAACTCGCAAATCAAGGATCTGGGCGCGCGCCTGGCCTGTGAAGGCTACGTCGTGATCATCCCCAACCTGTACGGCCGGATCGGAGGCATGGTGACGGCGAACGCGGAAGTCGGCGAAGCCTTGATGGCCAAGTGCAACGAGGCGTTGGTGTTGCAGGACGTCAATTCCTGCTGCGAGTATCTGAACACCAGGGACTACGTCAAACGCAATATTCACGGCGTGGTGGGGTTCGGGATGGGCGGAACGCTCGCGCTGAAATTCGCCTGCCAGCGGAAGCGCCTGCGCGCGGCGGTGTCCTATTACGGCCGGATGATACAGCCGGACGGCGCCCTCAAGGATCTGGCCTGTCCGGTGCTCTACCATCATGCCGGGCAGGATGCCTGGGTTCCCGCGCAGGAAGTCGACCGGCTGCGCACGCTGGCGGCGGAATATCAGAAACGTGTGGACATTCGAACCTATGCGGATGCCCCGCATGCGTTCAGCAACGAGACGAGACCGGACTCCTACCGGGAGGGAGCGGCCGCCGACGCGTGGAATGCCACGGCGGCATTTTTAAAACAGTGCTTTCAGGGAACATGACCGGCCATTTGTTGTCCGGCAACGGGCTGACCGTGCCGGCCCATCGTAACGATCCATGCTGAAACATCGTTGTCTTCCGTCGGTCGGAGCCGGGCGGAGAACCGGCCTGGTCCTGGTTCTTACGTTGAGCGGGTGGCTCCTCTTCTTCGCGGCAGGAACGGCGCAGGCGGAACCGGCGTCGCCGGTGCCGGATTGGGCCAGACTCGTCCAGACCCACCAGAATCGCCTCGGAAAGGTGGATTCGGATCAGGCCGCCCTTGAGCTGTTCGTCGGTGCGGTCGGCCCGGCGTTGACGCTGAACGACGTGGCGGCCACGCTCGGCGCCAAAGGCATTTCCGCAAAGCTGGCCAACGAACTCATGCTTCCGGAAATCACGAAATCGGCGCAGCGTCTGGTCGCAGCCCTGACGGCCTGGCAGGTCGCCGAACGGATCACGCGCGCCTTGACCGACGGCGCCGCACAAGGCGCGGGAGCCTCGAGCGCACCTTCACCCGCACAGGCCGAGTGGCTCGCGGGCAAAGGACCCTTCCCATCCCTGACTCAGGCCTCACAACTCCTCGCTCCGCCGGACGCTTCCGGAGCGGGAACGCCGGACTCCGGCAGCCGCGCCACGGCGACGGCCGTCGCCGCAAACCGGCTGGCGCAGGAAGCAGGCCAGCAGGCCCTGGCGGAATGGTGGCGCCTCAAGACCTGGAAAGATCGCGTCCGCCTCGCCCGGGGGCAATCCCGTCTGTGCGGGACATGGCAATGGGTCATTCACAACCATCAACAACATCATCAGGAGCAGAAACTGTCGCTGCTCTTTCCGCCGCCGGGAAGCGAAGGCACCGGCATCCCCGGCCTCACGGAGCTCGTCGTGCTGGGGGACGCCGTGTACCTCCGCTGGGAGATGGAGGGAAAGATGCAGGAGGACAGCCTGCTGTTCTCCAAGGAGGGGCAGAGGCTGGAAGGCACCTTCGTGAACTCCCAGGGCGGCTGGGGTTCGATCAGCGGCAAGCGCACGGCTTCCTGCACGGCTCCATAAGTTCGATTCCGCATTTTCCGGTCACGATTTCCACGCGTTCCAGGCGAACAGCCCCCAGCCGACGATAAACGCCGCGCCCCCCAACGGCGTAAGCGCGCCCAGCCAGCGGACGCCGCTCAACGACATGCCGTAGAGACTCCCGCAAAACAGGACGATGCCGGCCGTGAACAGCCATCCGACCGCTGTCAGGCGGCGGTGCGGGGTGCGCGCATTTGCCCAAGAAACTATACAAAGCCCGAGAGCGTGATACATTTGATAGCGCGCCGCGGTTTCGAAGACCGTCAGCATCTGTACGTCGAGAACGGATTTCAGGAAGTGGGCGCCGAACGCTCCCGCGGCAACGGACAGGCCGGCGCAGAGGGTTCCGAGCAACAAAAAGGGCGATGAGCCGGTCTGCATGGTCGCGAGCCTCCTCTTCTCTCCCCGTTCACGAGCGATCGTGCGGGATGGTGGAGCGCATAGTAACAAACTCTCGTACGTCCCGATATGACGATTGAATGTCCCCGCTGCCTGCTCACCAATCCGGACACCGCGCCGGTCTGCGAATGCGGGTTCGACCTGACGATTCAGCTGCGGAAGCAGGCCCTGCCGTCCGCCGGCACCGTTCGCCGGCAGGAGCGGCAGGAACGGTTTCCTCCCATGACCAGGCCGGGATTCGCCGTCGGCCTGATCCTCGTCTGGGGGCTCCTGACCGCCGGCGAATGGATCAGAATCAGACCGGAACTGACGTCACGCAAGCCGCTGGATCTGATCAAGGACAGCATCCTGCTCAGCCTCACCGACATGGCGGGCGCGTTGATCATCGGCGCACTGGCCTGGATCGTCGTCCGCATCATCATTGCGTACGAAGGACGACAGCTGCGTCCCTGCCCGAAACGGACGACGCTCGGCGTGACCGTCGTCGCGGCGGCCCTGCTCTTCTTCAGCCGGTGGATCTCACCGGATATCCTGGTCCAGCATGTGATGCAGGCCGTCGTGCTGTTGGGGATCGCGGTGTTTTCCTACTACGCCGGCAGCCGTGGATGGCTGGGCAAGTGGTGACGGATCGAAGTGCTGGTGCAGGAGACGGGGATCGAACCCGTACGCCCCTTTCGGGGCACAGGATTTTAAGTCCTGTGCGTATGCCAGTTTCGCCACTCCTGCAACGCGACCAGGTTCAAGCCGAGGTCGAGATGACGCGGACGATGCGACGCGCATTCCTCAGCGCTCGCCGTAGCCCGGCACATGTTGCGTAGTCGGGCGGACTCTAGCATCGGGGTCCCGGGGGGTCAAGATCGGCGGGAATCGAGCACCACAACGGGCGCGCCGTCGTTCGCGAAGCGTCGCCCGGACCTGCTCAGGACGCTGCGGATCCTGAGCGCATCGCAAGCCACGCTTCACGAGCAACGAATCGCGGACTTCAGGCCGCTTCGATCCGCGGCGGCTGTTCCCGTTTCTGCACCAACACCTTGCCGCGTTCCACGACGTCCTTGACGCCGGATTGAATCGCGCGGCTCCAGCGCGTGGCGTGGATCTGAGTCTTCCGCGCGTAACGGCCGATCTCGCGGCGGGTTTCCGCCCCCGTTTGCGGCGCGAAGAGGAGTCCCAGTCCCGCCCCGATCACCGCGCCGCCGGCGACCAATGCCGCAACCCGCGCCACCTGCTTCCCTTGCTCCGACATGGCAAACCTCCTTGGTACGGAAAGTGTGATGTGAATCCCCTGGAGCCCTGTGACCTTCTTGCCGATAGCATCAGCATCAACCGTGCCAGACATAAAACGGAGAAGACGGCTTGTGCATGGCATTCCTGAGGATTCTCCGATTAATGTCGATTAATTTTCGGTTGCCTTTTCCTCACAGTGCCCGACACAGACGTGACAGAAAACTCACAGACGAAAGTAGGAGGTCGAGTGAATCTGCTCCCAGAGCCGGTCCGCAGGGACACCGGACCGGAGCCGTCGAACGGTTGCCGCGCTTGCATTGGTCGAAGGGGTCACATATGATCCAGCCACAATGCCACATGAGGCAAGAATGAGTTGGTTGCAGGCCATTCCCTACCCCAACATCAGTCCGGTGTTTTTCGAGATCGGTCCGCTGCAATTTCGCTGGTACGGCCTGATGTATCTGATCGGGCTGACCGCCGCCTATCTGCTCATCAAACGCAAGGTCGCGCGGCAGGGGCTCGCGATGTCCAAGGATCAGATTTACGACATGGTCGTCTGGGCCGCCTTAGGGGTCTTTATCGGGGGGCGCCTGGGCTATACGCTCTTTTACAATTTTGCCTATTACGTCCAGCATCCCCTGAAAATCGTCGCGGTGTGGGAGGGCGGGATGTCCTTTCACGGGGGACTGCTCGGCACGATTGTGTCCTTGGTCTGGTTCAGCAAACGGCAGGGCATCCCCGTGTATACGATCGCCGATCTCGCGGCGGCCGTGACCCCGATCGGCCTGGGGTTCGGACGGCTGGGGAATTTCATCAACGGGGAGCTCTACGGACGGGCGACCGACGTCGACTGGTGTATGGTGTTCCCGAGCGGAGGGCCGGACTGCCGCCACCCCTCGCAGCTGTATGAAGCCGGCCTCGAAGGGGTGCTTCTCTTTACGGTGCTCTGGGCGATCGGGAGAAAACCTACGCCGCCCGGAACCGTCTTCTGGAGCTTCATCACGGGCTACGGCCTGTGCCGGCTGACGGTGGAGCTCTTCCGTGAACCGGATGCGCACATCGGATTCATTTTCGGATCGTTGTCCATGGGACAGATCCTCTCGCTGCCGATGGTCGTCATCGGCGTCTTCATGCTCAGTCTGGGCTATCAGCGGCAGGCGCCGGCCCGCCGGGCCGATCCTTCCCTCAAGCCTCAGTAAGGCATCTCGTCGTCGTCCAGCCCGATATGGTGTCCCAGCTCGTGGACGACCGTGTCGCGGATCTCCTGCCTGATCTCATCGGCCGTGTCGCAGAGGCGCAGGATCGGTCCGCGGTAGATGGCGATTCTGGCCGGCTGCTGTCCCCCGGGCTGGAAAAATGATTCTTCGGACAGCGCCAGTCCCTGGTAGAGCCCGAGCAGATCGTCGGCCGACTCCAGTTCGAGCTCTTCGAGGACGTCGGGAGGCGGCTCCTCTTCCACCACGACGGACACCTCCTGAGCCAGTTGTGCGTACGGGGGCGGCAGCTCCGTCAGGGCCTGCTCCACCAGCGCGCCGAACTCCTCGGGCGAGACATGCGGTCGCGGCTTCCGGGCCATGGCTAGAACCCGCGCGTGCTCGGGTCCAGATAGGATTTCTTCTCGATATTGTAGTCGAGCGGACCCTGCTTGGATTGCAGCGGCGGCGAACTCCAGATCACTTTGTTTCCCGGAGCCAGGTTGGCGGCCTCGATGTAATGCTTCTTGGCTTCAGGCCCGTTCCCCGTCTGTTCGAGCGTCAGTGCGAGATTGTAATGGGCTTCCGCCAACGTCGGTTCGGCGGCGATGGTCTGGCGGAAGGCCTGCTCGGCGCCGGCCCAATCACGCGCGGCGAACAGTCCGTTCCCTTTCTCCAACTGGGCCGCCACCACCGGCTTGGTGCCGGCCGGCGCCGTCAGCACCGCCGCGATCTTTCCCTGTTTGCCGGCGCAACCGGCGAGGACGAAGAGGAGCACGAGCATACCGAGCTTCCGCATGGCGACCTCCTGTTAGAGTTCCACACTCACCCCCGGCCGCAGAAAGAGAAACTGAAACGACACGGATTCCAAACCCAGACAGCGGACTGCGGCCGCGCGGTAGATGCGCGCCTGCTCGGCATAACGACCGGCCCGGGCCGCCGCCTCCGCTTCCGGAACGTGATCGGTCTTATAGTCCGCAATCCAGATTCGCCCGTCAAGACGGTAGATCAGGTCGATGACCCCCTCCATGACCCGTTCCCCGTCCCAGGGTATGACAAACGGAACTTCCCGGCCGAGAATCGCGGCCCCCTGAATCCTCCGGTAGAGGGCGGAGGCCATGAACGACTCCATAATCGAAGCCAGGACCGGTCCGATCGTCGAGACCGGCCCGGGGGCTGAGGGAGCAACCAGGCGGCAGAGATCGGCCAGGTCCTCGCTCGTCGGCGCCTTGGTCCGCGAGAAATCCCACTCCTCAAGCAGCGCATGGGCGCAGATACCGATGAGCGCGGCATCCCCGGCCTCGTCTCTCCGGCCGGCCGCTCCGGGCGTCACGGGTGGTTCCGTTCCCCTCAACAGCGAAGGCGTCAGCCTCCGGGGCTGCGTCCGCAGCCGTTCCCACCGTTCCCGTCTCTGCCGGTGTCGCGACACGAGCGGTTCGCGTGGCGGCACGGGAACCGGCGCAGCCGTCCTGCGAGCTCTTGCCGGCGCGGCGGTCGCGGCGGGAACGAAGACGCGCGTGATACCGCCGTCGCCGACCGGAACAGAGGGCTCGTCCGCCGACCAGCCGGCCTCGCCGACGGCTTCGGCCAGCAGCGCCAGCACCGTGTCACGGCCTGGTTTCGGCGTATGGCCCCCGGACAGCACGAGCAAGTCGCGCGCTCGCGTCATGCCCACGTACAGAAGCCGCCGCTGCTCCGCCTCCTCCCGCGCCGCCATCTTGTTGTCGACGAGAATCGATCCCAGATTGCGTTGCGTCCCCAGCGTCACCCCGTAACAACGGCTCGACCAGTCGTGGTGGAGCGCGGGCCCCTTCCGCGGAGCCCGCGCCCCCTGATGCAAGCCGGGCAGGATGACCACCGGAAACTCCAGCCCCTTGGCTTTATGGATGGTCAGGATTCGCACGGCGTCGGGCGAGGCCTCGGCCAGCGCGCTCTCCGCCTCATCCGGCTGATCGAGCAGCCGGGCCGTCATCATCTCGACGAAGCCAGTCAGCGTCAGGTGAGGACGGTCCGCCACCTCTTCCGCCATATCGCGCGCCTTGAGGAGATTTGCGACGGCCTGCTCGCCGTGTAGCGAGGCCGCGGCCAGTTCGAGCACCGGCAGCTGTGCAAACAGCAGATCGATGACGTCCGGCACGGCGAGCGCGTGCGCGCGGCGACGGATCAGGCGCAACCGTTCGTACAGTCGGGCGAGCCGCGCCGCTGCGGGATCGATCCAACGGGAGACCGCGGCGGGGTCGCGATAGTCCAGCAAGCCGAGCCGCTGCAACTCGACGAGGTGGCGGTCGGCGATGCCGCCGAGCGGAGCCCGCAGCAGTCCCACCAGGGCGATGGTGTCGTGCGGATTATCGACGACGCGGAGCAGATTCACCAGATCGATGATTTCCTGCCGCCGGTAAAAGTGCTTTTCCCCGTCCGTCAGGTAGGCGATGCCGTGCCGCCGCAAGGCGTCGAGGTACTCCTGCGCCTGGGTCAGCTTCCGGAAGATCAGCGCGATGTGGCCGGGCCGGAGCGGCGCGCCACGCTGTTCGCGATCCACGACGCTGGTTCCTGCAAGCAGGTCCTCCTTGATCCAGCGCGCCAGGGTTTCCGCCTCGGCTCTGGTCGCGGCCGCGGCATCGAACTCCTCCTCCTCGCCCGCCGTCACCAATCGTAACCGGACTCCCGCCGTGGAAATTTCCGGTGCGCGCTGCGGCCTGGCCGTCAACCGCTCGTTGGCCGGTTGCACGTGGGACTCCGGCTGGAAAAGCCGGTCGAAGAGGCCGTTGACGACCGTCAGCACCGATCCGTCACTCCGGAAATTCGTGACGAGGGAATACGCCACCCCTCCGCCGGCAAGGATCTTCTCCACGACCCGCTCGAACGCTTCGATGTCGGCCCGGCGAAAGGCGTAGATGGATTGTTTGGGGTCTCCCACGATGAACAGCTTCCCGGGCTCCAGCTCGAGGTCCTGCCAGGATGCGTTCGAACTGTCCGCCCGTTCCGCCAGGTAGAGCATGATTTCGTACTGGACCGGATCGGTGTCCTGGAACTCGTCGACCAGGATCGCGCGATAGCTGCGCTTGATGCGGGCGCGGACCGAAGGATGGTCCCGAAGGAGCATCTTGGCGCGCACCAGCAGCCCGTCGAAGGAAATCCACCCGGATCCGACGAAAGCCTGCTGCAGCCCGGCGAGAAACGGACGCAGCAAACCGATCACGTCTCGGAAATACGGCTGATCGACCGAGAGCAGTTCCCGCACGACGGAAACGACCGTTTTCGCCTCGGCGAACTCCGCCGCGTCCCACCCGACCGTCGGTTTGCCGATCTCCTTCTCCAACAGGGTCCGGTCTTCCTCAACCAACTCCGCCAGCGCCCCCGTTCCCCGGTCGAGCAACGCCGCGAGGCAGGCAGCGGCCGCCGACAGCATCTTCTCCGCCTTCTGCTGTTTGGCTTTCGCGCGCCCCGCCAGCAGCCGTTCGGCCTTCGTCCGCAGGGCCGCGAGCCAGTCGCGCAGCGGTCCGTCCGGCTCGGCCGTCCGGCATTGCCGTTCGAGTTCCTGGAGGTCCCAGGAATCGCCCGCCAGCGTTTCTGCGAGAGTCCGCAAGTCGTCCAGATTCGTCTTGGCGAGGATCGAGCGCCATCGATCATGGTGCCGCCCGTCCGAACCGAGTTCCCCGGCGAGCCAACCGTTCCAGCGGGACTCAAACAATTCTTTGAATCTGGTTCCGTCATCCTCTTGAAAAGACGGATCGATCCCTGATTCCAGCGGGTGGAGTCTCAGCAGGTGGGCGGCGAAGCTGTGAAGCGTGCCGATCTGCGCCTTTTCCAGGTGCGCGAGCGCGCCGGCGGCACGCTCCACGACCTGTTCGGTCGAGAGTCGATACCGGGATCGAAACAGCGCAAGGAGCGATTCGTCCGCCTCCTCCGCGAGCTTGCGCAATTCGCGCCTGAGCCGCTGCTTCATTTCGGTCGCGGCCTTGTTGGTGAACGTGAGGGCCACCAGCTCCGTGACGGCGATCGGGGCCGGCTCCCTCATCAAGAGATTGAGTATCCGGTTCACGAGAATCGTCGTCTTCCCCGTACCGGCCCCGGCGACGACCACGACATTGCGGTCCCAGGTCGTTTCCGCCAACACCCGGTCCCGCGAATCGGCAAGAGGGAGGCCGTCACTCATCGTTCACCTTCTGCTTGCGCAGCCGGCGGAGAACCCGGGCCTGGGCCGAGCGGTGCGAGCGCAACCAGGCGGTCGTATCGTGCCGCCGGCAGGCGGAGGAAAATGCGCAATGGTCGCAATAGCCGTTCGGAAGAATGAAGAAGTCCCCCTGCTCGATTCCCCTCACGAGCGTGCGCAGGGTCTCGGTGAGCGTCGCGCCGGTTTTTCCCAGGAGCCAGGCCGCCTCGAACACCGAGCGTGCGACGGGCGTCTTCCAGCGGGGAGCCAGATAGAACAACTGCACTTCCGACGGCGGAGGCATCGACGGAAGCGCCATCGAGGCATAGACCGGGGGTTGCAGACGGAGCCCCCGGACCGCTCCCAGGAGAAGGTTGCGGTCCTCCGTCTTGGGCTCGCTCCCCTGCTTGAATTTGTAGTCGACGATGCGAAGCCCCTGCCGGTCGGCGCGGAGATCGATGCGGTCCAGCTTTCCATGGATCTTCAGGGGCGGAACGTTCCGGCCGAGCGACAATGTGCCCTCGGCCTCCACTTCAAAGGCATGGGGCCGGAACCCGGTCGTCCGGTAATCGTCCTCGTCGGCGCGGGCCGCAGCCAGAACGAGTTCGACGATCTGTTCCTGCGCCATGGCCCAGAGCAGCGCATGGCCGGTTCCCCGGGTCACGGCGTGCCGGTCGAAGATCTCCCGGGCCGCTCCGGTGATCCCGTCACGGAGGGCCGGTTCGGATACCGACACGGCGGGCCAATCGGACGACGTCAGCCGTCCGTAGGCAAGGCGCAGGGTATCGTGCAGCAGCGTGCCCAGCGTCAGCGCCGGCAGCTGATCCTCCTGCGGCGTCCGCATCGGTTCCAGCCGCAGGACCTTGTCCGCAAAATACTGGAACGGGCAGGTCGCGTACCGTTCCAGCGCGGTCGGCGACAGGCCCTGGCGGTCGGCGCCGGGCTGCGGCCCCACGATGCCGTCGAACGGACCCAACTCCGCCCTGTCCTGCTCCATGGTCTGCTGGACGGCCTGTCCCGCCTCGTACAACAGCCGGTCCTGTCCGGTTTCGTCGAGGAGCGGACCGGGATCCTGTTCGTGCAGCAGGCAGCCGATCGCCGCGTCCCGGGGCGGAAGCAGCTCCACGACGGCAGGCCGGTCCGCAACGCGCGCGGACAGACGGCGCGGAACGGTGACTTCCGGCGAGGCGACAAAGCGGGGATCGCGGAGGGCGTCCGTTACGAAGGGCGACGGCGCCATCGTACGTCCCTGCTCGTCGGCCCGTTGATACGAGAGCGCCAACCGGCGACCGGCCGACTTGCTGAGCAGATCGAAGAGCAGCCGCTCCTCGTCATGGCCGGCAAGCTTCTCGTCGATCTTGAATCCCAGCGTCGATTCCAGGACCAGGCGGTGCCGGTCGCGAAGGAAGGGATCTTCGCGGATGAACCGCGGGAACAGCTGTTCGTTGAGCCCGATCAGGAACAGTGCGCGGAACTGCAGGCCCCGGGCCGTCATGGCGTCCAGCACCCGGACCCCTTGGTGGGGATCCTCTTCGATCGGAAGGGCCTGTTCCTCCAGCGCCAGGCGAAACCATTCCACCCATTCCTCCCAGGACAGCTCGGTTCCGAGCGGCTCCAATTCCTGTAACCGGGCCAGGGCGCTCCGGATCAGCGAGCCGACAACCCCGTGACGCGAATCGGTCTCCGGCAGCGGGTCTTCTCCCTCGGTCCAGCCGGGGACGGCGACATGGGATTGCACCAGCGACGCAAATGCCTCCGTCAGCCGGCCGATCGAGCCGCGGCCGGGAAGCCGTTCACAATCCCGAATCAGTCGGGAGACGAGAGCGGACAACAGGGCGGTCTGGTCCGGATCGCAGTCGCTCACAAGCGGCCGTGCTTCATCGTCCGGCCCGGCGGTTTCGCCGAGAATGTCCGCTGCGGCGGCGCTCGCCAGCCTGGCCCAATCGGCGCGGCCCTTGGCGATGCCGATCGTCGCCGCGACGATGCGCCAGAGATCCGGCCTCGCCTCGACGGCCGGGAGCCCCTCCTGTTGCAGGCGATAATAGGGCGCGGCGACGACGTCCAGCAGCGCGGACCGCTCGAAGTCGTTGACCGGCAACGAGGCCAGCCGCAACAGCATCTTGACCAGCGGTTCACGGACGAGCGGACGCCCCGCCGTGGAGGTGAACGGCACGAGATGGCGGTCGAACACCTGCTGCAATCTGGCCTGATAGGGTTCGAGCGAACGGGCGACCACGCCGATCTCGTCGAAGCGGTAGCCGTTCACTTCGACGAGCGTCAGGATGTCCCGACACACCGCGGACAGTTCTTCTTCGATCCCGATCACGTTCGTGACGGACAGCTCCACCCGGTCCGGCGACGCCCCGCCGCGGTCTTCATGTTCCCCGGCCAGCGGGAGCAGGTGCCGGTCGAAGAACCGCCGCGCGAAGGCCGAGGCCGGACCCGGTACCAGCGGAAAATACAGCGTCGTCGGCGCCGATCGGATCACGGCGTCGAAAAACGACAGCTGCACCTGCGACAAATCGTAGAAGCCGTAGTAGAAGATCCGCGTCAGCCGCGACAGAAACGGCGCGCGGGAACAGACAGGGATCAGCGAGAGCGCGAGATCGTCCGGCGACCCGACGGCGAGCGAACGACTCCCCTCCACCACGGCGGCCTGCAGCGTGAAGAGGGCTTGCAGCCAGGGACGGTCGTCTTCCTCGAACAGGCCTTCGGCCACCGCCTTCAACGCGATATCGGGACGGACGACGGCGTCTTTCAGATCGCGGATGGTGGCCCACAGCCCTTTCCAGGTGCCGGGAGAAGGCGGGAGCGTCGTCAACGGCTCCAGACCCGGCAGCCTCCGGTGGACGATCTGCCGGACGAGTTGCTCGCAGAAGAAATCGTCGACGAGTTGCAGCGGCGCAAGCGGCTCGCAGGCCCGGAGGAGATCCTGCCGGAGGCGCAGGGCGAGTTGATGAAACGTCAGGACGTGGAGATTGAGCAGCGGCAGTCCCGCGTCGACGGCGAGGAGCCGTTTCAGCCGCTCGGCCAGCGCCGCGGACGGCACGACCAACGCCAGCGGCGCGAAGGGATCGTCCGCTTTGAGCGAGCGAATATCGTCGACGAGCGCCTGATCAAGGACGGGATGGAAGGGCCCGGTAACGATTCGGAGCATCTATGCGCGATGTGGAATGAGTAGTGTTGAATGTCGAATTGCTCGAATCGGTTCATTCATCAGTTCACATTCCTCATTCAACATGGATCGATCTAGCCGGTTTCCGGACCGAGCAGTTCGCCGTTGCAGTCGACGCAGGCCCAGTCGCCGTCGATGAAGGACATGGGGTCGCCGCAAATCGGGCAATCGGGCGGAGGCCCCTTGTCGATGCGCGGGAGGATCGGCAGCTCGATATCCTCTTCTTCCATCGCCGTCTAGGCCTCCCTCGGACGCATCTTGAGTTGGAGCGCCTTCTCCGCGCTTTCCCGGCTCGGCACGCCGACGAATGTCAGTCGTCCGTCGATGATCGTCGCGGGCACGGCGCGCACGGCATGACGATTGGCCAATTCCTGGCCGTCCGGCGTGGTGATGTCGACTTCGCGATAGGAAAAGCTGTACTTCACGCGCAGCTGCTTCCAGAGGCTCTTCGCCGAAGGACAGGCGCCGCAGCTGGGGGAAACCAATAACGTAATGTTCGGCATCGTGACTCCAGGATTCCGGTTGAGGCTCGGGTTTGCGGTACGGTCTGGTGAAACCGAACCTCGCGCTTATTGTGCTGTGGAAGCGATCTTAGCACCCGTCGAAAAGGCGGCGCAAGGAGCCGGCCGGCGTGGCTAGGCTCCGCGGGACGGAAGCGTCGTGACGCGTTTGGCGAGGCGGATGCCGCGGGCACGCGCATCCCGCAGGACCGCGCGGCGCAACTCGACCGGCCATTCCTCCGGGGGATGCACTCCCAGCAGGTCTTTGGGAAAGTGCTTGATGAACAGGGCCATCATCTGCGCCGTAGCCCAGGCGATGGGCGATCGCCGGTGCCCGTGGCGGGAGAGCGTATGGAGGCTGGGCACGCCGGCGTCCCAGCGGATGCACATCGGCCGGCCCGCCTTCACGCCCGTCACGATCACGGCGACGGCAAATCGGGCGTTCCGCAGCACTCTCCGATGCATCAACCGGTCGACCGTGGCCGGTGTCGGCGTCCTGGGAAACCGCGACGCCACGAGGCCGCGCGACCGGCGAAGTTTTCCCTGCCGGTACCAGCGGCGCAGCCGATCCATGTCCGACCCGCCGATCTTGGCGTCCATGTGCTGCACCGGAATGACGTGCGGCACCGTCACCACTTCGTCCTGGGCGGCCAGCACCACCGACACATGGCCGATCGGCGCCGGAAACCGGAACCGTTCGCGCTCTCCGAAGCGCTGCCCCAGGACGAACCGGCCGCCGCGATAGAGACGGGGCCTGGAGACGGCCTCGTCGAAGGACACTTCCGCCGACCATTGCGATACGGGATCGTCGCTCTCCGTGGATTCGTACAGCCGGACCTGCACCTGATCGACGGCGTCCAGCTGATCGGCCGCGGCCGCGACGAGCAGATTCGTCAACCCCGGCGCCACGCCGGCGGTAATGATCGCGGCGCGTCCCTTGGCCCGGAACCGGGCGTCGAAGCGAAGTTGTTCGGCGCGGAAGGGGCTCGCGGTCAGATGGGCGGCGGTGTCGAGATAATCCGCGCGCAAACGCAACGCCGCGCGCAGCACGATCTTGTTGAAGACCGCGGGGCAGGCGTTGACCAGGAACTGCGCCCCGTGCGCCGCCTTGACGATGCTGCGGATATCGCGGGCATTGACGGGATGGACGGCAATCGGCGCCGAACCGCCGAGGAAACGGCGCGCCCGCTCGGGGTCGCGGTCGCCGCAGACGACATGGTGCCCCTGCCGTTTCAACAGGCGGGCCAGCAGCGATCCGGTCGCACCGGCGCCGAGAATGAACATCCGCATAGGCGGGGTACTGTATCACAACCGGTGCACGGAACTGAAAATCTCTGCGGCGAGGTCCGCCCGGATCGGCGGCGTCGGAACCGGTTGCGGTTAGGAAAGTTGGAAATCCCGTTTGCGAAGGGCGTGGAGATGGACGGCCCCGCGGATCTTTTCAAGAATGGCGGCTCGCGTGGCCGGTTTACGCAGCCAATCCGAAACGCCCGGATGCGAAATCGCCTCCACATACTCGTCCGGTTCGGCGCCGCTGAAGACGACGATGGGAATCACCGGATACAACCGGTGGAAATGCGCGATCACTTCGGCGCCCCGGCCTTCCGGCATGGTCAGATCGCAGAGCAATGTGCTCACCGTTGCCGCATTGTCTCCCTGGGCCATGAGGGCGATGGCCTCGCCGCCGTTGTTGGCGGTGACGACCTGAAACCCGCCGCGCTCGAGCACTTGGCGGACATTCTGGCGGACGATTTCGTCGTCGTCGACGACAAGCACGCGGGGGGGGCGTCATAGGCGGCGTCCTTTCGTCGCCATCGCGGCGACCGTAGGATGGTGGGGTGCCTGAAAGTTACAGTACGTCTCCGGCTCGAACCTGTCAACTGAGCGCGGCGTCGAAATAGCACGTATTTCGACCTCTTCAGTCCCCTGCTCGATGGTGTCCTTCATCCCCGCCGCTCCCCGGCGGAAACTGCGGGGGAGCCGTAAAATGACTGGACAAGGCACGGACACTTTCGGCAGATTAGCACGCCACGAGCCGACGACCTGCAGGGATCCGCAATGACATTGTGACGGCGTGACCGGCGAGAACAACGCTGTGGGAACCGAAGAAGCAGGACATCCGGAACGGACCGCCGTCTCCCAACGTCGATGGACTTCTCTGCAAGCCCTGACGGTCACGGGCGTTCTCGCCGGAGGGATCTTCATTCTCGACGCCCGCACCCCTCCCTTCGTCGATGTGCCGATTCTCTACGTGTTCGTCGTGCTCCTCTCGTTGTTTGCTCCCTGGCATCGCACGCCCCTGCTGATCGGCGCGGCGACGATCGCGCTCACGTTCCTTCCTCCGGCTCTGCTCTGGTCCGCGACGGCGGATTGGCACACCTGGACGAACCGGGTCATCACCGCGGCCGCCCTGGGTATCACCGCGCTGCTGGTCTCGGCGCGCCAGACCGCCGAGGCCAGAGTGATCCGGGGACGGGAGGAACTGGAGCGCCGCGTCGAGGACCGCACGGCTCAATTACGGGCCGCCAACCAGGCGCTCGAGTCCGAGATCGCCGTCCGCCGGACCGCCGAGCGCTCGTTGCAGGAAAGCCGGGAATCGCTGGCGAGAACCGAAGCCTTTTCACTGGTAATGGTGACGCACGTCGGGCTCGACGGCCGGTGGCTCAAGGTCCCGCCCCGATTGAGCGAACTGTTGGGCTATTCCGAATCCGAACTCCTGGCCGGAACGTTCATGGATGTCACCCACCCGGACGACGTCGAGGCGGACTGGAGCCGGTGCCAACGGCTTATCCGCGGCGAAATCAACTCGTTCGAACTGGAAAAGCGGTACATCCGGAAAGACCGCGCCGTCGTCTGGGTCTATTTGAACTGCTCGGGCGTGTACGACGCGGAGGGCAGGCTGATCCACTTCCTCACCTACATTCAGGACATCAGCGACAGAAAACGCGCGGAGGACGCGCTCCGGGTGTCCCAGGAGCAGTGGCGCACCGTCATCGAAACGGTCCCCATCGGCATCGCGATCAGCACGGTCGACGGCAGGGTCCTCGACCTGAACACCGCGGCCTGGACCATCCTCGGCTACGATTCGAAGGAGGAATTTCTCGGGCTCGCCGCCGCGTCGCATTACGTCGATCCCGCGGACCGGCGGCGGCGCATCGAACGGCTCAAGGCGGGGCATCAGGTCTTCGAAGCCCAGTACAAGAAGAAGGACGGCTCGCTCTTCTGGGGACGCTGTACGGCGGCGATCCTCGGAGAGCAGGACGGCGAGACGGTGCTCATCAACGCCTACGAGGACATCACCGAGGAGCGGCGGTCCCACGACAGCATTGCACGGGCGAAAGAAGAACTGCAGGCGGCGAACCTGCAACTGCTGGAGCGGGACCAGGTCCGGACCAAGTTCCTCTCGGTCGTCTCCCATGAACTCCGGACCCCCATGGCCGCCATCAAGGGGTTCGTGGACAACATGCTCGACGGCGTGACCGGCGAGTTGAACGACCGGCAGACGGACTACCTCCGGAGAATGCAGCTCAGCCTCGAGCGGTTGACGCGCCTGATCGCCCAACTGCTCGACTGGTCCAGATTGGAAATGGGAGGAGCCGCCTTTCTGCCCAAAGCGTTGTCTCCCGCCGATCTGGTGCGGAGGGTCGGGGACAACGCGCGCTCCGTGGCCGAGAGCAAGGGCGTTCGGGTGGTCACGAAGATCGCCGGAGGCCTGCCGACCATTCTCGCCGATCCCGACAAACTCGAACAGATCCTGTGGAATCTGATCGGCAACGCCGTCAAGTTCACCCCGACCCGCGGCACCGTCGAGATCGAATGCCGTGGCGCGCCGGACGGCGGAGTCCTGGTAACCGTCAGCGACAGCGGCTGCGGAATCGCCACTCAGGATATTCCCCGGGTCTTCGACCAGTTCTCCGGCGTCACGTCTCCGATGCCCGCCGGCAGGGGAGCGCAACTCGGCCTCTACATCACGAAGAGCCTCGTGCTGCTGCACGGAGGGCGCATCTGGGCCGAGAGCCGGCTGCAGGAGGGCAGCCGGTTCCATGTGCATCTGCCCGTCGAGCCGCCGGACGGCAAGCGGCCCGCCGCGGAATCCTCATGACCGGGAAGGATCGTCGAGCGGCGTGATGTGCACCACCGAGGCGGTGACGTACTGCCCCTCCGACGCAGCGAGCGGCGCGAGTCCGATCTCGACGGGAAATTCCGTGCCGTCTTTGCGCAGCCCCGTCAGGCGGCGGTCTTGTCCCATCCGGCGCGCGGCCGGATCGGCGAAAAATTCGCGACGGTGCTCGGGATGCCGGGCTCGAAACCGCTCGGGCACGAGCACATCGACGGAGCGCCCGAGCAGTTCCCCTCGCTCGTAGCCGAACAACGAAGCCAGCGCCTGATTGACGAGGACGATCGTCCCCTCCTCCGCGACCATGACGATGCCGTTCGGAAACGACTCGACCACGTTGCGCAAGCGCTCTTCGCTGATGCGCAGGGCCTCCTCCGTCCGCTTCCGCTCCGTGATGTCCTGGGCGAAGACCAGCACCCCCAGCACGGTGCCGTCCGTGTCGCGATAGGGCACCTTGTCCGTCTGCACCCAGCGCTTCTCGCCCGAGCCCGTCCGGTACAACTCCACGATGCCGAGTTTCGGCCGGCCCGAGACGATCACCTCCAGATCGTCCCGATGGTACTTTTCGGCTTCGTCCGGATAGAGATCGTAGGTGGACCGGCCTTCGATCTCCTCCACCGACTTCCCGAGGGATTCCGCGGCCAGCCGGTTCGCCCGGATGATCCGGTTGTGCGCATCCTTGTACCAGACCATCGCGGGAATGAGATCCAGCAGCGCCTGCTGTTCGATCTGCTGACGGCGCAGAGACGTTTCGGTCTCTTCGCGGGCCCCGACGTCCCGGAGAATACCGCAAAAGAAGCGCTGGCCCTCGGACGTCCAGCTGCTCAACGACATCTCGACCGGAAATTCCCGGCCGTCCTTGCGGAGGCCGTGCACCTTGATCAGGCTGCCTTTGTACCGCATGTCGCCGGTGGCCCTGATGCGCTCGAGCGCCTGGATGTGCCGCTCCCGGTAGCGCGCCGGCATGAGGATCGTGAGGGGCTGCCCGACGGCTTCCGCCGTCGCATAGCCGAACCGGGAAGCGGCCGCGGCGTTCCAGGAGAGCATGTGTCCGGTTTCGTCGGCCAGGATGATCGCGTCCGGCGCGGTCTCCACCACTTCGCGGAAGCGCGCCTCGCTCGCGCTGAGCGCCTGCTTCGCGGCGGCCGCCTCGCCGGAGAGATGTTTGACGCCGACCGCCCGGCGCACCAGCGTCTTGAGGTCTTCCGTGTCGTACGGCTTGGTGACGTAGGCGAACGCGCCCGCGTTCAGCGCGGCGTGTTTCTTGGCTGTATCGGCGAAGGCCGTCACCATGATCACCGGAAGCGTGGAGTCCGCGGCGCGCAGCGACGGAAGCAGCGTCAGGCCGTCCGTGTCCGGCAGCATCACGTCCAGCAGCGCGGCATCGAACTTCCGGGAGCGGGCCTGTTCGATGGCTTCCGCGCCGGAGGCGGCGACCTCGACATGGTACCCCGCGTGCGAAAACAAATCGCGTATGGCGAGCGCGATGTCGGCGTCGTCGTCGACAATCAGCAGGGAGGGACGGTGATCCTGTGGTGCCCGGTTGGCCATGTTGCGGAGGTCTCCTGCCCGGGGAACGGCCGGCTGTGTGAGCCGGATCGAACGGGATTATCGCTACTCTGCCCTTCCGCCGGATCGTTTATCAAGAGGCGTCCCGTCGGCCAGCCGGTTTGACTTCCTGAGCCGGAAGGCGCAGCATGGGCCAGGCCGTCAGACAAAGAGGTGTTCTGTGACTTCGTGCTAGGCGCCATCGAGTCCGTCATCCCCCGTCGTTCCCGAACCATCCCGCGCCCTCCCGGCAATCGTCGCCGCGAGGGCGTCGTTGTATGTGCCGCACCCATCACCCTCATCCAAAGGAGACCGTAATGAAACGAATGGCAATCCTCTCGGCCGGACTGATCCTGGGATCGCCCGCCCTCGCGCTGGCCGCCGAACACAACGCCGGCTATCGCGGCATCGGGATGTTGTACTTCAGCTTCATGGCCGCGATTTTGATTTACGGCGTGTACGATACGTTCGGCAAGACCGCCGTGTACGTCACGTCGCCCGTCATCCTGGGGTGGCTCTACTGGATGCTGCCGGCCAACTGACCGCTCCACCGGCCGGGCAGACCGGGGGCGAACGGAATGCCGGCTTCATCGGACCGGGCGGCCTGCCCACGAAGCCGGCGGGCCGCCCCGTCGCCTCACCGCTTGCCGTCGTAGCCCTGGTCCTGCCATCGTTCCAGCAGCTGAATGCGCTTCCGAAGCTGCTCGGTCGTCGCCTGGTCCACGCGGCTGCCGGTCCGGGCGATCAGCTCGGCGTTGAGCCGCCGATGGTCGATGCCGCTCTTCCTGGCCACGGCTCCGACCAGCAAGCGGTGCAGATCGCGCAGGTCCTGCTTCTGCTCATGCAGCGAGACGGCCGCCTCCGCCGCCGCAGCCTGATCCGCCTCCCCTCTCGCCTCCTCCTCGCCGATCAACGCATCCATCCGAGCCACGGCCGTCAGCGGCACGTACTCGTTCTTCGTGACGGTCACGCGGCCGAACAGGTCCCGCTGGCCCGCCGGCATGATCTCCTCCAGCACATGGTCGCGCTCCGCCTTGATCTGCCTGGCATAGTGCACCAGCACCGGGTCCTTCGGCAGATAGAGCCAAGCCCGCTGGGGTGTGGGCACCCCGTCCTGCATCCGGACGAACCGGCCGACCACCTGCCGGAAATACATTTCCGTCAGCACGTTCGTGCCGTAGACGCCGACGCGCAATCGAGGGATGTCCACGCCCTCGCTCACCATGTTGACCGCCACGAGCCACTGCTGCTTCGCATGGCCGGAGAAGGTTTCGATCGTGCGCGAGGCGGCCGGATCGTCCGAGACCGCCACCGCGGCCTTCGAACCGGTAATTCTGCCCACCAGGTCCGCCACCCGGCGCGCGTGCTCCTGATCCATGCTCACGATCAGGCCGCCGGCGTCCGGCTGCTCCTGTTTCCGCAGGCGCGTCAGCTGCGCGTGGGCGTCGGCGATGACGGGGCCGAGCCAGGTTTCCTGCAGGAGCGCGGTCTTGAGCCGCTCGCGCTGCCGGTCGAACGTCAGGCCGTCCTCGAACGTCGCGGTATGTTCCCGCCCGTCGGACAGCCAGGTGAGCTCGCCTTCGTAGCTGGGAAAGACGATCGGACGGCAGACCCCGTCCCGGATCGCCTCGGTGTAGCCGTAGGCGAAATCGGCCCGGCTTTCCCCCTGCTCGTAGCGGACGAACGGAATCGGATTGTTGTCCGACCGGAAAGGGGTGCCGGAGAGAATCAGCCGGAACGCCGCCGGCTCGAAGGCCGACCGGAGCGCCTTCCCCCAGTTCCTCCCGTCGCCCGCATGGTGCAGCTCGTCCAGGATGACCAGGGTGCGCCGGGCCTTGCAGGCGCGCTGAAAGAGCGACGGAGCGA
Organism: Nitrospira sp. UBA5699; assembly: GCA_002420105.1. Lineage (GTDB taxonomy): Bacteria > Nitrospirota > Nitrospiria > Nitrospirales > Nitrospiraceae > Nitrospira_C. The sequence goes on from DIHJ01000080.1 coordinate 24,809, forward strand.
GACAGACCTGCTGATAGGTCACCACCGCGCCGTGATAGTCCGAAGCTTCGCAGGGCTGATCGTTGCTGAGGGCCGGATCGAGCTGGAGACCGGTCCGGCCGGCGGCTTCCGACCATTGCGTGCGCAAATGATTCGTGGGACAGACGACCAGGAGCCGGACCGCCCCGCCCTTCGTCAGAAACTCGTGCGCCACCCGCAGGGCGAAGCGGGTCTTGCCCGCGGCGGGCGTGGCCATGGCGAGAAAATCGCCGGAGGCATGGGCCTGCACCGCCGCGAGGGCGCGGCGCTGCCAGTCACGAAGCGGAGCGTTCCAGGCCGGCAATGTCTTCATGGTTCCCGTAGGGGCCTCGCGCGGCACGGCGATCGGGCGCCGCGCCACGGGCGCGCCAGGCCGAAAGAGCGGACTCAGGATTGTGAGGCGGACCGTGGATGAAGCTTAGTCCAGCCAGTCTTTCTCTTTGAGCTTCCTCGGCAGATACTTCTTCGTCAGGTACTGGAAATCCTTGTTGGCCAGCGCGTCGAGCTCGTACTTGAGCCCGCTCGTCAGCATGCGCTTGATCTCCGCCTGCCAGGCCGGCTTCTGGAACCACTGGTAGTTCATGAGCTCCTTCGCGCGGGCGATGTCCTTCTCGTTGAGCTTGATCCCGACGTTGCGCGGCAGTTCGTACCGTTCCGGGTCCGCGCTGGACAGCCCCACGAACTTGGCCTTCGGAATCGCCATCCGCTGGCTTTCGAACGCCAGGTTGATCGACCCCTGCTTGATGACGGAATAAATGTAGTATCCCCAGGGGTCGTTATCGACGAGCACGTACACCGGGAGCCGGTGCTCTTCGTGCAGGCGCCTGGCCAGCCGTCTGACCCCCCGCGGCGGCTGCCCGTTCCCGGTCAGGAGCACGCAATTGTAGCGGCGCCAGAACTTGTCCTCCGACAGCCGGTTCCACTGGGTGCCCTTTTCCACCAGCAGCACGAAGTCCGCGGTGCAGCGGCGGATCTCCAGATATTCCGGTTCCACGATCGACGGCACCGAATAGCCGCCCTTGCCGAGCTTTGCGCAATCGACGCGGTCGCCGTCGTCCCCGAACACCACCGGCCCGACGATGCTGCCGCTGTTCTCCGCGCGCACGTGCAGCTCCTCGCGCAGCGCCGCGAGCGACACCTCCAGGTCCTCGATGACGGGATCCGATTCATCCTGCGTATCGAAGGTGTTCTCGTGCGAATCCTTGATCGTGTGCTTGGTCCGGTAATAGATTTCGCGGAGCGAGGTGGTCAGGTCCGCCCGCTGCAGTTCGGACAGCGCGTCGGCCACCAGCACGGTCTGCATGAACTTCTTGGCCATGCCCACGTTGAAGAACGACCGCGCCTGTTTCTTCTGCCCCATCTCGATCAGCCCCTTGCGCGGGTTGAACGACACGTTCGAGAGGGCGCGGATGGGAATTGCAAACGTCGGGTCCTTCGCACGGTCCGCCGCCGCAATGACGATGTCGGCCAGGCCGATGAGCTTCTTTTCGACCGCGGTCGTCTTCTTCGTTTTCGTGGTCATGGACGGTCCTATTTCTTTCCCCGGGGGGCCGAACGCGGCGTTGGCTTGTCTGGTCTGTTTGGTCTGTTACGTCTGTTTGGTCTATCTGGTCTGTTCGGTCCGTCGGGTTTGTTGAACAGGGCCATCTGGCCCGCTTTGCCCCTCGAGGGTTTGTCCGCCGGTTTCTCGGCGACCGGTCGCCCGGCTTCGCCGGAGAAACTCACAGCCGCCGCATCCGCCTCGATCCGCGAGGCCAGTTCGACTTCGCCCTCGACGCCCTCCGCCGTGACGATGATCGAATGGGGCAGGCCTTCCGGTCCCGCGCCGGTCTTCCCCAGCGCCTCGTCGGTCTTGAGTCCGCCGGTGCGCGAGGTGGCGATCTTCTGGAGCTGCGCCTTGAGTTTTTCCTTCTGGAGCGTGCCCCCCTTCAACCGGTCGCAGGCGTCGACGACTTCCTCGATGTAGAGCTCGAAGATGTTCCGCCGGCGGAATTCGCTGGCCGCCCGTTCGCGCCGCCGCAGGAAAAGACCCAGCCGCCGGCCGCATTCGCGGAGCGCCAGGGTGATCTCCTTCTGGATTTCATCGTAGTCCGCGATGGCTTCCTTGGACTCGCTCGTGAACGGTACCCACACGGAGGCCATATGAACGAAAATCACCATCGGTCCGCCGGGCAACGCTCCGCGGGATTGCGTCACGCCGTAGTTCTTCCAGGTGGTGTTCAACACGGCCTTGAAGGTCGCGCAGGCGGATTGCTGGTAGAGCAGCGGCACGCGGTTCGCGTAGCGGATCACGCGCGCGAGCTCCGAATCCTCCTCCTCGTGCTCGCCTTCCGCCTTCGGCTGCGCCGGTTGCTGCGGCTTCGTCTGATCCTCCGGCCGGTTGCCGTAGGCGAGGCCGGCTTCGATGATGAAGGGGTTGCCGCGATAGACGGCCGGCGGCCGGCTGACCGCCGTATAGAATTCCCCTTTGATCTGCTTGTAGAGGCCGGCGAGAATCGCCTTTTCGCCGATCGGCGAGATGCAGTTCGTCGGCGGCGCCATGATCTTCGTGTTCTGAATCGTCCGGTAGAGGACTTCGGCCGCCGGCCCCTTCAGGTCCCGCGGCTTCATGTTCGGCGAAACCTTGGCGGCCCTGCAGATCTCGTCCGCCAGCTGCGGCGAGACGCGGCAGAAGTCGCTCGACAGGAAACCGGAGAGCGAATGGCTCTTTGTGTCCTGCAGCATCTTCAGCAGCATGCCGAATTCGATGCCGTAGGGATGCGGCTTGATCTCGCGCGGCGAGGGCGGCAGCTCGTGATAGGTCCGCGGATATTCCTTCGTCTCGCCCTCCGGCGTCCGGTAGACGAGCCTGACGTGCGGGTTCGCGATGGAGGTCTGCTCCAGCCACTCGTCCACCGACGCGCGGCCCTTCTGGTACTTCCCTTCGACTTCGAGCGTGACCTGCGTCCCCTGCGGCTGCCGCCATTCGATCTGCTTGTTCTCGTGGACGAGCGGCTCGTTCTTCTTCGTGTCGATCTGCACTTCGAAAAAGTGCGCGGCGGCCTTCGGTCCCGTCCGCGAGATGATCTTCACCGGTTTGCCGGTCGTCAGCTGGCCGTACATGCCGGCCGCGGAAATACCGATCCCCTGCTGGCCCCGGCTCATGCGCATGCGGTGGAACTTGGAGCCGTACAGCAGCTTCGCGAAGATCCGGGGAATGTGCTGCCGGACGATCCCGGGACCGTTGTCCGTCACCGTAATGCGGAATTTGGACGCCTGGCTGGGCGCGACCGGCTCCCCGTTCGAGACGACTTCCAGCGCGACCGTGACGTCCGGCAGGATCCCCGCTTCTTCGCAGGCGTCCAGCGCGTTATCCACGGCTTCCTTGACGCAGGTCAGCAGGGCCTTGCGCGGATTATCGAAGCCCAGCAGGTGACGGTTCTTCGTGAAAAATTCCGAAACGGAAATTTCCCGCTGCCGCGCGCCCATTTCGACCGCCGTCACCTGCTGTGCCGGTTTGGCGGGAGCCTTTTGGGGGGCGGCTGGTTCGGAGGTCGGTTTCGGCGAAGACGCGGACGGGGCCGGAACGGCGGACGAGTGCTTCTTAGACATTCCACCTCTCAACAATGATCGTCATCAAAGACTTGGTACCACAAAAGGCGGCGCGGATTCCACCCCGCATACCACAAACGACGCCGCGACGCGACGGAGACGGCTTGACAAGCCGAAACTCGCAGAAGAATCGATGAACCGCCCCGCCCGCCGGCGCGGCAGCCGAGCATCCCCCCCTTCGAGTGGTTGCGCGCCCCCCCTTTGTACTGTGAAAAATAGTCGTCCAACAATTTGCGAGACGCGACGGAAATCCCCTCCTATTCCGATTGTACGAATCGGCCCGCCCAGGCTGGTTTCCAAGCAAAATGCATCTATTCTTTGCGCAGGAACGTACGGCGACGATGGCGCTCTCCTTGCACAAACACCTTCACGAAACCACGTAGGGGTGCCGCGTGACGGATCTCGATCACAACAACCGCTTGCGAGGGAACCGGCGATCGACGGGCGATCACGGTCCGGCCTTCTCTCCGGCCGCCGCCCTGTGGTTCCATGCGGAACGCCCCCATCGGTTTGCCATGCTGCTCGTCGGTCTCATCTCGATCGTAACGGTTTTCTGCATCGGCTGGGGGGCTTGCACGATCGAGCGCCGGCTGGTGGCCACCGCCGGCCACAGCCTGGTACAGACCGCCACGGACGCGGCAAGCAAACTGGAAACGATCATCGCCGAACGGCAGGGCGACATCGAAGTGCTGACCTCGTCGCCGATCGCGCGAGGCCACGATCGGGCCGCCCTGACGGCCTATCTGTACCGACTGCTCAAGAGCTTCCCGGCCTATCAATGGATCGGCGTAACGGACGCCGAAGGACGGATCATCGCCGGAACGGACCCGGGGACGCTGTCGCAGAATCGCAGCAAGAGCCGGTGGTTCCAACAAGCCATCCGGAGCCACGGCGTCACGGTGCTCGATGCCCGTACGGGCGACGATGCCAAGAACAACCTGGCCATTACCCTGACCTCGCCGGTCCGGACGCTCGACGGAGCGTTTCACGGCGTCATTGCCGCGACGGTGGAAGTCCCCTACCTCGTGGATCTGCTCGACCGGACGACCAGAGTCCTGCGGGGCGTGGAGTGGTCGGAAGACTCCCATATCGAATATCAACTGTTGAACGGCTACGGCGACTTGATCGCCGACTCCAATCTCCGCCAACAAGGCCGGCTGAATCTCCGGGATATGGAACTCCCCTCGGCGTTGTTGTTGGCGACATCGGAGCGGGGGTTCGTCGAGGAAAAGCATCTGCGGCGTCTGGCGCCGGTGATCACCGCCTATGCCCAGGTTCACATCCCGCAGGCCAGCACCTCGCTGCGCTGGGGGATTCTGATCCGGGTCGATCGCGACAGCATCCTCGCGCCGATCCGCACCTTTCTCCAAAATCTCATGCTCGTTGCGACCCTCATCATCGTGCCGCTGGCCGCCCTGCTGCTGTGGCTGGTCAAACGGCTCCATCGCGAATGGCATTCGGCCAAACAGGAATCCGATCGCGCGAGCCAGGCGGAAGCGGCCCTCAAGGCGAGGGCCGAGGCTCTCCATGCGCTGGTCGACGGAGCCAAGCGCATGGCGGCGGCGCCCCATCTCGACGAATTGCTCAGGGAGCTGACGGAGATCGCCAGAACCACCACGGGATCCCGGTACGCGGCGGTCGGCATCTTCGACGAGGATAAAACGTCGCTGATCCGGTATGTCACGATCGGCTTCGATGAGCAGAGCGCGAGGGCCGTCGCCGCCCTGCCGGTCGGAGGCGGCCTGCTGTCCGCCCTGGCGCAACAGACGGAGGTCTTGCGGATCGACGACCTTGCCGTCCAAGCGGATGTCCTGGCGGCGCAGGAGGGCCCTCCGCCCGTCACCTCCTTCCTCGGCATCTCGCTGCGGAGTCACGGGCAGTTGTTCGGGCAATTGTACCTGGCGGACAAACTCTCGCAGGACGGGAGCGTGACGGCCTTCACGGAACTGGACGATCAGATCCTCCTGACCCTTTCGGCCCAGGCGGGCGTCTCCATCGAAAATCTGCAATTGCTCCACGAGTCCAAGCAGCGGGCCATGCACGATTCGCTTACCGGACTCCTGAATCACTCCGCCGTGCTCGACGCCTTGAGCCGCGAGATGGTCCGCGCCGAGCGCGAGGGCGAACCGCTGGCGGTGCTCATGGCCGACCTCGACCATTTCAAACGCATCAACGACACCTACGGGCACCGGGTCGGCGACGTCGTGATTCGCGATGCCGCCGGGCGGATTCGGGAGGCGGCCCGCCGGTACGATCTGGTGGGACGCGTCGGCGGGGAGGAGTTCCTGATCATCCTTCCCGGATGCGACGAACGCGCCGCCGCCGAATTCGCCGAGCGGATTCGCTACGCCATCGGCAGCGAATCGATCGAGAGCCAGGCCGGTCCCCTCTCCGTCACGGTGAGCATCGGCGCCGCCGCCTGGGCGCCGGGACAACCGCCGCTCCCCCATCTGCTCTGGGAAATCGCCGACCAGGCGCTCTATCGCGTCAAGCACAACGGCCGCAACGGCGTGGCCGTCTCGACCCTGCCCGATAAACTGTCCTGCCGCGAAGTGGCCTGAGCCCCCACGGGCGAGAGAGATCGCGAGGAGGCGATGCTGCTCGTCATGCGTCATGCGTCATACGCGGAGGAGAGCCGGACGATGCGACTCCTTCCGCAACTGACGCGTGACGATTGACGGGTGCTTCAGCCAGACGAAAGAGCCAGACGGCGGGCGGTCCGACGAAGGGATCCCCTGCACTGCCTGCCGCCCTTCGTCGTGAAAGAGTGGAGTCGCGTCGCGAGGCCGGCCGGGGTTTTCAACGGCCGGTATTAGGGTGGGAGGAGCACGCACCTAACCGAGGACGATTAGGTACGGCGGAGACCTTGGGAGGACTTTAGGCTTCCCAGTACAAGCTGGTCCTGCACACCATCCTCACGCTCGATCCCCTGATGAACCATATTCCCTCGGGGCGTTAACTCCTCCCACGAGACAACGATAGGCCCGCACTCCGGAACGAGTCAAGCGAACTAATGTGTCCGGCATCAATCATCGCGCCTCCCTCTTGTATCCGGCGACGGACGAAGATTACAATTTTCGTTGGTCTTCCGCCGGCCGCCTTGCAGGATGAACCCGACGACGATCGTGAAATACCGTTTCCCGACCATCACGCTGCTCGCCTCCGCCCTCTGCCTCGGCCTCCTGTGGCCTGCGCCCGTCCGAGCCCGGCAGGGTCATCAACATGAGCGCATACCCAACGTCATGGAGTATCTCGATCGACTCGACCGCCCCGAGCGCGATCGGGACCAGAAACCCTCGGAAGTCATCGAGGCATTGGGTGTGAAACCGGGCATGAGCGTCGCCGACCTCGGCGCGGGGTCCGGCTATTTCACGCGGCGGTTCGTCGAGGCGGTGACCGACACCGGCAAGGTGTATGCCATCGACGTGGAGCCGGAGGCGCTGAAATACGTCGAAGAGAGCCTCGTCCACATGCACCGGCCCTATCAGGCCGAATTCATTCTGGCCCGGCCGGACAATCCCAAGATTCCGTTCGAATCCGTCGATCTGATCTTCGTCTGCAACACCTACCATCACCTCGAAGACCGCCCGGTCTATTTCCGCAACAGCAAATCCGCCCTGCGACCGGGCGGACGCATCGCGATCGTGGATTTCTACCACGACGACCGTTCCGGCGAACTCGGCTTCCCCAAGCGGCACCTGGTCCCGCGCGACAGGGTGGTGCAGGAAATGACGGAAGCCGGCTACACGCTACTCAGAGAACACGGTTTCCTGCCGAAGCAGTATTTTCTGGAATTCATCCCGCAGTAACGACGCGTCAGCTCCGTCGAAAAATAATCACAAAACTTTTCGGGTTCTGATGCCTCGTGGCATGGAAAACCTCGATCCCCATTTTCTGTGGATAACTCTGTGAACAACGTCATGGCCTGTCGCAGGAGCCCGCTGTTTCACGCAGCAAGCGAGCAAAGTGCCTAAAAATTAGGCATTGGTGAATCGGCGCGCGGGCCCCAACTAATAGTGGTCGTCCCGAGTCATGAATCGATTTCTAGACATTTTCACGGAAAAGCGCTTGACTTCATGCAATCGCCGCTGCTGATGCGCCTCGCAGCAACGCGGCAAGCTCCAATATCCACAGGCTCAGGGGTTTTCGGAGGATAAGCGGCGAATCCGCAAGCCCAGTGCGGCGATGCTTTCGTCGAGAACCGCGAGGCGAAAAGCGCCGTACGATCCTGTCGCAACGAGCGAGCCGACGGGAGAAATGCGCGGGAGAACGCCGCCGCGGCACCCGCCCACTTCCGACGGTATCGCGACGAGCGGATGCTACCAGGCGTAGGCTTCCGGAGCCGGACCGCCGGGACCGGGGAAGATGTCGTCGAGACGCGTCAACGTGTCCCGGCTCAACGTCAGACTCAGCGCCCGCATCGAGTCGTTCACCTGCTCCAGCGTGCGCGGTCCGATGATCGGCGCCGTGACGGCTTTCTGGTGCAGCAGCCAGGCCAATGCCACGTCCGCCGGCCGCTCGCCGAGTTGCCGGCAAAGCGCCTCGTAGGCTTCCAACCGGGAGCGGTACTTCTGAACGTCCTTCTTTACGTCTTCGTCCGCGCGGCGTCCCTTCGTCGCCGGCTCCAAGGCTCCGGCCAGCAACCCGCGCGCGAGCGGACTCCAGGGGATCAGGCCGATGCCGTACGATTCGCAGGCCGGGATCACCTCCAGCTCGATCGTCCGTTCGTTGAGGTTGTAGAGGCTCTGCTCGGAGACGAGGCCGAGAAAATGGCGGCTCCGGGCCGTCTCCTGGGCCTGGGCCAGATGCCAGCCGGCGAAATTGCTGCTGCCGACGTAGAGCACCTTGCCTTCGCGGACCAGCTGCTCCATCGCCTGCCAGATCTCATCCCAGGGCGTCTCCCGATCGACGTGGTGCATCTGATACAGATCGAGGCAGTCGGTGCGCAGACGCCGGAGGCTCTGTTCGCAGGCCCGCTTGATGTGCAGGGCCGACAGACGCGACTGGTTCGGCCAGTCGCCCATGCGGCCGAACACTTTCGTCGCGAGCACGACTTTCTCCCGCCGTCCTCCGCCCTGGGCGAGCCAGCGGCCGACGATCTGCTCGGTCCAGCCTTCGCCCGTCTTCCAGCCGTAGACGTTCGCCGTGTCGAAAAAATTGATCCCCAGTTCCAGCGCCCGGTCCATGACGGCGAAACTCTCCGCTTCGTCCGTCTCGGGACCAAAATTCATCGTGCCGAGACAAAGCCGGCTGACTTTCACCCCGGAACGGCCAAGATGGACGTATTGCATGGCGGAGATCCGGTCCTTACGGCAGGGGAAGCTTCACGCTGATGGCGCCTCCCAGACGGCCCTCCTGCGCGCCTTCCTTCGGATAGCCGGTGATGTCCCGCTCGCCTTTCGGGCTCCCGTGACAACTGAGGCAGGCCTTGCCGTAGAACAAGGGCAGCAACAGGCGCAGGCTCTTCCCCTCCTCGACCGTTTCGCTGACGACCTGCTCGCCGTCTCGGGGGAACGTCGGCTGCTCCATCTTCTCCATCGAGGCGATCTCGAAGGCATCCGGCTTGTTCCTGGGATTGCGGACCAGCGATTCCGGCGCCGTCTGTTTCAGATAGACCCCGGACCAGGCTTGAAACCGGTTGCCCGTTTCCGTGCCGAAGGTGGCGGGGATCAATCCCTTGTACTTCATCCCCTTCATGTTGATGACGGTCTGATAGGTCGCCACGGTCTTCTTGCTCTCCTCCAGCAGCCGGGCGAGCAACGGCTGCGCCATGGCCGGCACCTGCGCGGCGGAGAGATTCGTCAGGTCGTGGCCGGTCCGTTCCTTGAACAATGCGATCGTCTGTTGCGCGAAGACCTCCGGCGTAAAGCCCTTGTCGCCCTTGTCCGGATCGTTGATCAGGTCCTGATTCTGTCCGATCGCCACGCGGCCGCAGTCGAGGAGGACCGCGAGCAGGCGGCCGGTCTCACGGGCGTCGGACTCCCTGTCCGCCAGGGCCGCAGGGACCGGACCGCTCAGCAGCGCGAGAACGATCACCAGGCCCAGCGGCACGACGCGTCGAGGATCAAGGGGGAAGCGGCAGGACAGACATCGAAGGGGTCGCGTCATGATGATGTTCCTCACGTGTGGATGAAGCGGGCGCCAGCGATTGCGGCGTAAGGCTATGCCGACGATATGGGGGGAGTCAACAGGAGGAAAATAGCGGGTATTTCCGCCTCCCGTTTTAGAAGGGGATGCGGATACCCAGCTGAAACTCGTTGGGCGAAAAACTTTGGCCGAACTGGCTTCGCAGGCCGGACTCTGTCGCGGGCGCGGCGGGGCTGTTCAACGACCGGTCCAGTTCCGAGGTATAGCCGCTCCCGAAACCGGCGCCGACGTAGGGCATCAAAGTGGTTCCGCCGACCGAGTAGCTTCCGCTGATCGACGGCACGTCCCGGAACACGGCGGCTGCCGATTGGCCTGATTTCGCGGAAGAGGGCTGCCCCGGAAGGCCCTGCCGCAAGGCTTTTTCCTCGGACTTGCTCAGGGGACCGAGGGGCGTCGCATGACCTTGGATGATTATGACGTCGTTGATCGCCGCAGCCTGATCGACCGGCGCGAAAGAAACCGCCAGAACCAGGGCCAAGATGGAAAAGCCGTATTTCATCGAATGAGGTCTCCGTCTGCTTGCCACTGCCATCACATAATACAAACGAAAATATCGTTACGCAAGATCCGCGCCAGGCAATTCCCCTCGCCGGTCAAGGAGTTCGCAACAAGCTCCGGCGGACTGTTTCATATTGTCCGCAATCCCTGTGCGAAATGAATCGCAATTGCGGGATTTCATAGCATTACGGCTCACCCTCCTCGACGTCCTCGATCGTCTGTTTGATCGCCGCGACGAAGGCCTCCGGCTTGGACAGCGCCTGCTCCGTCAGCTGAAATTCGGACACCAGCACGCCGGCCCGATCCACGATGATCAAGCGATAACCTGCCTTCACGGTCACTTCCCTTTCTGGCCGTCCCCAAACGGGCCCGCTCCGGACCTTGAATGCGATCGGCCTCTGGCCCGATGCGGTCCGACCCGGTAGAATGGGCCGGTCCTGCTCACAACATGACGCAATGAGGTCTCCATGGCAATGGCATCGGTCATGCTCCCGCTCGGAACGCCCGCCCCGCCGTTCAGCCTGCGCGACGTCGTCAGCGGGCAACTCTACAGCCTCGACTCGTTCAAGGGAAAGACCGCTCTGCTGGTCATGTTCATCTGCCGGCACTGCCCCTACGTGGCGCATGTCCGGGAAGAACTCGCCAGGCTGGGACGGGACTATCGCGGGAGCGGTCTCGGCATCGTCGCCATCAGCAGCAACGACCCGGCGCAATATCCGGACGACGCGCCCGACAAGCTCAAGGAGATGGCCGAGCAGCAGGGCTTCACGTTTCCGCTCTGTTTCGACGAAAGCCAGGAGGTCGCGAAGGCGTACAACGCCGCCTGCACGCCCGACTTCTATCTGTTCGACGGCGGCCGGAAACTGGCGTATCGGGGACAGCTCGACGACAGCCGCCCCGGCAGCGGCAAACCGGTGACCGGGCGCGACCTGCGCGCCGCGATCGACGCCGTCCTCGCGAACAGGCCGGTGGACGGCAACCAGAAACCCAGCATCGGGTGCAGCATTAAATGGAAGACCTGAGGAGTTCTGAGTTATGAACATGCGAGACGCGCGCGACGGGCGGGAAAGGCAAAACAGTTCTACGTTGTAAGAAGAATGGGAAATTGGGAATGGCGGATGAGGAATCCGCCTCGGATCGGATGATCGGGACGACGGTGGCATGAGGCGGGATCGAGTTGGCGTGGCCTGGCTGGGCCTGGGACTGTTGACCGGCCTGTTGGGGCCGGCCGGCTGCGACGGCACCCAGACCGTCTCCCTCACCACGCAGGATTTTCGCTTCGATCCGGACCTCGTGCGCGTCAGCGCCTCCTCGCCCCTGACCCTCACCATCTATAATGCGGGCAGGGAGGAGCACGAGTTCGACAGCCCGCTTCTCATGTACGCCGCCAACCTTCCGCCGCGGGACGCACAGGCGAAGGCCGGCGGCCCCGGCATCGCCCTTCCGCCCGGGCAGGCCCTCCGCATCCTCGTGGCGCCGCCGCCCGGAACCTACCTCTACATCTGCCGGCGCAAAGGCCACGCCAACATGACCGGCACGCTCATCGTCGAATAGACGGACTGGAACGCGAGGGAATGATAGGAAGAATGGTCAGGCGGTCAGTTTGCCCCAGACGTAGGGCGTGAGGTAATAGGCGGCGAAGGACAGGAGCATGGCCAGCACCGCCCCGAGCAGCCCGTTCACCAGAAGACCCGCGAAGGGCAGCAACAGCACGACGAGGATCATCGCCACGGCAACCGGCTTGTGCCGCTCATAAAACTCCCGCCGCCGGCCGACTTGGTTGGTCTGCTCCATCTGGTTGATCCGGTTCGGTTGGTTATCGGATTCGTGTCATGCGTCCGGCGGGCCGGGCGAGCAGGCTTTCCCGCCCGCCCATTGCCCATTCCAAATTCCACATTTCCCCCTAATATCCCCTCCCGCTTCCCCCGCGCCCCATCCGATCCAGCGGCAGCGCTTCGTACCGCTGCTTCAGATCAGGATGCTCGCTGAGGAACTTCTTCACCGCCGCCTCGTCGGCGAACACCTCTTTGCTCCGCTGGCGGTATTCCTCGACCGTCAGATTGTGCTTTTCCAGCAACTGGGCGAGCTTCGCGTTGATGTCCGCGCCCATCTCCTTCATCTGCTCCGGCGAAGGCCGCTGCCCTTCCTTGAACCGCTCCCCGCCCTTGAAATAGTTCGTCATCATCTCGCCGATGTCGATGCGGGCCTTGACGAACCGCTCCACATCTGCCGGTTCCGCCGCCAAACCCGTTCCGGCGAACAGCACGAGTCCCAACGAGATACCGATCATGCTGCGAGTCCAATTCATTGCCATGGTCTCCTCTCAATATAAGAATGAATCAACGTACCGTCCCGCAAGCCCCATCATACCATTGCACCGGAGCCCATGCACCAAGCGCCTCTCCGACACGTCCTCCCCGCTGTTCGATCGACAGTGCACAGATCAAATTCCACATTCCCAATTCTCCTCCCCTCCGCCATTCCACATTCCACATTCCTCATTCCCAATTCCTCATCGTCTTCTATCACCCGCCCATTCCCCATTCCAAAATACCAACGGACTTTTCCCCAACTCAGAGCTCATAACCCGTAACTCAGAACTTTCTTGGATAACTCAGCACCCAGAACTCAGAACGTGTTCTTCTGAAAATCAATCCTTCGGGTGATAGGCAGCCCCTCCCGATCGGATTAGACTTTTCCCTGACGCAACGGCGGTCGTTCCGTCACCGTGCGAAAGGAGGCCCGACATGAGATACCCCGCGTTCCTCGTTCCAGCAGTCGCAGCGATGTTGTCGGCCGGCGTCCCGGCCGGCGCCGAGCAGCCGACGCCTTTCGTGCAAAGCGCGCACTACGGCTTCAGCGGCGTCATCTCCAAGATCCACTCGGGGATGATCTTCGTGCAGACCGAGACCAGCATGCAGCCTCGCGTCATCAGCCCGACCAAGGCGGATCGCGTGGGCCTGCTCGACGCGAAGGTGGGCGAAACGTTGAACCTGCTCGTCGATTCCGGGAACGTGCTGATGGATGTCTCCAGGACGGACCGGTTCTTCCCCGAACATCGGTTCGTGGCGGGCCGCATCCACTACGCCGACCCCTACTGGAGCGAAATCCAGGTCTCGACCCCCGAGGGATCGGCCAGCTATGAAGTCGATCCGTTGGCCGGAAGCAAGCTGTCCGTGCTCGAGGAAGGAATGCCGGTCACCATCGAACTCGACGCAGACAACGTCATGGTCGATATCCATCGGGCCAGGTAAACCGGCCCGCATCGCCTCACCGAAGTTCGGCGGACGTTCGACGCCCAAGGAGCATTCCGTCCGAACGCCCGCCGGCCTCCCCTGCATTCTTGACAGCCCTCCCGTCACCGGCCTAGCCTGACGGGACCAGCCTGTTCCGGACCGAGGGCATCAGACCGCCACGTTCACCCTTCATCACGCACGGGGAGAACCGGTATGCGATGCGTCGAATGCTTCTTTGAGAACCCCACCGCAGCCCAGTGGTGCAAGAACTGCGGCGCCACCCTCCAGAACGACAAGGGGCCGGTCCAGACGGACAGTCCCGTAATCCTGTCCGCGCAGGAACGGAGAGGCTTCTTCGCCTTCGGGTCCTTCATCGGTCCGCCGTTCATTCAAGTGGTGTACGTCCTGGGGGCGGCGGCCATCTCGCTTGCCGGCCTCGGGATGGTGCTGCTGGTCCTCACGGGTTGGGCTCCCGAGTTTACGGAGGTCGGCCGCGACATGCTCCTCTTCGGCGGCCTCACCCTCCTCGGCGTCGGCAACATCCTCTGGCGGGTCCTCTGCGAGTTCGGGATGCTGCTCTTCCGCCTGCACGAGGCCCTCACGAGGCTCGACGAGCGGATGCGGGTGCTGATCGGCCTGCTGGCGGGAAAAAAGGAGGGACGGGGCTGAGGGATTCCAAGTAGGTCTTAGGCCGTGGCTTTCATCCGTTTCGCGGCATGCAATACGGTGAAGCCGATCACCTCTTCGCCCTCATAGCGCACGATGATGTCGTCGTCCGTCATTTCGCTGTCGGTCGCGCGGCTCGGCTTCTTGAAGTTGACATAGAGCGTGTCCGCCTCGGAGTCATACGTGAGCCAGACCGCGTGCTGGGGCGACCGGTTTACCGCCGGAATCAGCTTCAGGTACTCTTGAATGTCCGTTATGGCCATAACTGTCTCCTCTTCGAAAGGGACCGCATTCGTCGCGTCATAAAGGCGGTGATAACAAAACCGTCTCCTTCCCTTTCCCGATAGACGGCCACCAGGTGCTTTCCCTGTTCCAATTGACGGATCGCCAGGAGTTCCCCGTCTCCGCCGAGCAGGATCCGCTCCGGTCGTGCGACCGTCTCCAATACTTCCGTCCGCAGCTCAGCCAGCTCAGCATGTTCTTCCGAAATATGCCCCCAGCGCTCGTCGGTCAGCCGAATGGGCAAGCCGTTTTTCGAAACGACACGATCAACCACCGCTCCCCCATCGGGCTGCTCATGATCTCATCGGAACGGAGTGTGACGAGACGTTCACCTACCGGCCATGCCGACCGTCGTTGCGACGGTATTCTACACAGGTTCGCAGACACAGGGAATATCCCCTGCTCATAGAGCGGCGAACGGCGGCTATGTCGGCAACATCCTCTGGCGGGTCCTCTGCGAGTTCGGGATGCTGCTCTTCCGCCTGCACGAGGCCCTCACGAGGCTCGACGAGCGGATGCGGGTG
>DIHJ01000080.1:39835-47016 GCA_002420105.1 Nitrospira sp. UBA5699
GGCTCGACGAGCGGATGCGGGTGTTGATCGGCCTGCTGGCGAGAAGAAAGGAGGGTCGGCCGTTACCGCAGGGGCGTCGGCGGGGCGTTCAACGGCCGGAACGGCGTCGAGGGGTTGTATTCGTTCAGGGGGTTGAGCGGATTTTTCGGATCGTACTGGTTCAGGGGATTGAACGGGTTGTTGGAATTGTACCGGTTGAGCGGGTTGGCGGGGTTCCCCGCATCGTATCGATTGAGCGGATTGAAGGGATTGTTCGGATCGTACCCGTTGATCGGATTGAGCGGATTGTCCGGGCGCAGCTCGTTGAGCGGGTTGAAGATGTTGTAGTCGCGCTGGTAGCGCTCGGAGAATCCGGGCTCGGCCCAAGCGGGAGCCGCACCCAGCAGCATCAGCACGAGGAGCCACATCAGACGCCTCCGGGCCCTGCGGCCTCAGGAACGCTCATGCGCCATGGTTCAGCGGCAGTCTCCCGCCTCGTCGGAACGATCGCAGGCGCGCGCGTCATCCAGGAAACCGGCTGCCACGTGCCGTTCCGTCATGGCGAGACGGACCAGCGCGCGCCCGTCCTCGAGTCCCATCGCATAACGCCAGAACAGATCGGGCGGACTGAACCGATAGTAGTTGGTGTGATCCCTGTTGAGGAAGGCGTCGCGCAGCCCTTCCTCTTCCGCGCGCCAGCGTTCCAACTCGGACTGAGTGCGGGCCTGCGCCCGCTGCTGGCGGCACCATTCGATACGGGTCATGATGGAGGTGCAAGACAGCTTCACGGCAACCCTCCCTGGCTACATCATACAAGCCACGAAGGCCCCCTTTCCATGCACCCATCCTACGCAGCGGTCAACCAGCCGGGGAACTAGGGATAACCGCTGATTTTTAAGGAAATATTACCAGGGCCCCGCCTCCCCTTCCCATTGCAAACTACCATCCGAACAACTCAGAACTCCTAACTCAGAACCTTCTTGGGTTCATTCCAAATTCCACATTTCCCAACTTAACTCACGAGGCGCCCGGTCGGACCGGGCGCCTCGTTCCGGCTCTCCTGCGCACCGGCTGCGATGCCTACCTCGTGACGCGCACCTCGACGCGGCGATTCTTGGCCCGACCCGCCGGCGTGCTGTTCGATTCGACCGGCTTGCTGTCCGCGAACCCGGTGGTCGTCGTGTTGCTGAGGCCTCCCTCGGCCAGCGCCTTCGCGGCACTGGTCGCGCGGGCCTCCGACAATTCCTTGTTCGTCGGGAACTTCTTCTTCAGCTCGCGCCGGATCGGAAGGTTGTCGGTGTGACCGTCCACCGCGACCTTGTACTCGGGAAACTCCTTCAGGATGCCGCCCACCTGCTTCAGGGCATCGGCCCCTGCCGGCTTGAGCTGATCCTCGCCCAGCCCGAACAGATAGCCGGAGGCCAGGTTGATCAGGAGCCGCTCGTTGTTCAGATCGACGGTGATGTCGCCCTTCTCGATCTGCGGCCTGAGCGCCTTGATCAGCCCGCGCTGCGCTTCCTTCAGCTTCGCCATTTCGGCGGAGAGTTCGCCGCGCAGACCGGCGAGTTCCTTGTCACGCTCGGCCAGTTGCCCCTCGAGTTCCGCCACCCGCTTCGCCTTGTCGTCCACGGTCGCCTGCAGGGCCGCGAGCTGCCGCTCGAGCTCGGCGATGCGGGCCTTCGACTGATCGAGATCCCCCTGCAACGACGAGAGCTGACTGCCCAGCTTGGAGGCGTCGCTCGCCCCGGCGCGGAGCGCGGCGAGTTCCTTCTCGCGGTCTGCCAGCTGCCGTTCCAATTCGGCCATCCGGGCCTTGGCCTGATCCAGCTCCGATTGGGCCGACTTGGCCGCTTCGCCCGAGCTGGACCGCAGCGAGGCGATCTCCTTGTCGCGCTCGGCCAGTTGCCGTTCGAGGTCTGCGACGCGGGCCTTGGATTGATCGAGCTCCCCCTGGGCCGACTTAAGCGCGTCGCTGGAACTGGCCCGCAGGGCGGCGAGTTCCTTCTCCCGGTCGCTCAGCTGCCGCTCCAGATCCGCGATGCGCGATTTGGACTGGTCGAGCTCCGATTGCGCCGACTTCAGCGCGTCGCTCGAGCTGGATCGCAGGGAAGCGATCTCCCGTTCACGGTCCGCCAGCTGCCGTTCGAGGTCCGCGATCCTGGCCTTGGACTGATCGATCTCGGCCTGGGCCGCCTTGAGCGCCTCGCTGGAGCTGGACCGCAGCGCCGCGATCTCCTTCTCCCGATCCGCCGCCAGTTTCTGCGCCGCAGCCAGTTCGTCCTTCAACCGCTTGAGTTCCCTTTCCAGGGCGTTCGGATGGCGGTATTCATACCCGCCGTCGCAGCAGATCGCAGTCCAGTCGATGGCGCCCGCATTGCCGGCAAACGCCAGCAGGCTCACTGCCAGAACCGATGTGGTGAGTGCTTTCATGATGACTCCCTTCATTAAGATGACGATGAGAGCCCGGAAGAAGGCATCGCGAACGACCGTCGCACGTTCGCGTCGCCGAGCGGACCGAGGGCCCTTCCAGAGGCTACTTCAGCAGGAAGCGTGAAGTAAAGATTGGCCGGGAGGGGGCGGATCGAACGGAAGCCTGCAAATTCAGCGGCTTATAGAGGGAGCCGATCGAAGAACGCAAAAGATGAGGGACCGGTTCAGGAAAGAAGGGGCAGCGCGTCCGCAACCGGGCTGGTCAACGACGTCCGAACGAGCCGTTCCCTCGGCTCGCGTGACGGCCCGAGTGCGTTCTATATTGTGGGGCTATGCCGCCTGTCGGCGGAGGAGCGGCTTGAGGCGCGTGCGCAGCTGCCGGTACAGGCAGTCTTCGACCCCATCGATGAGCTGGTGCAGCCGAGCCTGCTGTAAGCCGGCCCGTTTCAGACAGGGGTCGCTCAGCAGCCCGACGAGCAGGCTCATCCCCGTGACGAAGAGTCCCACCAGCAGCGTCGCCCCCACGACCTGCCAGAACGAGGGCTTCGGAGGAAACACGGAATAGAACGCCGATCCCAGGCTCGACCCCAGAACGAAGGTGGAGGCAGCCCGATCCTTCGCCCGTTTTCTCGCGATCTGATCACCGATCCCGGCAATGCCGAGGGAATGGTCGCCGAAAAAGAGCCATCCGGCCGCCAGCGTCAGCACCGTCGCAGCCGTATCGAGCACCAGGGCACGGCTGGAGGAATGGTCGGTGATCAACCGGGGCACGTCGGACAGCTCCCTCACCGCCTCATCCGACAGGACTCCCGCCGCCAACAACGGCCCCAGTTGCCGGTGCTGCCTGATCCGCTCGACCAGCCCGTTCGCGGCGGCCTTCCGATCGCCCATCGTACAGGGCCATTGCAGCAGCTCGACCGCGATCAGGCGCTCGACTTCCTTCTGGTATCGCGTCTTCATTCCACCCGGCAGCAGGCCGATCAGGTCGGCGCCGGAGCGCCAGCCCAATTTGACCGGCACCTCGAGGATCTTCTTCACGAACAGGGAGGGGATCGCCCAGAGGGCATTGACGGGATAGCAGACCAGATCGCTCAGGAGCGACTGTTTCTGAAGGGCGATGGTTTCCTGGAGCGAGAAATGCCCCTTCACGAACGCATCCACGCGGGCGCGACAGTCGGCCACGTACCGTTCGATGCATTCTTCCAGGGCAAGGATCGCGGAGGCGGTCTGCTGGTCGTTCATGGGGGCCTTCCCTCCTGAAAGCCCCACTATACCGGCTCAGGCCGTCCGCTCAAGAAAATCCTCGTTCGCAGCTGCGAACCGGTTGAGCAAAGCGCACCCGGAACTCACAACTCAGAACCATCTTCGGCAATTCGACGTTCCTAATTCCACATTGACCTCGGCCCCATTCCACATTTTCATACCCCCATACCCCGTTGCCCCCTATCCCGCTCCCCCTTGCCTCCTGCTCGTCCCGCTTGTCGCGCCAGTCCCGCTCGCATGCAACTCAGAACCCAAAACCCACAACTTTCTTGGGTTCATTCCAAATCCCTAATTCCACATTTCTTCATGGTCCGGCTTGACAAGACCTGTAATGCCAATGTAATTACACCAAGCAAAGAACATCTTCTTGAAGGGATGGGCGATGAAAGCGCGAGTAGTACGAATCGGGAATTCCAGAGGCATCCGGCTTCCGAAAGCCGTCATCGAGCAATGCCATCTGCACGGCGCCGTCGAGCTCGAGATCCAACAGGGGCAACTGGTCATCCGGTCGGCGACGAAGCCGCGAGCCGACTGGAGTCAGGCGTTTGCACAGATGCATCGCCGGGGCGATGACCGACTGTTGGATCAAGACACTGCCCCGCCCTCCACATGGGATCGCAAAGAGTGGCGATGGTAGTTTCCCGTTTCGATGTCTTCCTTGTACGCCTCGATCCCACCGAAGGTCGGGAAATCCGCAAAACCCGCCCCTGCCTCCTCATTTCCCCTGACGAGATGAACGAGCACATCGATACCGTCATCGTCGCCCCCATGACGACGAAACGCCGCCCGTATCCGACGCGCGTAGCGGTACGCTTCAAGAGCAAGACGGGGCAGATCGTGCTGGATCAAATCAGAACAGTGGACAAAAGCAGGCTCGTCAAGAAACTGGGCAGGATCGACGAAGCGACCAGAGAACATGTCCTCGCCCTACTCGCCGAACTCTTCGCTCCCTAACCTCCGTGCCGCTCACCGCATCGACACTTCGAATCTTCATTCCACATTCCCAATTCCACATTGACCTCGGCCCCATTCCACATTTTCATACCCCCATACCCCGTTACCCCCTATCCCGCTACCCCTTGCCTCCTGCTCGTCCCGCTTGTCGCGCCAGTCGCGCTCCTCTCGCCCGTCCTGCATGGCCACACCTCAGAACTCTCCAGACCACATTCCCCATTCATCATTGATCGGCTTTTAGACGATCGGTTCGCAGGGCAGGAGGAACGCCTTGAACGGCACCGGGTGTCCCTCGGACTCGCTCACCAGCCTGGCCTGCAGTTCCTTCACCGCCTGCACAAGTGCCGCCATCCGGTCGTCAGGAAGGGCCACGAGGAAGAGCTTGTTCCCGCCGGAACTGGTGTGCGTCACCGACACCGCGCCCGTCTCCCCGCTCCCGCCCACCTTATGGACCACCGTGTATCCGGTAACGGCCAGCCGGTCGAACAGCACGAGCACCTCGTCCTCGAACTGCTCGCGGCAGATGATCGTGAGCATCTTCATGATCAACCTCCTGGCAGAATGCTGCAAATGCCCGTCAGCGTCGTTCTCCCATCGCTTAGACCCTCAACGTACCGAGAAGCCAACTTATGGCAAAGCAACTATCCGCTCGCACGTGATCGAAGCGAGCGGCACAAGCAAAGCTTGGTATGTACCCCCTCGACCCTTCGCTCGCTGCGGCCTTACGCGGAACGGCGCGTCTCGGCGCGCCGGGGTTGGGCGGGTGAGAACCGTGGTCTTTTTGAGCATCCTGCGGCTGTCACGCGATGAAGCGATTGCCGTTGCGGAGCGCCTTGGGTAAGATGAGCGGCCTTTTTGCGATGCGTCGATAAGGAGCGGGAGTGGGACGACGGCTGCATTTCGATTGTTTCTCGGGTGTCAGCGGCGACATGGTGCTTGGCGCCCTGGTCGATGCCGGTCTTCCGCTGGCCCGGCTTCGCACGGAACTCAAACGCCTCACGTTGACCGGCTACCGACTGGAGCAGCGGCAGGTTCATCGAGGCGCGCTGCACGCGACGAAGATTTCGGTCGTCATCCAGCGGGGATTCGATCGGCCCCTCTCGCTCTCCCGCATTCAGAAGATCCTTGCCGCCAGCACGCTGCCGGCTGCCGTGAAAGCACAGAGCCGGACCGTGTTCGATCATCTGGCGGAAGCCGAAGGGCTGGCTCATCGAGTCGCGAAGCGCGACGTTCATTTCCATGAAGTCGGGGTAATCGATTCGTTTATCGATGTCGTGGGGGGCGTGTTGGGCTGTCATCTGTTGGGCGTCACGCAGGTCACGGCTTCTCCGGTGAATGTCGGCGCCGGGACGATTCGAACCGCGCACGGGTTGCTCCCGGTTCCCGGCCCGGCCGTTGCCGCGCTTGCGAAGGGGATTCCCGTTTATTCGGAAGGACCGCGCTGCGAATTGGCGACGCCGACGGGGATGGCGCTGCTGCGCACACTGGCATCCTCGTTCGGTTCGATGCCGGTACTGGAGTCCGCGCAGATCGGCTATGGCGCCGGAGATAGTGATCCTGAAGGCTGGCCCAATGTGCTGCGGGTTTTTCTGGCCGACGAGGCTGCGTCGACCGGGCGGCCGGCCGACCGGGTGGTGCAGATCGAAACGAATCTCGACGATCTGAACCCCCAGGCCTACGAGCATGTGATGGCGCAGCTCTTTGCCGTCGGGGCGCTGGATGTGGCGTTGATTCCCGTCATTATGAAGCGGGGCCGGCCCGGCGTCATCCTGAGTTGTCTTGCGGCCCGCGAACAGACCGATGCGGTACTGGAAGTGGTGTTGCAGGAAACTACGGCGCTGGGTGTCCGGATTCAGGAACTCGACCGGCAGGTGCTCCCGCGGCGGTTTGTGACGGTGAACGTGACCGGTGGTTCGGTGAAGATGAAAATCGGCGAAATCGGAGCCGGGTGGGAGAAAGCGGCGCCGGAATATGCCGATTGCCGGAAGATTGCCGTCCGGACCGGACGCCCGCTGAAAGATGTGATGGACGAGGCCCGGGTGGCGTACTCACGCGTGGCGCCACGGAAGGGCAAGAAGGGAACACGTTCGTGACCGTGCTGTTCTATGTGCTGCTGTTTCTGGTGTCGGTTGCGGTGACGCTGGGTGGATGCGGCCTCTTCACCAATGCCATCGAGTGGCTGGGGAAGCGGCTCGGCATTTCCGAAGGCGCGGTCGGCAGCATCTTCGCGGCGATCGGCACCACGCTGCCGGAAACGTCAATCCCCGTCATCGCGATCTTTTTCGGGACAAGCCGGCAGGAAGCAGAAGTCGGCCTGGGCGCGATCCTCGGCGCCCCCTTTATGCTCAGCACGCTGGTCCTGCCGATTCTCGCGCTGTTGCTGATCCTGTTCGCCCGGGCGGGCAAACGGACGGCGCAGTTCCATTTGAACTACGGCGAGGTCCGGACCGACCTGACGTTCTTCACGATCGGTTATACGGTTGCGCTGGGCTGCGTGTTTATCCCGTCCCGTGCGGTTCATGTCGCGGCGGCGATCGGATTGATGAGTCTTTACA
>DIHJ01000080.1:47244-47375 GCA_002420105.1 Nitrospira sp. UBA5699
GCGGCGGGTCTCGGCGGGTTGATCGCGGGCGCGCACCTGTTTGTGACCGCCGCAGAAACCGTGGCCGCCACGTTTGCCGTTTCACCGCTGATTCTCGCCCTGCTCATCGCGCCTCTGGCGACGGAATTGCC
>DIHJ01000015.1 GCA_002420105.1 Nitrospira sp. UBA5699
TCGATCGCATCGGCGATCATCCAGCGGCCCTCCCCGGAATCCTGCACGTAGCCCTTCAGCCCTTCGAGGCGCGGGTCGTCCTTGAGGGCGCCGGCGGCCAGTTCCAACAGCCAGGACCGCACGACGCTGCCCTGCATCCAGAGGTCGGCGATGCGGGCGAGATCGAGGCGATAGTCGCTTTTGGACATCAACTCGAAGCCCTCCGCGTAGCCCTGCATCATGCTGTACTCGATCCCGTTGTGGACCATCTTCACGTAGTGGCCGGCGCCGGCGGCGCCGACATGGGCCCAGCCGTTCGGCGGCGCGAGCGCCTCAAAGATCGGCGCCAGCCGGGCGACCGGCTGCGGTTCGCCGCCGACCATGAGGCAGTAGCCGTTCTGCAGGCCCCAGACGCCGCCGCTCGTGCCGACGTCGACGTAATGCAGCCCCTTCGGCAGCAGATCCTTGGCCCGTCTGACGTCGTCGTGGAAACGCGTATTGCCGCCGTCGATGACGATATCCTGCGCCTGGAGGAGCGCCGAGACGGCCTGCACCGTCTCTTCGGTGGGCGCGCCGGAGGGGACCATGATCCAGACCGCGCGCGGCGCCGCCAGCTTCCGGACGAGGTCCGCCAGTGACGCGGCACCCGTGCAACCGGCGGCGGTCGCCTGCGCGATCGCATCGGCGGAACGGTCGTAGGCCACCACGCGATGCCCGGCCCGCTGCAGGCGGGTCACCATGTTCAGGCCCATCTTGCCGAGACCGATGAATCCGATTTCCACCGGGACTCCTATTGGACAGAGCGGCCGCTAATCGATGCGGGCCGGATTGGGAACGTCCTTGAACAGAAGATTGGCCATGTCCCGGCCGCAGTTGAGCCGTTCCGGCAGCGTGGACGCGGTGAGAAACTGTCCGGCGAGCTCGCCGAGCGCGGCATCGCGCGACGCAATGAAGCGGGGGACGTCGACCGGCGCCGTCGGCCAGAGTCCGCGCAGGCGAAAGAAGGCGTTCGTCAGATCGTCGAAGAAGATCATCAACAGGTACTGCGCGGTCGCCGGTTTGTCCGCGAGGTCCTGGGCCTTGCCCAGCCAATGGAAGCACTCGGCCTTCAGCCGGATCTGTTCGTTCATGCTCGCGGGCGGAGGGCCGTGCCGGAACCGGTTGTTCGCCCGTTCGATCAGCTTGGCGCCGATGCCGTCGTGGTCATGCAGGATCCGGGCTTTCCGGAGCAGCGACGGCAGGCGGGGAGAGTAGGCGAGTTCCTCCTCCAATTCCCTGTGGCCGTAGTAGCGGATGTCCGCCATGCGATCCGCAACCCGCACGATCTCATGGACGTCCGCCTGTCCTTTGACCAGCGCGATGAGATCCACGTCGCTGTGGGCGGTCACGGCCCGCCGCGCGCCGGAGCCCGCCAGCAGCACGCTGACGAGATCGCCGCCGCGCCGGCCGCGGACGTGCCGCAACGCGACCGCGACGATTTCTTCATAGGCCGGTTCATTGACCGGTTCCGGCGGCTCGGGCCGCTCCGGAACCGGGACGAGCTCGGATTGCAGCTCTTCCCGCGTGGGAATCGTGGATGTGCGTTCGGTGTCCATTTACGGGGTTCCTTGTGCCGACTGGATCTGTCGGGGGAGAGATCGCAGCCATTCGTCAAAAGGTTGATCGGCATCGACGATGATTTCAAGCTTGCCGTTGCCGAGGCGGCGCACCAGTCCGGGGCGTTTGGGAGACAGGGGGATTTCAACCCACTCGCGATTGAGGCCGAGCGAATCGGTCAACTCGAGGATTCGGCTGATCTGTGCGAACGACACGACCTGCAACGGCGGACTCCATCCCTCACTCTTGGCATTCTAGATTTGGGTGGAAAAGCTGTCAATGCAAGAAGCGGCTAGCCCAACAGGCGGGCGAAGACCTCTCCGGCGCGGTCGATGGCGGCGGCGGAGACGTCCAGGTGCGTGACCGCGCGAAAACTGCCGCCGCCGATCGCGTTGATCAACACGCCGTCCTGTTTCAGCGCGTCGACGAGGGCGGGAGGCGTCAGCCGGTGACCGGTCACGTCGAAGATGACGATGTTCGTGTCCACGTGCTGAGGATTGATCGTGACGGCCGGGATCTGTTGCAGCTTCCGCGCGAGCCGTTTGGCGTTGTCGTGATCCTCCTGTAAGCGCCCGACGTGATGCTCGAGGGCGTAGATGCCGGCCGCCGCCAGGATGCCGGCCTGCCGCATGGCGCCGCCGTACATGCGGCGGAAGCGTCTGGCCTTCTCGATCAAGGTCAGGTCGTTGGTCACGAGGAGCGAGCCGGCCGGGGCGCCCAATCCTTTGGAGAGGCAGACGGAGACCGTTTCGAAGTGCTGCGCGTAGGACGCCGGGGGCAGGGTCGTGGCCGCCACGGCATTGAAGAGCCTCGCGCCGTCGAGATGCATCGGGACGCGACGAGCCGAGGCCACGGCGCGGATGCGTTCGATGGTGGCGAGCGGATAGATCGTGCCGCCGCCGCTGTTGTGGGTGTTTTCCAGGCAGATGAGCGCCGTCTGAATGCTGTAGGGATCCTGGGGACGGATCGCCGCTTCGACCTGCTCCGGCGCCATGATGCCGCGAGTGCCGGTCACCCAGTGCAGCTGCACGCCGGCCAGCGCGCCGGCCGCGCCCTGTTCGTAGCGGACGATGTGCGCCTTGCTCTCGACGATCACTTCCTGGCCCGGTTGCGTTTGAATCCGGATCGCCAGCTGGTTGGCCATCGTCCCGGAGGGGACGAACAGCGCCGCTTTTTTCCCGAGCAGCCCGGCCGCCATCTCCTGGAGCCGGTTGACGGTCGGATCTTCGCCGTACACGTCGTCGCCGACCTCGGCGCGCGCCATCGCCTCGCGCATGCCGTCCGTCGGCTTCGTGACCGTGTCGCTGCGCAGATCGATGATCGGCATGGGGGCTCCTCGCAATCCTCCGGCGGCGGGCATTCTAACAAAAATTCCTGTTGCGCGGGAGCCGGTGTCTCGTCAGGATGCCGTTCATGACGACGAGGTTGCGCGAGGCGGTCCGCTCACTCACCGGCGCAGCGGCGGAGGAAGCGGCGCCGGTCGGCTGGGCGTTTCTGTATTTTTTCTGCCTTCTCTGCGGCTACTACATCCTGCGTCCCGTGCGGGACGAAATGGCGATCGAGGGGGGCGTGCAGCATCTGCCCTGGATGATGACCGCCACCTTCCTCACGCTGCTGCTGGTGACGCCGCTGTTCGGCTACCTGTCCGCCCGGGCGCCGCGCCGCCGGCTGCTGCTGACGGTCTATGCGTTTTTCGGCCTCAACCTGGCCGGATTCTTTCTCCTGATGGCCAACCAGATCGCCCCGCACTGGATCGCGCGGGTCTTCTTCGTGTGGCTGTCGGTCTTCAATCTCTTCGTCGTCTCCGTCTTCTGGAGCTTCATGGCCGATCTGTTCACGCCGGCCCAGGGGACCAGATTCTTCGGGGTCATTGCGGCCGGCGGGAGCACGGGCGCGATGGTCGGACCGTTGCTGACGACGGCGCTCACCTATGTGCTGCCCGTCCCGTTCCTCATGCTGGCGTCCGCGGCGTTTCTCGGAGCCTGCGGGCTCTGCATCCACCGGCTCGACCGGTGGTCGGCGCATTGGGCGGGACGGGAAACTGGTCGCAGCGGGGAGGCGGTCGGCGGGAGCATGTGGGCGGGAGTCCGCCTGGCCCTCTCGTCGCCCTATCTGCTCGGCATCTGCGGGTACCTGTTCCTGCTGACGACGACGGCCACCTTCCTCTATCTGGAGCAAGCCAGGCTCGTGGGGGAGCAGATCCCTTCGCCCGAAGGGCGCACGCGTCTGTTTGCCATGATCGATCTCGCGGTCAACGTGATCACGTTCCTGACGCAGTTCTTCGTCACCGGCCAGATGATCGGCCGGTTCGGTCTGGCATCGGCGCTGGTGCTGTTGCCGGCGGTCAGCGTCGCCGGGTTCGGCGCGATCGGATTCATGCCGGTGTTGACGCTGTTCGTGCTCTTCACGGTCGCGCGGCGCATCGGGGAGTACGCGATCGCCAAGCCGGCCCGCGAAGTCCTGTTCACCGTCCTCGGACGCGAGGAGAAGTACAAAGCGAAAAACTTCATCGACACGGCGGTCTCGCGCGGAGGCGACGCGGCGACGGGCTGGATTGTGAACGGCGTGAAGGCGATGGGGGGCACGGCCTCGCAGATCGCCTGGATGCTGGTTCCCCTGGCCTGTCTCTGGGGGTGGCTGGGGTGGTCTCTGGCCCGGCAGGAGGAACGGAAACGGACGGACCGGAGGCCCGATTGACGCGGTCGGCTGTTTACTGTCGGAAAAATCGCATGCTATAGTCGCGTGGTTCAAGCGGTTCGAAGCGTGCGCCTCACGATCCACTCCTAACGTTTCACGGGGGTTGCGATGCCTGAAGTTCCGGTGAAGATGTACATCGATAAGATATTGAAAGAATGCAGAAATCATGTCTCGTCACAGGCACTGCTTCCCGGCCCGCTCAAGGACCAGGCGCTGCGGGCGATGGCGGACCGGTTGGCGGCCGACGAGGAGGCGATTCTCGCGGCCAACGAAAAGGACGTCGATGCCGTGGGGAAATCCTACGAGAGCGACGTCATCAAGGATCGCATGAAGGCGGCGGTGGCCCGGGTGCGGATGACCGCCGACGACGTGAAGGAAATGGCCGACCGGCTCCGCCTCATCGCGGACCTGCCGGATCCGGTCGGCGCGGTGACATCGCGCTGGGAACGTCCGGACGGGTTGCAAGTCAGCCGCGTTCGCGTGCCGATCGGGGTCATCGGCATCATTTCGGAGCTGAAGCCGCTCGTGACGGTGGAATCGCTCGCGCTTTGTCTCAAATCCGGCAACGTCGCGGTGTTTCGCGGATCGCCCGAATGGACCCTCACGCATCAGGTGATCGGGACCGGCCTGCGCGAAGCGGCCGAACAGGCCGGCGTGCCGGCCGGCGCGTGGGTGTTGATCGACCGGCCCGAAAAGGACGTGGCGGTCGAAATGATCCGCTCCGGGAAAGCGCTCGATGCGATCATCCCGCGCGGAGGGTCCGGCCTCCGGAAGGCCGTGCTCGACGGAGCCAGGATGCCGGTGCTGTGTTACGACGGCGGCCTCACGCACCTCTACGTCGATGCCGACACCGACATGCCGATGACCCAGAACATTGCGATCAATTCGAAGGCCCAGCTGGCCGGGGCGGCCAACTCGCTCGATACTCTGCTCGTGCAGCAGGTGATCGGCCGGCAGTTCCTGCCTCCCCTGATCAACCGGCTCCTGGACGAATTCAAGATCGAAGTCCGCGGCTGCCCGAAGACCATTGCGCTCATGGGACAAATGGCGATGACCGGCCATACGGCCATCAAGCCGGCGACCGAAGAGGATTGGCGCACCCAGTTTCAGGGACCGGTGCTGGCCATCAAGATGGTGGCGAACATGGATGAAGCGTTGGCCCACATCGCCGGTCACGGACTCTGTCTCACGGCGGTCATCGCGACGACCAACTACGACTCCGCCATGCGCTTCACCCGCGAAGTCGATGCGAGCGCGGTGTTCGTCAACGCGTCGTCGCGGCTGAACGCGGGGGACAGCTACGGGTTCGGCGCCGATATCGGGCTCAGCGGCTCGCGCCTTCATGCGAAGGGGCCCGTCGGACTCGAACAACTGACCTGCGAGAAGTATGTGGGGTTCGGATCGGGGCAGTTGAGGTTCCCGCATCCGGTGCCGGAGGCGTACTTCGACGCGATCATGCTGAAGCGACCGTAGGCGCCCGCCGAACGCGCGCTCCGGCTTCGTGCTCAGTCGCTCGAACCGCTCAACGTACCAAACCGGGGGCGAGCTGCTTCGGTAGCTCGGGGGCGGACCGGTGAGAATGCCTACGTGTTGAGCCGGCGCGCAGAACATGCTCATGACCACCGACTCCCGCCATGAATCGCTTCACGAGCATTTGGCTCAATGGGGGCTGCGGCGCTTCACGAGCGACGAAGCCTATTTCCGGTGGCAGCGGCAGGCGCTCTCCCCGCAGGAACT
Organism: Nitrospira sp. UBA5699; assembly: GCA_002420105.1. Lineage (GTDB taxonomy): Bacteria > Nitrospirota > Nitrospiria > Nitrospirales > Nitrospiraceae > Nitrospira_C. Next base: position 6,010 of record DIHJ01000015.1, read on the forward strand.
CTCCGAACTCCATCGACAGGTTGAACGGAAGCGACGGGGCTCGGCCGCCGACGAAGTCGCGTTCTACGACCAGACGGCAACCCCGCGCATCCTGCCGGTCCTCTACAGCCAGCGGTACGAGTACTACTGCGCGATCGGCCCGCGCATCGCCGCAGGCATCGGCGACGCGAAGACCGTTCTCGATTTCGGCTGCGGCGTGGGGATCTTGACGACGTTCTACGCGCGGCAGTTCCCGGACAGGACCTTCGTCGGGATCGATCGCTCGCCGGCCTCGATCGCGCGGGCGAAGGAGCGGGCCGCCGCGGCGGGGCTGACGAACCTCCGGTTCGACTGTCTCGATGTCGCGGAGGAGCCGCTCGCCGGCGTCTACGATCTGATCATCGCGACCCATGCCCTGGTTCAGGCCGAGCAGGACCCCGGCATCCCGAGTCGCGGCTGGACGACGTTCGAGCGGGACCGAGACCGGGGACGACAACAGGCCTTCGAAGCGCGCACCGGCATCGACGTCCGGCTCGACCGGCTCAGCGCCGCCTTGGCCCCGCAGGGCCGCATGGCGGTCTTCGAGAAGACGCGCCAACTGGCCCGACGCGTTCCGTTCCAGCGCGCGCTCGCCGCGCGCGGACTCTCGCTGATCGACCGGCCGGAACCGATTCGCTATCGGCTCGTCGAAGAGATCGCCGACGACGGGCCGTGCTATCTGTTGCGGAAGGACGGGCGGGGGAGCGTCGCGTGGGATGAATCGCCGGAGCCGGACGAAGGGCTGCCGTTCGATCGGTCCGGGCGGTCCGTTCCATCGGCCGATCCCGACGCGCCGCTCTATGAAAATCACTGGCCCTCGGCGCAGCGGGTCTGGGAAGAACTCGATGGCAAAACGATCGACAACGACACGACCAGGCGGGAGCCCGACGGCCGCGAACTGCACGTCGAACTCGGGTGGGCGGCGGGGTTCCCCTATCTCTACTGCGCCAATACCTTCGATCAGCGCCAGCTCGTGATCGTCGAACCGGCCCGCTCGCAGGTGTTGGCCTCGTACTACCGGGAGATTGTGGAAGGGCGATAGGGGAGCGCCCGCGGACGGTTGATCGACGGGGGACGGAGGACTACTTCGGCATGCGGGTTTTTTCGGCGAACTCCCTGGCCACGAGCGCGAGGTCCTCCGGCACCAGCTCGTGGCGATCCTCATCGACGCGCAGCACATACTTCCCGCGTCCGATTTCCTTGGCCCCGGGAAATTCGAAGATCTGCGCGACGACGTGCACCAAGGGATGGTTCTTCGAGAACAGGCTTTTTCCCCCGGACTGGACGCTCGTCGGGGCCCAGAGGATGTAGAGGTAATCCACTCCCAGGTGCTTTTGGATCTCGCTGACCCGCCCCAGGTCGGTCTTCGTGTAATCCTCGTCGATTTCGAAGTACGCCGATGTGTAGGGCCCCTTGATCAACTGAGGATAATTGGGAATGGCCTGCGCGACCTTCTTCTGCGGCAAGACCTGAAACCGGCTGGTCCGCTCCACCGCCTCGCTGAGAGCCTGCGCCGCCTGAAGAGAACCGGGATTGGTGAGGCCCACGATCACGGCCAGCTTCTTCCCGTTGTTGCGGAAAGGCTCTTGCGTGAGGTGAAACGTCGCGCAGCCGCCGACGCTCAGGCTCGCAACGACCGCCATCCAGATCCAGGAGGAAGATTTCCGCATCATAAGTACACTCCGGGCCTCAGCGGCCCTTCCCGGTATTCGTCACCTTGATGAACTCGTCCACGATCCCTTCCGCGGAGTCCTTGAGAAGCTCGTCGACGTAATAGCCCTTCGGGCGGAACAGCGACAGTGTCCTGTCGCTGTTCCGTTTGTTGAAGGCGGTGTGCGACACGATCTTTCCGCTGGGGTATTCCAGCATGTTGCCGTACACATCTGCCGAATAGGTATTGGTGCAGCCCCCCCCTGGTTGGAACAGACGGTCTGTTTCATCATCCGCTTGCTCCAGATCACGAACACATAATCGGTTTTCAACTTGGCCTGAATCTTTTCGATCTTCGGTTTTTCCGACTGATCGACCCAGGCCACTTCGCCGCCCTTTTCCTCGACGGTCTTGATGGTGATGGGGTAGCTGGGAACGGCTTTGCTCACCTCCTGCTGCCCCACGACCTGCAAGGTCGTCCGTTCGGCAAGTTCTTTGGTGAGGTACTCCGCCAGTTTGAGGTCGGCTTCCTCGGACCCCCCGGTGATGACGCTCACCGATGTGGGCTTCACGGGATGGTTGGGATCTTTCAGGGCGAAGAAAGTTCCGCCGCCGCACCCTCAGAGAAGGAGGGCGACCGTGGCGATTGCCGGAACTGATGATGGCCGGTGGTGATGCATCGTGACCTCCAAATCCTCGATGAACCGGGCAGGCCGTTCAAAGGCCTTGCTCGCGCCGGAGGGCTCTGTCCGCCCCTCCGGCGCTCGACGAACTCTCGTAAAGCCTAGCAAGCCGTCCGATACGGTCAAGAGCAGGCGGGCCGGTGAATCGCCTACAAGGGGTCCGGGCGGAGGGGAAGAAGGGCGGCAATTTGGCGCCGAGGTTGTGCGGTTTGTGACGGTGAGGGGTCGCGAAGCGCTATCGGGCCCTGATCCTACCGATGACCCTTGTGGTCACGTCGGGCCGGGCGAGGTGGAAAACCATACCCGGTCGGTGGCCCCACCGGGTACGACGGGAGGGAGAGCGCCGCGCCTATCCTCCGGCAAACACGGGCCGGAAGCCCGCTTCCGTGAGGATGCGCGCGACGCCCTCGCGCTGGTCGCCCTGAATCTCGATCCGGCCTTCCTTCACCGTGCCGCCCGCGCCGCAGGCCTTCTGCATCGCCTTCGCGAGCCGTTCCTTCTCGGTCTGACCGATGCCGGTAAACCCGGTCACAACCGTTACGGTCTTGCCGCCGCGATGCGCGGTCTGGCGGATGATATCCACCCGCCCCCGGTTCTTCCCGGGCGTTGCAGGCGCCGGGTCAGGTGCGTGGTTAGCCTGCGGGACGGCCGACGTCTGCGACGGTGCGGCCTGTTTCAGCGCCGCGAACGGGCTGTTCCACCGGAACGGCCGGTCGTCCGTGGGAATGCGCTTCTTGGCTTTCATTCCGTGATCTCCGCGAGAAACATCTGTTCCACCTTCGCGCGCGCCCAGGGAGTCTTCCGGAGAAAGGTGAGGCTGGATTTGATGCTGGGATTATGGAGGAAACAACGGACCGGCAGCCGGCGTCCCAACTCGCCCCACCCGTGTCGGTCGACCAGTTGCGTGACGATCCTTTCCAGCGTGACACCGTGCAACGGATCACGGGGATGGGAGATGGGCTGTGCTTGGTCCATGTGTCGTGGCGGTCCTTCCTGCGGCGTCGTGTGCTGACGCGCTAGGGCTCCGGCTGTTTGCCCCAGTTCTTGAAGAAGGGGGCGATGGTATCAATGGGGATCGGGAAGATCGTCGTGGAATTCTTTTCGGCGGCGATCTCCACCAGGGTTTGCAGGTACCGGAGCTGAAGGGCGGCGGGGTTCTGGCTGATCACCGCGGCGGCGTCGGCCAGGCGCTGCGAGGCCTCGTATTCGCCTTCGGCATGGATGACCTTGGCGCGCCGTTCGCGCTCCGCCTCCGCCTGGCGTGCGATGGCTCGTTGCATTTCCTGCGGCAGGTCCACGTTCTTCACCTCGACGGCGGTAACCTTCACGCCCCAGGGTTCGGTCTGCTGGTCGATGATCCGCTGGAGATCGGCGTTGATCTGCTCCCGCTTCGACAGCAGATCGTCGAGCTGGCTCTGGCCCAGCACGCTGCGGAGCGTCGTCTGCGACATCATGGACGTGGCGTAGAGATAATCCTCGACCTGAATGATGGCGCGCTCCTGGTCCACGACCCGGAAGTAGATGACCGCGTTCACCTTGACGGTGACGTTGTCCTTGGTGATGACGTCCTGCGGCGGCACGTCCATCGTCACGGTGCGCAGGCTGACGCGCACCAGCTTGTCGATGAAGGGGATGATGACGACGACGCCGGGGCCGTTGCCGCCGACGAGCCCTCGGGCCAGGCGCCCCCAGCGGAAGATCACGGCCCGCTCGTACTCCCGCAGGACGTTGAAGCCCATCAGGATCAGCACCGCGACCAGGATCACGATCGCAAAGGGACTGAACAGCATAATCAGACCTCTTTCTGTTGCGAGAGGGGTTTCACATGCAGACGCAATCCATCCACCGCGGTGACTTCGGCCTCCTCGCCCGGCTGCAGCGGCTGCTCGCTGACCGCCTCCCAGAGTTCGCCGTGGACGGCCAGCTGACCGTGCGGGGTCAATGCCGTTTTGACGGTGCCCACGAGGCCGATCATTTCCTCCCGTCCCGTCACCGGCCGCCGGCGCATCGCCCGTACCCCCATGCCGACGATGAAGAGCGAGAAGCCGGCGGCCAGGGCCACGACCGGGAGAATGACCGACCAGGAAATCTGAAAGAATTCCGCGTCGGTCTTGATCAGCATGACCGAGCCGAGCAGCATTGCGATCGTCCCGCCGATGCCCAGGAGGCCGTAACTCGTGATGCTGGCTTCGAGGATGAAAAAGACGATGCCGAGAAGAAACAAGAGGACACCCGCGTAATTCACCGGCAGCGACTGGAAGGAGTAGAAAGCCAGGACCAGGCTGATCGCGCCGACGATGCCCGGCAGCAGCGCTCCAGGATTGTACAGTTCGGCCATGATTCCGATCGTGCCGATCGTCATGAGGAGATAGGCGATGTTCGGATCGCTGAGCGTCTTGAGGAATTCGAGACGGAGTCCCATCGGGAACTCCCGTACCGCCGCGCCGGCCGTATGCAGGACCGTCGGACCGGATTGGAGCGTCACCGTGCGGCCGTCCACCTGTTTCAACAGCGCCGGAATGTCTTCGACGACGAGATCGACGATCTTCAGTTTCAAGGCCTCCTGCTCCGTCACGGACACGCTCTTGCGGACGGCGTCTTCCGCCCAGGCGACGTTCCGTTTCCGCTGCTCGGCGATCGATTTGATGTAGGCCACCGAATCGTTCTCGACCTTCTCCTTCATCGTGCTGTCCATCTCGCCGCCGCCCATGGCGACGGGATGGGCCGCGCCGATGTTCGTACCGGGGGCCATTGCCGCCACATGGGCGGCCAGGGTGATGAACACGCCGGCGGAGGCGGCGCGGCCGCCGGACGGGGACACGTAGACGATGACCGGAATGGTGGCGCCGGTCATGTCTTTAATGATGAGCCGCATGGAGGTGTCGAGCCCGCCGGGCGTATCGAGGCGGACGATCAAGGCCCCGGCTCCGCTTTCCTGCGCGGAGGCGAGCGCATCGTGGAGGTATTCGGCGGAAACGGGATTGATGACGCCCTCGTAGGTGGCGAGCGTCACGAAGGATTCGGCCCGGACAGCCGGTACTGTCCACAGGCCCGTCAGGAACAGGAGCGCGGCGACTACCGACGCGAGCAGCGTCGGACGGGACCGGCTATCGGGGACAGTCATCGAAGCGTCCCTCCCGTAAGGCTGGGAAAAGGAAGGAAGAATGGGCAGACGCAGCATACGAGCCGCCTCATGAGCTGTCAAGAAAGGGCGATTGGGGGGTAATGAGGAATGTGGAGTTGGACGATGGGGATGGGGAATTAGGAATGTGGGATGAGGAATTGGGAATGTGGAATTGAATGAAGCTCGAGAATTTGGAACAGGGACAAGAAGCGCATGGCACGGGTTATGCTGCCGCCTGGAGAAAAAATCTTGCGCCGCCCCGTTGACACGTATGACGCGGAGGCGTAAAGGAGAAACTGCCCATGCAGTGCAGCTCACCGGCCACTGCGAAACCAGGAGGAGGTGGACATGGACGACCTGAATCCACCGGACCACCAAGGCCCGCCGAGCTACGGGCGGGCATCTCGTCAGTCACGCTAGCCGGTTCTTCATCGGCTGTCGTTTTCCCGCGTGAGGGAACATCATCGTCCGATGAGCCGTAGTGGAGAGCCGGGGCTGGTGTGAGGAACACAAGCGCCCGGGATCGATGGCATCTCCCCTGACGAGCGGCCTTTCAATCCGTCCATCGCACGGGTCTTCGCATACAACACACACGTGCCGTCCGGCGTCCTAAGCGCCACCCACGGGCGACCTCCCACCAGAGTGGAGGGTCGCCCGTGCCGTTTCCGTGTCGAGCGGCCGGCGCCGGCGGGAGGAGGAGACCATGTATGTTCACGAAGTGATGTCCACGGGGATCGTCACGGCGAAGAAGACGGATACGGTCCGGTCGGTCGTCGTGAAAATGATGAACCGCAACTGCGGGGCCATTCCGGTCGTGGAGGGGGACAACCAGCTCATCGGGATGGTGACGTTGCGCGACGTGCTCCTGCCGCTCTATCCCAACTACGGGGACTACATCCATGACAACGTGCACAGCCGGGACTTTGTCGAGATGGAAGGCGGCTATCCCGAGGCGTTGGGACGGAAAGTGGAAGAGATCATGAGCAAGAACCCGCTCACGGTGGGGCCCTGCACTCCCATTCTCGAAGCGGCTTCCTACATGGGGCTCAAAAACTTCCGGCGCATTCCCGTCGTCGACCGGGGCCGGCTCGTGGGGATGCTCAGCATCGGGGACATCAACCGCGGGCTCTTCTTCGAAAAGGGGATGCGGAACTGAGCCCGATGCCATCGGGCGTTCATGCGCCGTGCCGAGTGTATCCGGTTTGTCGGGCCCCCGAATGAAACGAGCCGAAGAAACCGGACGAACCGACCGAGCTACACGTTGAAGCGGAAGTGCATCACGTCGCCGTCTTGGACGACGTACTCCTTGCCTTCCAGGCGCATCTTGCCCTTTTCCTTGGCGCCCGCTTCGCCCTTGCAGGCGATGAAGTCGTCGTAGCTGATGACTTCCGCGCGGATGAAGCCCTGCTCGAAATCGCCGTGGATGACGCCGGCGGCCTTCGGCGCCGTGTCCCCGACGTGGATCGTCCAGGCGCGCACTTCCTTCACGCCCGCCGTGAAGTAGGTTTGCAGGCCCAGCAGGGTGTAGGCGGCGCGGATCAGCCGGTTGAGCCCCGGCTCGCTCATGCCGGTATCGGCCAGGAATTCCTTCTTTTCCTCGTCCGACAGCACGGAGATTTCGGCTTCCAGCGCCGCGCAGATGGGGACGACGGGCGCGCCTTCCTTCGTGGCGAACTCCTCCACGCGGGCCAAGAGGGGATTGTTCGCGAACCCCTTTTCCGCCACGTTGGCCACGTACATCACGGGCTTGAGCGTGAGCAGGCAGAGCGGTTTCAATAATGCGAGCTGTCCCGCATCCAGCTTCAGCGTGCGCGCGGGCTTGCCCTCGTTCAGGCAGGCCGCGACCTGCACGAGCAATTCGCCCAGCTTCGCCGCGTCCTTGTTGCCGGCCCGCACCAGCTTCACGTTCTTTTCCTGGGCCTTTTCCACCGTGGTTAGGTCCGCCAGCGCCAGTTCGGTGGTGATCGTGGTGATATCGGAGATCGGATCGACCTTTCCCGCCACGTGAATCACGTTGTCGTCCTCGAAGCAGCGCACCACGTTCACGATCCCGTCGGTCTCGCGGATGTTGGCGAGGAACTGATTGCCCAGGCCTTCTCCCTTCGAGGCGCCGGCCACCAGCCCGGCGATGTCCACGAACTCCGTCGTGGCATACTGAATCCGCTGTGGATTGACGATGTCGGCCAGCGCCTGCAGCCGCGCATCCGGCACTTCCACGATGCCGACGTTCGGTTCGATCGTGCAGAACGGATAATTCTCCGCCGCGATACCCGACCTGGTGAGCGCATTAAACAACGTGGACTTGCCGACATTGGGCAGCCCGACGATTCCGCATTTCACACTCATGACGATCCCTTCTTGGTCATAACGATACGATTAACGGAGAGCCGTTTCCAACGCGCCTTCGAGGCTGAGAGGGAGCAGGAAAAAGCGGTTGCACATTCTACGTGGTCAGGGGGCGCCGGGTCCAGACCTCTCTGCGGAGAGGCGAGGAACGCTCATCGTCTCGAACGGCGGGAACGGTCGGCCGCCGCACGGCGGAGGCCTTTTCCGTCGGCCGATCGTGATCGGCTGCGGAATCTCGCCGGCGGGAGACCGAACTCACGTTTGAAGGCCCGGTTGCAAGACGGCTCCGACTCATAGCCGGTTTCGGCGGCGATCTCCGCCACGCTGTTGCTCGTGGAGGTGAGCAGTTGCGCGCCGAGCTGAAGCCGCCAGCGCGTGAGGTAGGCGATGGGGGTTTCCGAGAGGTACCGCCGGAACCGCTCCGCGAGGACGGAACGGGAAATGCCGACCTCGCCGGCGAGGGCTGCGATCGTCCACGGGTGGGCGGGCTTGCGATGCAGGAGAGCCAGGGCCTTCCCGACTTCCGGGTCGCGGACGCCGGCCAGCCATCCGGTCTGTTCCGGGGGAAGCGATGCGATATAACGACGGAGAGTTTCGATAAACAGGACTTCGGACAGTTTGGCGAGCACGGCCTGACTACCGGGCCCGGTAGCGCCCGCATTATCCACAGAATACCGGAGAGAGTTTTCCAGCCATTGGCCTGATGTGTCGTCGCGGATGTTGACTTTCATGATGGGCGGCAGTCCCTCGAGGAAGACCCGGCTGAGCTGCGGCTCGCAGGCCATATAGCCGCAGATGAATCTGGTGATTTCGCCTCCGCCGCTCTGGCGGGAGACCCTGAGACTCTCGGATAACAGTCGTTGCAGCGCTTGAAGTTCCCCCCGTTTTTTGGACAGGTGGCGAAGCCAAGATTTGTGGTAGGACTGCAGTCCAAAACACCGGGAGATGAACATGGCCCAGAAACGGAAGACCCATGCAGAGGCGTTCAAAGCGCGGGTGGCGATCGACGCGATCAAGGGCGTGCGGACACTCAGTGAATTGAGTGCCGCGCACGGGGTGCATCCGACGGTCATTGCCAATGGAAACGACAGTTGCTGGACGGGGCACCGGAGGTATTTCGGCGCGGATCAGCGGGCGGCGTCCGCCGCGAGGACGACCTGACGGCACCGCTGTACCAGGAGATTGGCCGGCTCAAGATGGAAGTGGAGTGGCTCAAAAAAAGCTCTGAACGCACCGCCGGAGGCCCGACGAGGATGGATCCACGCCGAACCCAGCGCGTTGTCGATCGTGCAGCAGTGTCTGTTGGCCGGACTGGCTCGCTCGACGTACTACTACGAGCCGGCACCCGAGCGCGACGAGAACCTGGTGTTGATGCGCCTGCTCGACCAGCTGTACCTGCAGCGGCCGTTTTACGGCGCGCCGCGGATGACCGACTGGCTTCAGGCCTTGGGCCATGCGGTCAACCACAAGCGGGTCGAGCGACTGATGCGGGTCATGGGGTTGCAAGCGGTGGTGCCGGGCCCGCACACGAGCCGGCCGCATCCGGCGCATCGGCGGTACCCGTATTTGCTGCGGAATCTTGCAGTGGTCCGGCCCAATCAGGTGTGGTGCGCCGACATCACCTATGTGCCGATGCAGCGGGGATTCCTGTACCTGCTGGCGATCATGGACTGGTTCAGCCGCTACGTGCTGGCCTGGGAGTTGGCCAACACCTTGGATGCACGCTGTTGCATCGAGGCGTGGGATCGGGCCTTGACCCGCGGGCGCCCAGAGATTTGGAACACCGATCAGGGTGCGCAATTCACCAGCCAGGAATTCCTGGCTGGTGTGGAAGGGGCTGGGGTCCGCGTCAGCATGGACGGCCGGGGGCGGGCGCTGGACAATATCTTCGTGGAGCGGCGGTGGCGGAGCGTAAAGTACGAAGAGAGCTACCTGCGGGACGACGCCGACGGAACAGAAGCCTGGCAGGGCTTGCACCGGTACTTCGTGTTCTACAACACGGAACGTCGGCACCAGAGCCTGGGCCGTCGGACCCCGGCCGACGTGCATTTCGGATGAGCCGGGGGGCTACCAGGGTATGGACCGGACCCAGATCGCAGCTTATAGGCGATCCTGGCGCGCTGTTTTCGACAGTGCGCCCATCCAAACGGCGAACCGCGGCGCGAGGCCCGCTTCATGGGAGCAAGAAGAAGGCGTCAGAATGCTAAGGAAGGTCTGATTAATTCCCGATTGTGATCAGCCGACCTTCAAAAATCTTGGAATTCGACGGGGCGAAGTCTGGAACTTTGAACTTGTGATTCCCCGTAGC
>DIHJ01000120.1:0-286 GCA_002420105.1 Nitrospira sp. UBA5699
TCGCCGTCCTTGAGCACCGGCACATAATACTGGCCGGACACTTCGTACACCTGCCTGCGCTGGGAACGCACGTCGGGGACGATCACGTCGTCGTAGGCGAGCCGCAGCTCCTCGAGCTTCTCGCGCACGACCGCGCAATCGGGACACCAGTCGACGTGATACAGCGTCAGCAAGACGGCCCCTCACTCCTCATGGCCTGCAGGGCGCAAGGGACCATGATCGCGTCCTTCATTCCGTGGATGACTTTCTTGTCCGCCGGGCAGATCGTGGCCAGGATACCAGCCAG
>DIHJ01000120.1:386-810 GCA_002420105.1 Nitrospira sp. UBA5699
CAGGATACCAGCCAGTTCGGCCCTTTCGCCAGTGACGAAATAATAGGGCGACAGTCTCGCGCGTCCGGACATGGCCTTCATCGCGCCGGTCGCCGCATCGAAGTAGTCGAGGTGGTACTGCCGACCCTTGTGAAATTCCTGCAGCACGTGGGGCGTCTGAGGAAACGCCTTGAGCGCCCCGTCGATCGCGGCGGTCCATTCGTGCTGCGGCAGGTCATGGCCGATGGAGACGCCGCGGCTGCCCCAGGCCAACTCGGAAAATCCCGACGGCTTGATGACGAAGTGGCGTTCCTTCTGTGTGGCGCCGGCCAGATCGCTCCAATTCATGATGTCGCGGCCGCCGATCGACAGGCCGGGAATCACGGCGGTCGGCGGCACGGGGGCCGGATCCAGAATCCAGGTGCGGGGCATGATGGTCGTGAGG
>DIHJ01000120.1:976-1464 GCA_002420105.1 Nitrospira sp. UBA5699
TTCTTGGCCGCATACTGGATCAGTTCGGCCTTCGGAATATTCGGGAGGTCGAACAACTCGTAGAAGCGGTAGATCAGCCCGATCGGAATCGTTCGGTCGGAGGTCGTGAGCAGCAGGCCCTCTTCCGTGAAGCGGATCTCGCGGGGTTCCACGCAATGGGTTTCGAGTCCCCCGGCGGACAGTTCGGCGGCCATCCAGGCCATTTCCGGCCGGTAATCCTTCGCTTCCTCGGAGACCACGACGGCGACGGCGCCGTGATGCGGCCCGCGCTGTTCCCGCAGCATGGCCGCGAACCCTGCGATCATCCCGTCCCGTCCGCCGACGATCTCCGGCCCGTGCGGGGACAAGTCCGTGTAGGCCCGGCTCAACGCCGCGGTCAGACCGATGCCGCCCGGGACGGAATCCAATTCGGTGATCACCATGCCGTCCGGTGTCGGAATCACGTCCGGACGGATGACGGCGGGCAGATGATCCCGGAACCGTTTCAT
>DIHJ01000120.1:1523-2205 GCA_002420105.1 Nitrospira sp. UBA5699
AGATGATCCCGGAACCGTTTCATCCGGCTGTAGGTGAGTAATCCGTCCGGCTTGCCCCGGTCGAGGTAGGCCGCGACCCATGCCGGCTGGGCGCCGCGCAGGCTCTCCGCGTGGAGACGGTTCAACGCCCGATAGAAGCGGAGGAGCTGGGGGCCCAGGTTCCGGAAGAACGTCAGTTGGTCCGGTGTGATCGCCAGAGGCTCCACGCCGATCCGCCAGGAGTTTTGACCGGAGTCCTGGCCCGGCGACATGGGGGACGGCATGCCCGATCGCGGGGCAAACAGTCCCGCTTCGATCAGGGTCTCGCGAATACTGGAGCAGCGGTGAAGAAGGTCGGAGGTAGCCAAATCAGACAGGGAATCGGTTCATGCCATCCGTCGGGCCGTCGTGGCCGGCACGACGGATCGTAACACGGGCTTCAGGATCGTACAAGGGGACCGGCAAGGGACGGGAACGGATCCGCCGGCGTCGCCATGCGCACGCAATTCTTGCCGGCTTTCTTGGCGGCGTCCGCGGCGACGATGAGGTCCGAAGGGATGGAAGCATGGAGGGGAAACGACGCGACGCCGATGCTGCAGGTGGGCGAACAGGGTTTGCTGTTGAGGGCCGTCAGTTCCGGCAGCATGGTCAGGGTGGTGACGCGATGGCGAAGCCGTTCCGCGGCGCTGAGCGCGCCGTCCAT
>DIHJ01000120.1:2429-2621 GCA_002420105.1 Nitrospira sp. UBA5699
AGCAGCGAGAGGGGGCGCATGGAACGAAGCGACCGCGCACAGAGCTGGACCAGCGTCTCCTGGAAATGGGAATGGTTGAAGAGTCCGGTCAGGCTGTCCCGTATCGATTGGTCGCGCAACAGCTGGTTGGCCTGAATGAGGTCCCGGTTCGTGCAGGAGAGTGTCTTGACGAGCCCCTCGGCCTCGGCCTGC
>DIHJ01000078.1 GCA_002420105.1 Nitrospira sp. UBA5699
TTGGTGCCCCCGACACGAATTGAACGTGCGACCCGCGGTTTAGGAAACCGCTGCTCTATCCAACTGAGCTACGGGGGCCTGAGGGCTACGATACTGAATAGGGTGTGAAAAGTCCAGGCAGGTGATGGATGCGAAATCCCGCGTCAGGGACGCGAGTCCTTCTGTTCGCTTGAAGCGGCCAGAAGCTCCGTTTTCTTCGGAATCTGACTCAAGAGGTCCGCACGGATTTGAAAGATGCCCTGCAGGCGCTGCCCCATGGCGTAGGCCAGGCCGTTGGCGTGATTGCCGATCGACAATTTCCCCGCGGGTTTTCCGTCCCGCCCCGTCGCTACGAACTCCGCAGCCGGGCTCACCAATCCGTACGGCGCCAGGGGGCCGGCTTGTTTGACGACCCGCTCTTCCGCCGGGACGTTGGCTACGCGGCTGACGAACAGGTCCACCGCCTGCTGATTGAGCTTCTCGGTCGGTCGGTCCTCCAGGACCCACTCGTCGTTCTGATTGATCAGGACGAAGTGCTCCGCGCGCGTCGTGACGGCCAGCATCGCGATGTCGGAGTAATCCGCCCCGAGCAGCCGTTTGTCCTGGAGGTGAAACAGTTCCTTGGTGAGGTCCTTGATCGCCGTGGGGTTGATGCGGTAGAGGGGGGCTTCCGGGCCGGTTTCCGCGATCGCTTCGCCGCTGGCAGGATCCGGCTGATAGAGTCTTACCGTCTGCTCGCCGTCCGGCGCATGGAGAGTGATCTTCACTTTCGGCGTCGTCAGGGTCTTGGCGAGCGCGTCCCGCGCAGGCCCCGGATCCACGATCCCGAGCGCTTTCAAGTCCTCCAGCCTGAAGAGGAGCAGGCGCACTTCCGTCGGGTCCGCTTCGGCCTCGACGGGATAGCGGATTTTCCATTTTCCCTTCGGCTTCTCGTTGACGTGGTACAGCACGATTTCCGTCGAGGGATAGGTGAGCCGGATGCGATCGATCTCGCTCTGTCCCACGCGCAGGATGTCCTTCCGCCGGAACGTCATCAGCGTTTTGTTCACGAAGTCTTTCGGCGCCATGTCGGTCAGCAGGAGCTTGCGGTCCGATTCCCTGAGCACGTAGAGTGTCGAGGAGAGGGGCCCGCTGTCGCCGATCGAGAGGGTTTCGCGGTCGGTCCCGGCGGTGATGGTGACGATCGTCACGGGTGTGTCCAGCCCGAACGGCGTCAAGGCGGCGGGATTCTCTTCGACGACGCGGTGGACCGATCCGGTTACGAGCGCCCGGAGCAGGCTCTGGACCTCCCGCTGATCCGCTTCCGTGCGCAAGGGGGCGGTGAGCATCCAGCCCTTGCCCGGGCTCCGCTCGAAGACCAGTTCGGTGCCGTCGGCTTTGAAGGTCAGGCCCGTGATGGCCGCTTGATCGAGCAGGAGGACCTTTTTTTGGGCGGTTTCCAGGCGCTCTTCCGATTGCTGGGCGGGAAATTCGACGACGTAGAGATACACACCGAGTCCCGCGAGCACGAGTGCCATGAGGAGCGTGGGCCAGTATCGCATGGGACTACAGTCGCCGGCGTTTACGCCACACCATGACGCCGGCGAGCAGGATGGCGGCCGGCAGGAGAATCACTTGCAGATACAGCAGCGTCCGCTCTTGAAGCGGATTCGGCGTGAACGGCCGGAAGGCCTGTTCTCGGGGGCCGATGGCGATGAGATCCCGTTCCTCGGCCAGCCAGCCGGCCGTGTGCAGAAAGAAATCATTGTTGCCGGGGAAATTCAAGAACGCATTCGTCGCAAAGGCGGAGTTTCCGATGACGACGATGGCCGGCCTGGGCTTTCCCTCTGCAGGTGGGGTTTTCGGCGCGAGCGCGACCGCCATCGGCAAAGGGCCCTTGAGGTCTTCTTTCTCGTCGAGTTTGACGACGCGGCCCCTGAGGTCCGTTTCGGCCCAGCTGTTCGGGGAGGTTCTGGCAAGCGGCACAAAGTCCCAGTCCTTGCCGGCCTGTTCGTCGAACGTGATGTGCCGGGCCAGGGGAAACAGGACGGCCGCCGAGAGATCCTGCGTGATCTCGTGCTCGGTAAACGTCCGCACGAGGAGGGCCGTCAAATCCCCCTGGGCCAGGCGATCCTGCAGATCGACGAGGACGCCGGGGCCGGCTGCGAGGCCCCAGCGCTTGAGCAGCGGGCCGAGATCCGCCTGGGAATCCGGATCGATGAGCAGCAGGAGATGCCCGCCTTTCTCCACGTAGGCGTGGATCCGGTCCTGCTCCTCGATCGTCACCGGCCGCTGGGGGCCGGCGACCACGAGAATCGCCGTGTTGTCCGGTACCTCCGTTTCCTTGAGGAGGCTCAGTGTGCCGACTTCGTATCCCTGCTTGATCAGCGCTTCCCTGGCGACGGAGAAGCCCGAGCGTTCCCGGTCGTCGAGGCTTCGCTCGCCGTGGCCTTCCAGGAAGAGCAGGCGCTTCTTGCTGCCCTTGGAGACGCGGATCAACCCGCCGGTCAGCTCCGCTTCCGACGGCGCGGTCACACGGGCGGTTTGCCCGCCGCTTTCGAAAATCGCCGTATCGGTTCTGGTGATGCCGTACGTCTGCGCGAGCTTCGGCTGACGCTCGGGATCGACGAACTCGACGGTGATTTTCGGGCTCGCCTGCCGGTAGCTGTCCAATCGTTCCTTGTACGCCTGATAGCCGGGATCCTTTTCGCGCGTGAACACGGTGATTTTCACGTCGCGCGGCAGGCTGCGGATGATCCGGTGGGTTTGCGGGGACAGGGAGAAATTCTGGTTCTCCGAGAGATCCCAGCGTACCGAATGGCGTGCGGCCAGGAAATTGACGATGATCAGGATGCAGACGAACATCACGACCATCATGAGCGCGTTGGCGCCCATGCGGGTGGAGCGACGCGTGGTGAAGGCCTTGACGCTCTGGAGGTGCGCCACGAAAAACAGGATCAGGCTCAGCAGGGCCAATCCCTCGGCGGCGGTCACGAGCCAGAGCTTCTCCGGCCGAAGACTGTAGCCGACCATGCCGGCCACGGCCAGGGCGATTCCGATGATGCCGAGGGGAAGGGATTGCAACTTCATCGCCAGCGCGCCGAATCGACGACCCGGTGTGTGAGAAACAACATCAGCACGAGCGCGCTGAAGAAGTACATCAGATCTGTGGTGTCGACCAGACCCCGCACGAGGTGATCGTAGTGCTCCATGAACGACAGGTAGGAAATGACCTGGCCTGCGGCCGTGTCGCCGAGCAACGAGCCCAGTCCGGCCATCAGCCAGAGGACCAGGAGCAGGCCGAAGCTGACGAAGGCGGCCACGATCTGATTTTCGGTCAGGGCCGAGGCCAGGACGCCGATGGCAAGGAACAAGGCGCCCAACAGGGTCAATCCCAGGTAGCCGGTCATGACGGGATACCAATCGAAGTCGCTGAAGAGGGACAGGGTGAGTGGAATCAGACCGGTCAACCCCAGCAATCCCAGAAAGACCAGAAAGACGCTCATGAATTTCCCGGCCACGATTTCGTTCAACCCGATCGGAGAGGTCATCAGGAATTCGAAAGTACGGAGTTTCCGCTCCTCGGCGAACAGCCGCATCGTGAGAATCGGCAAAATGATCAGCAGGACGAAGCGAATGCTGGAAAAGAGATTGCGGAAGACGAGATCGTTCAGATTGATGGACGCCTGGCCATGCATCTGCAGGAGTTGAATGGCCTGGGCGCCGGCAAAGACGATGTACAGGTAGGCCAGAAGCCCGACGATCAGCAGAAACACCGCTCCGACGACGTACACCACCGGCGAAACGAAATAGGACCTGAGCTCTTTGGTGATCATGGCACGGACAGGAGTCATGATGTCGAATCCGTTGTGGCCGACGAGGCGGCCGCGACCGGTTCTGCGGCGAGTTGGGTGCCCTGGGCGATCCCTTCCTCATGCCTCGTGAGCTGGAGGAAGACGTCCTCCAGGGTCATGGAAATCGATTTCAATTCGACGAGGCCCCAGTCGTTGGTCACGGCGACGCGTCCGACCTCTTCTCGGACGTCGCGGCCCAGTTGGCATTCCAGCAGAAAATTGCCGGGCGGCCCTCCGGTGTGCACCTGTTGGACCCCCGCAATCTGTTGCAGCCGGGCCGCGGCGTCGCGGGGTGCGCGCGCGAGTGTGAGCGACACTTTCTCCGAGTGGCGCAGCCGTGCCGAAAGCCGGTCGGGGGTGTCTTCGGCCACGATCCGCCCGCCGCTGATGATGACGACCCGCTGGCAGACGGCGGTGGCTTCCGGCAGGATGTGCGTGCTCAGAATCACCGAATGCGAACCGGCCAGGCTCTTGATCAACTCGCGAATCTCGATGATCTGCTTCGGATCGAGCCCTACGGTCGGCTCGTCCAGGATCAGGACCGGCGGATCGTGGAGCAGCGCCTGCGCCAGCCCGACCCGCTGCCGGTAGCCCCGCGACAAGTTGCCGATCAGGCGGTGCTGCACCGGGCCCAATCCGAGCCGTTCGACCTCGCGCGCCATGGAGGCGGTCAATGCGCCGCCGATCAGGCCGCGGAGCCGGCCGACGAACCGCAGGTACTCCGAAACGGTCAGTTCCTGATAGACCGGCGGGGTCTCCGGGAGGTAGCCGATGCGGCGTTTCACTTCCAGCGGCTGTTCGGCGCAGTCGAAGCCCGCCACTTGGGCCGTGCCCTCCGTGGCCGGCATGAAACAGGTCAGGATGCGCATGGTCGTGGTCTTGCCCGCTCCGTTGGGACCGAGAAAGGCCAGTACTTCGCCTTTGGCCACGGAAAAGGTCACGCGGTCGATCGCGGTGTGATGTCCGTAGCGTTTCGTGACCTGCTGAACGTCGATCATACGTAACGGGTGCGCCTGCCTGCCGAATGGATAACGTCGGGGATTACACGGGCGGGTTGGTCATCGCCATTTGATGCACAACTGGACGGCATCTTACTCAGCTGACCGGAGGCAGTCAATATCGGGCCCGCCCGCTGTCTCATTCTTTACAGGAATGAGGGCATCCTGTTAGAGTCCGCTCCGTTCGGCTCGATCAATTCCCATGGAACAACGAACTGTGATGCGGCAAGAACGCCTGTCGAGGGTGTGGATCGTCTTGTGGTTCTTAGTTCTGGTCTGCATGGCTCCTCACTTCGCCGAGGCGAAACAGGGACGGACCTACAAGGTTCAAGGGACTGTGATCGCCGTGACATTGAGCCAGACCCCCCAGTTGATCGTGGTCAAGACACCCCTGGGTCCCAGAAATCATATGACCGTGGGTGCCACGGTGACGGCCCATACCAAGATCCTCAGGGGGGACAAGCGGGTGACGCTCAATGCGATTCGGGAAGGCGAGGCGGTTTGGCTGACCTACGTCAAGACCCAGGGGGGCGTATTGGCCGAGGTCATTCGGGTCAAGAGCTGATGGCGCCGGTGGGCGTTGGCCGGCTCCGCCCCTTCCTTTTATATATCCGGATCGTGTAGGCTACGGGCGCAGTCGGTTTCTGCTTGGTTCTTCCCCGCTGGCGTTCTTTTTTCCATACAAAGGTAGGGGCAGGGGCTACGGTTTCGGTATTGTTGAACGCTCGGCCAAAGCTTAGCTTGAGCGAGACAGGCAAGGAGTTTCTGGCGGGTTCGTTCAACCGGAAACCGCAGGTGTTGAACATGACATACTACAGCGCCCAGTCCAGTCGGTCAGTCCTCGTCCCCCTCGCCGTCGGGGCAGGGTTGTTTCTGAGCGCCTGCTCCTGGATTCCCAAGGGCGATGCCTTTTTCGATGTGGGAATCAGGGACCGCGGGGTCGCCTCCTGGTATGGCCAGCAATTTCATGGCAAGCAGGCCGCCAACGGGGAAATTTTCGATATGGAGGCCCTGACGGCGGCTCATCGGACGATGCCGCTCGGGAGCGTGGTGCGGGTGGTCAACTTGACCAACGGCAAGTCTCTCCATGTACGGATCACCGACCGGGGGCCCTACGTCAACGGCCGAATTCTGGACTTGTCTCACGCTGCGGCCGTGCGGTTGGGGATGGAGCAGGGAGGCTTGGCGATCGTCCAGGTTGAGATCGTGGGAGAGCGCCGGCCGGAACTCCTGCCCTCTTCCGATGCGGTACCGGGTCGGACCCCCTCCCTTCTGCTCGGTTTCGCGGTCCCGCATGATCGCGAAGCGCCGCTGGTGAGCCCGACGCTCCGGATTCTTCCCAGCGATCTCTGGATCACCAGACGTATCCGCCGTGTGCCGGCCATGCTCGCCGCCGACCATACGGCCCATACCGAAGTTGCCGCGCTGGTTTTGAGCTAGCCCTCTTGCGATCTTCCATCGGTCCGTCGCTTCCTTAAAGACCGGACATGACAACGGCAACCGCCATGGGTTTGCCGCATGGCGGCCGGTACGCGCCTGGGGCATCC
>DIHJ01000109.1:0-5241 GCA_002420105.1 Nitrospira sp. UBA5699
ACGCCGACGAACATCTCGACGAAATCCGATCCGCTGATGCTGAAGAACGGCACGCCGGCTTCCCCGGCGATGGCCTTGGCCAACAGGGTCTTGCCCGTTCCCGGAGGCCCCACGATCAAGACGCCCTTGGGGATGCGGCCGCCCAGCTTCTGGAACTTGCGCGGATCTTTGAGGAATTCGATGATTTCAAGCACTTCTTCCTTCGCTTCATCGATCCCCGCCACGTCGGAGAACGTGACCTTCTTCCGCTCCTCCGTCAGCATGCGCGCGCGACTCTTGCCGAACGACAGGGCCTTGTTGCCCCCGATCTGCATCTGGCGCATCAGGAAGAACCAGAGCCCCAGGAACAGCACGAACGGCCCCCACGTCACGAGGAAAGTAATGTACCAGGGACTCTCGTCGGGCGGCTTGGCTTCAATCTGCACGCCCTTCTCCCGCAGCACTTTCACGAAATCCGGATATTCCGCCGTATAGGTCCTGATGCGGGTCTTGTCTTTCATCACCGCGCTGACATGGCTGGACTTGATGATGACTTTTTCAATGTCACCCTTGTCGAGTTTCGCCATGAAATCGCTGAAAATGACCTCCTCCTCAGGTACATGGGTCGGCACACTGAACAGGTTGAACAGCAAAATCATGAAGAGGCCAACGACGACCCAGAAGAGCAGATTCTTTGCCCTGGAATTCATCCAGTTCTCCTTGTGGGGTGGCTTCGATAACTCATGAGGAAATCCGCGAACTTGAGAAATGTTAACACAGGCCCGTTCCTACTGACAACCGCCATCGCCCGACGCTACTCCTGCTCGCCCTCCATGTCTAACACGGCCAAATAGGGCAGATTTCGATATTTCTGCTGGTAGTCGAGTCCGTACCCGACCACATACTTATTCGGAATCTTGAAGCCCACATAGTCCAGCGGCACGTCGATGGTTCGCCGCTCCGGCTTGCTCAACAAGGTGCAGATTTTGACGGACTTCGGCTTCTGTTTCGCCAGCTTCTTGATCAGGTATCGCGCGGTCAGGCCGGAGTCGACGATGTCTTCGACCAGCAGCACGTCCTTTCCCCTGATGTCTTCGGTCAGCTCCGTGACGACCTTGACCCTGCCCGAGGTCTTCGATTGGCTTCCGTAACTGGTGACGATCAGAAAGTCGACCCGCATGGGAATTCTGATCGCCCGGGCGAGGTCCGCGTAAAAGGCATAGGCCCCCTTCAACACCCCGACAAGCACGAAATCCTTGCCGGCATAATCGGCGGCAATCTGTTTGCCGAGTTCCTTGATCCGCGCCCGCATCTCCTCCTGCGTCACAATCGGCCGCCCGAAGATTCGCTCCATGCTATGTCGTTCCTCCACTCTCAGATCCCGCTGCTACGGTCGCCACGAGGCAACGCGAAGAATTCCCGCGGACGAGAAACCGCTCATCCTGCCGCCGGCCGACCACCCAGAGCACGCCTTCGGGCGCGACCAGCAACGGAATCCGTTTCCGTTCCTGCCGGCCCACCTTGATATCCGTGAAGAAGTCCTGCAACTTTTTGCTCTTCCCCTTCATCCCGCGGGGATAAAACCGATCCCCGGTCCGCCAGCTCCGCAGCATCAGGGGAGCCGACAACCGGTCGGCATCGAACAGGGCACGATCCACGGCCGGCGCCCTCAGCAGGGATTCGGCCGCCTCCCTCGTCATCACTTGTACATGAATTTTCTGATGGGTTCCAGGCCAATAAACCGATGACGGAACGGCAACCGGCACCGCCGCCGTCTCGGACGATTCCGGCGGACCGGCCTCGGCCGAACGCCGCCCGGACCTCGGCGCGACCGTGATCCGGTTCCGGTCGCCGGTGACTTCCGCCTGACGCAGCGCCACCTTCCCGCCCCTGCCTCCCGCGGAACATCTCCGCCTGACGTCCTCGACGGCCCGGAGACTCGGCGCGCGCCCTTCCGGGTCGGTCGCCCTGAGCATCCGTCGCACCAGCCGCCGTTGCAGCGCCACCGGCAGCGCCGCGAATGCCGGCCGGTCACATGTCTGCCGGCCGCCGGCATCCAGGCCGACGCACGCGCGATACAGCCCGTCGACGACCTGCTCCAGATACCGTTCGTCCTCGCGCAACATCTCCGCCTGCCGCCCCAGCAACGTGACGATCGCCGGCGCGATGCGGGCCATCACCGGAAGCAGGTCCCGCCTGATCTGGTTCCGGCGGTAGCGGCCCGTCAGATTGCTGCTGTCCTGACGGTAGGTCAACCCTTCCTGCGTCAGATACCCCAGTATGTCCTCGCGCGTCGTCTCCAGCAGCGGTCGTACGATCAGGTCTTCGCGAATGAACGGCATCCCGGCCAGTCCGGTCAGGCCCGTCCCGCGCAGCATCCACATCAAGACCGTTTCGGCCTGATCGTCCGCCGTATGACCCGTCACGATCCGATCGGCGCCGACCTCGCGCGCCACCGCCTTCATGGCCCCGTAGCGGGCCTCGCGGGCCAGCGCCTGCACCGACGACGCGCGGCGGCGCTTGATCAGCGTGGGACGTTGCACAATCAACGGGATCCGCCGCTCCCGGCAGAACGAGGAGACGAAGCGCTCGTCTCCGTCAGACTCGCTCCCGCGCAATCGATAGTTGAAATGGACGGCCGTCAGCGTGAGGCGCCACGACGGCGCCAGCGCGGCCAGCAGCGAGAGGAGCGCGACGGAGTCCGGTCCGCCGGAGAGGGCGACGAGCAGATGCTGACCGGGAGCAAACAGCCGTTCCCGGCGGACGGTCCGGACCATCCGGTTGAGCAGCCCTGGCCCGGCTCGGCGGACGGTGTGCGCAGGCACCGCTACGGCACTCCTTGTGAATGGCGCCGAAGGCTGATCCTCGCCCGATCGACGTCGCGACCGATCTGCGCGGACAACTCCTCCGGCGAATCGAACGTGCAATCCCCCCGCAGCCGCTCGATGAATTCCACGAACACGTGTGTCCCGTACAAATCGCGCCGCTGATCCAACAGATTCACCTCGATCAACCGTTCCCCCGTCCCGAACGTGGGCCGCGTGCCGATGTAGGCGATCGCATCATAGATCGTCGATTCGCAGTCCGCTCGTGCCGCATAGACCCCGTCCGGCGGGATCACCCGCTGCGCCGGAACGGGAAGATTCGCCGTCGGCCAGCCGAGCGCCTGTCCCTGCTGGCGTCCCGGCATGACGGTCCCGCCGATGCCGTAGGCGCGGCCCAACAGCGCGGCGGCCTCCGGCATCCGTCCGGCTTGAATGAGCTGCCGGATTCTCGTGGAACTGACGACGCCGCCATCCAACGTCACCGGAGCCACCGGATGGACGCTGAACCCGTAGATTGCGCCGAATCGCACCAGATCGGCAACCCGGCCGGCGCGCCCTTTGCCGAAGGCGAAATGCTCGCCGACGAAAATTTCCGCGGTGTTGAGGCCCCGGTGCAGCACGCCGTCCGCGAACTGCTCGGGCGTCATGGCCGCGAGGGCGGGCGTGAATTCGAGAAACACGACTTCGTCGATCCCCGCGGCGCGAAAGCGCGCAAGCTTTTCTTCCGCACTCGTCAGAAACCGGAGATCGACGTGAGGAGCCAGCACCCTGACCGGGTGAGGATCGAAGGTGAGGACGATCGCCGTGCCCTGCGCCGCTCGCGCCGTCTCCACCACCGTCTGCAGGAGCGCCCGGTGACCGCGATGATGGCCGTCGAAATTCCCGATCGTGACGACCGGGTAGGGTCGTGGCCGGACGTCGGAGAGCCCCCGCGTCACCGTGAATGGCATCGTCAGTGGAGGAGACGCGCCGCGTCTTTGGCGAAATAGGTCAGGATGAGATCGGCTCCCGCCCGCTTGACGGCCAGCAGCGATTCCAGAATCGCCCGCGGCTCGTCGATCCAGCCGGCCTTGCCCGCGGCCTTGATCATGCTGTACTCGCCGCTGACCTGATAGGCGGCGATCGGCAGCAACGTCTGCCGCCTCGCGTCGGCGATCACATCGAGATACGGCAGCGCGGGCTTCACCATCACGATGTCGGCGCCTTCCTCGATGTCCAATGCGATCTCGCGCAACGCCTCCCGCCGGTTGGCGGGATCCATCTGGTACGACTGGCGGTCGCCGAACTGCGGAGACGACCCGGCGGCATCGCGAAACGGCGCGTAAAAGCAGGAGGCGAACTTGGCGGCGTAGGCCATGATCGGCAATTCCGGATAGCCCGCCCGGTCGAGTTCGGCTCTGATCGCCGCGACACGCCCGTCCATCATGTCCGAGGGCGCGACCACGTCGGCGCCGGCCTGGGCATGGGTGCGCGCCATCGCCCGAAGGCATTCCAGCGTTTCATCGTTCAGAATGCGGCCGTCCTTCACGATGCCGCAATGCCCGTGACTGGTATATTCGTCGATGCAGACGTCGGTGATGACCATGAGCCCGGGCACATGATCCTTCACCGCCCTGACGGCGCGCTGCACGATCCCGTTCGGATCGAACCCCGAGGTGCCCCGCTCGTCCTTGCGGTCGGGAATGCCGAACAGAATGATCGCGGGAATGCCCAGCCCGGCCGCCTCCCCCGCTTCCTTCACCAGAAGATCGATCGACAGCCTGAACTGCCCGGGCATCGAGGCGATTTCCTCGCGCCGGTCGCGGCCCTCGGCGACGAAAATCGGATAGATGAGGTCGGCCGGCGACAGGGTCGTCTCGCGCACCATGCGACGAAGCGCCTCCTGCTGCCTGAGCCGCCGTAAACGCTGGATCGGGAATGCCATCTCGATCACTTCCTCGGCAAATTGGTCAGGAACACGACCAGGTCGCGGACCGAAATCATCCCGACCAGTTTTCCCTCGCGGACCACGCCCAGATGCCGCAAGTGCGTTTGCGCCATGAGATCGTTGGCATCCAGGAGGGTCTTGCCCTCTTCGATGGTCATGATCGGAGCCGACATGATCTGTTCCACCGTCGTCTTGTGCGTATCCGCCCCGGCCGCCACCACCCGACGGACCATGTCGGTGTCCGTGAGAATCCCGACGATTTCCTTGCCGTTCGTCACGAACAGACTGCCGATGCCGCGGTCGCGCATGATCCGGGCCGCGGTTTGCGCGTCGGTATCGCGCTCGACGGTGACGAACTTCTCTCGCGGAACCATAAATGATTTCACTGGAACCATGAAAAGACCTCCCTTTGCTGATCCGACAATACGCCTGCCATCCTCACCCTATCGCGAGCCCCGCTGCTTCGATCCGCGCCCCTTCGCTGAAATGCCGCACGATGGCCCGGGCCAA
>DIHJ01000109.1:5336-16426 GCA_002420105.1 Nitrospira sp. UBA5699
GTGACGGGCCCGATGCAGGCGACCGCCGTTTTGACCGCCAGCCGGCGCGCCCGTTCCGCCCCTCCCGCCATCTCGACGAAATTCCGCACCGTGGAAGAACTGGTGAACGTGATCACATCGACCGTGCCGGCTTCGATCTGTTCCGTCAGCCGACCGAGGTCCTCCGCCGGCACGACCGTGCGGTAGACCGGAATCACGTCCACCGCGGCGCCCATCCCGCGCAATTGCTCCGGCAGAATCTCCCGCGCCGCTTCCGCGCGCGGAATCAGCACGCGCGCTCCGCGAAGATGCTGCCCGGCGAGCGCGGCCAGCAATCCCTCGGCCTGGTACTCCGACGGCACGATATCCGCCCTGAGCCCGTACGGCCCCAGTTCGTCGGCCGTGCGCGGCCCGATCGCGCAGATCCGGAGATGGGCCAGCGACCGGGAGTCTTTGCCGGCGGACCTGAGCCGTTCCATGAACGGGGTCACTCCGTTCACGCTGGTGAAGATCAGCCAGGAATAGGTCTCCAGCCGGCCGATGGCCTGATCGATCGCCTGCCAATCGGCAGGCGGCACGATCCGGATCGTCGGCGCTTCGATCGGCTCCGCCCCGTAGGCCGCCAGCAACCGGGAAAATTCCCCCGCCTGCTCCCGGGCGCGCGTGAGCACGATCCGTCTGCCGAAGAGCGGCCGCTTCTCGAACCAGTTCAACTGCTCCCGTAAGTTGACCACTTCGCCCACGACGATCACGGTCGGCGGTTCGAACCGCGCCTGCTCGGCCTTGGCGACGATGTCCCGCAGCGTCCCGACGACCGTCCGTTGCTCCGCTCTCGTTCCCCAACGGATGGCCGCAGCCGGCGTGTCGGGAGACCGTCCCTCCGCCAGCAGCCGCGCGACGATCGTCGGCAGGGTTTTCATGCCCATCATGAAGACCAGGGTGCCGGACGCGCCGGCCAGCCTGGGCCAGTCCAGAACCGTTCCCGGCTTGGACGGATCCTCATGGCCGGTCACGATCGTCAGGGTCGACGCCAACGTGCGGTGCGTCACCGGAATGCCGGCGTAGGCGGGCACGGCCACGGCGGCGGTGACACCCGGCACCACTTCGAAATCGATCCCGGCGGCGGCCACGGCTTCGGCCTCCTCCCCGCCGCGGCCGAAGACGAAGGGATCGCCGCCCTTCAGACGCACCACCACCTGGCCGGCTTTCGCCCGTTCGACCAGCAGGCAATTGATGTCCGTTTGATCCTGGTACTGCCCGCGTCCCCGGCGGCCGATGTAGATCCGCTCCGCCCGGTCCGGCGCATGCCGCAACAACGCGGGATTCGCGAGGTAATCGTACAGGACGACATCGGCCTGCTCAAGACAGGCCTTGCCTTTCACCGTCAGCAGACCCGGGTCTCCCGGACCGGCACCGACGAGATAGACTTTGCCCCGACCGCCGACGTTCATGACGCCGTCCCGTAAATCGCCCGGAGAATCCTGTCGCCTCCGCGCGCGAGCAACCGTTCCGCCAGTTGAATCCCCATCGACTCCGGATCCGCCGCCGTACCCTGGACCCGATCGCGAATGATCTCTTTCCCGTCGACGCTCGCGACCAGCCCCTCCAGCGTGACGCCCGATCCCGACAACGTCGCGTAGGCGGCGATCGGCACCTGGCAGCCTCCCTGCAGGCGATGGAGCAGAGCCCGCTCGGCCAGCACCATCGTCCTCGTCGGACCGTGCTCGAGCCCGCTCAGGAGCGAGCGGACGAACGCATCGTCCTTCCGGCCTTCGATCCCCAGGGCCCCCTGCCCGATCGCCGGCAGGCTGATCTCCGGCGCCAGATACTCGGTGATCTCGCGATCCCATCCCAGCCGCCGAAGCCCGGCGGCCGCAAGCACGATCGCGTCGAACTGCCCTTCGCGCAACTTCCTCAATCGCGTATCGAGATTGCCGCGCAGCATGCCGATGGAGAGATCGGGCCTGGCCTGCAGGAGCTGCGCCTGGCGACGCAGACTGCTCGTGCCGACCTTCGCGCCCTGCGGCAGGTCGCGGAACGGGCGCCCGTCGCGACTGATCAGGGCGTCCCGCGGATCCTCCCGGAACGGCACGCAGAGCAGATCCAGCCCCTCGGGCAATTCCGTCGGCACGTCCTTCATGCTGTGGACGGCCAAATCGATCTCGCCGGAGAGCAGCGCCTCTTCGATCTCCTTGACGAACAACCCCTTGCCGCCGATTTTCGCCAGGGGCACGTCGAGGATCTTGTCCCCGGAGGTCTGAATCCGCCGCAACGTGACCGTCACGTCCGGAACCAGTTCCTTCAGCCGGGCCTGAACCCATTCGCTCTGATGCACCGCCAGCTTGCTGCCGCGCGTCCCGAGCACCAACGTCGATCGTGTCTGCGTCACATGTGCCATGCGTTCCGTTCAGCGCCCTGCGTCGCGTTCAGGCGGATAGACAATCGGCGGTTGCCGGCTTCCGGGAAGCTTCTCCCCGCCCATCCGCACCGATACTCCCCGCTCGTTCGAGACGGGTTCCGTAATCAGGCTGCGATACGAGGACGACACCAGGAAATAACTCATCAATCCGAGTATGGACAACAGATAGACCAGCACATCCCATCGGAATCCGCCTTGCACCCGATAGTCAAACCCGCAGGCGGGGCAGTCGGGCAACGCTTCATGTCCCAGATAGGCCTTCCGGCACCGGGGACAGGTGAAGAGCTTCGGGCCTTTCGCGGCCAGTGCCATCGCACCCCTCGTACCGGCGTCACCCCGGCTTGTTCACGCCCGTTCTCGGACTCGCGCTCTCGGCCTCGACGTCCTCCGCCTGAGTCGCCGGCGGTGCGTCGGTCAGGTTGAAGAATCGCCGGGCCGCCTCCACGAACGCCGCGCCGTCCGCGGACGTCACTTCGGTCTTGAGCGTCACCATCGTGTTGTGGATCAGCTTGTTGACGATGGACGACGCCATGCCCTCCACCAGGGCCCGCTCCTGCGGCGACAGATTCGCCAGGCGCCCCAGCGCCTTGTCCACCTCGGCGCGCTTGATGTCCTCCGCACGGTTCCTGAGCGCCACGATCGTCGGCGTCACCTCCAGCGACTGCAGCCATTGCCGGACGACGGCGACTTCATCGACCACCATATGCTCGGCCTTCTCGGCTTCCTGCAGCCGTTCGCCGCGATTCTGCTCGACGCGGAATTTCAGATCGTCGATGTCGAACAGGAAGGCGTCGTCGACATGCCGCACCGCCGGATCGATGTTGCGCGGAACCGAGATATCGATCAGAAACATCGGCCGGTTCATCCGTTGTTTCACCGCCCGCTGAACGTCGTCGCTGCTCACCAGATAATGAGCGGCTCCGGTCGACACCAGCACGATGTCGGCCGAGGCCATGTCCTCCCGGAACTGTTCGAACGCCACGGGCGTCCCGTTGAAGCGGCCGGCCAGCTCCACGGCATGCTGCGGCGTCCTGGTCGTCACGCGGACGTGCCGGACGCCGTTGGCGATGAAATGCCGCGCCGCCAGCTTCGCCATTTCTCCCGCTCCCACCAGCAGCACGGTCTTGTCGCTCAGGTCGGAGAAGATCTTTTTGGCGAGCTCGACCGCCGCATAACTGACCGACACCGCCGTTTCCGCAATCCTCGTATCGGTGCGCACCCGCTTGGCGACGGAAATGGCCTTCTTGACGACCTTGTTGAGGATCAGCCCCGTCGTCTTGTGCGTCAACGCCATGTCGAACGCATCTTTCAGCTGCCCGAGAATCTGCGACTCTCCGATGATCATCGAATCCAGGCTGGACGCGACGCGGAACAGGTGCGCAATGGCCCGATCGCCGGTCTGCCAGTACAGATGCGGCGTCAGCTGCTCCGATGAGAGCGACATATGCGCGTCGGCCAGAAATTCCTGGATCCGGCCGTAGCCCGACTCCAGATCCTCGACAACCGCGTAGACCTCGACGCGGTTGCAGGTCGAGAGCAACAGGCCTTCCTTCACCCCCGGATAGGCGCAGAGCCGCGTCAGGGCCTCCCCCAGCCGGCTTTCGGGAATCGCCAGCTTTTCCCGGATCTCCACCGGCGCGGTCTTATGGCTGAGTCCGACGACAACGATATGCATGTCAGGACACCGACCCGAAGGTCTTCACCGCGACGCCGACCAAGGTCAGGATGACGCAGGCGAATCCGACGATCGTCAGGTAGGCCGCGCGCTTGGCGCGCCAGCCGACCGTCAGGCGCCCCACGAGCACCACGAAGTAGAACAGCCAGGTGACGAGGGCCCAGGTCTGCTCGGGGTTCCAGTTCAAGTAGGCGCCGCGGGCGAATTCGGCGGAGATGGCCCCCGTAATGATCCCGAGCGTCAGGAGCGGAAACCCGAGCACGATCGACTGCTGATTCAGATCGTCGAGGAAATCCAGTGCGGGCAGCTTGGAATAGAGGACGTTGAACCGTTTGGACTTGAGAAGTCTGTCCTGAATCAGATACATGACTCCGGCCACGAAGGCGATGGCAAAACCGACCGTCCCCAGCATGCTGAGCGTCACGTGGACCCACAGGGTGCGGAACACCGGTTGGAGCGTGGGAACCGTTTCCGGCAGCGCGGCGGCCGAAACGAGCGACACCAGGGCCAGCGGCACGATAAACGACCCCAGCACGTGCAGCCGATGACGGAACTCGACGGCGAGAAAAACCAGGATCAGCATCCAGGAAAAGAACGACAGGGCCTCATGGATGCTCGGAGACGAGGCGCCGGTCGCCCCCACCATACGGGCCACCAGCGCGATCGTATGCGTGGCAAACCCGACGGCCGTCATCGTCAGGGAGATGGTCGAGAGCGCATCCGCACGCCTGAGCAAGAGAGCAAGGAACGACACCGTGGCCGCAAAATACAGCGCCATTGTGATCATGAAAAACACTGCGGCCATGAGGTCTATCCCCTGAACTTTTCAGGACAATTAGACTGGTCTTGAAAAAGAGATTATATCGATGGCGCGACAAAGGAGTCAACAAACGGATCGTGATCGACAGGAGTCAGGCGATCGCCGCCGGCGTCCCGGCAGGCTCTACGTCGTCGGCACGCCCATCGGGTCTCCTGGGGACGTCACGATTCGCGCCCTCGCGACGTTCCGGCGGGTCTCGATCATCGCGTCGGAATCGCCGCGCGCCACACAGACTCTGCTGGCTCGCCACGGCATCACCGCCACCATCACCAGCTACGGCCCGGACAACCTGGAGGAGCGCATCGCCGTCCTGCTTCATTACCTCGGCCGGGGACGGGATCTCGCCCTGGTGTCGGACAACGGCATGCCCGTCATCTATGATCCCGGCCAACGTCTGATCGCAGCGGCTCACGAGCGAGGCTATCCCGTGAGCGTTATCCCGGGACCGTCGGCGTTGACCGCGGCCGTCGCGCTCTCCGGCTATGCAGGAGACCGCATCGTCTTCGAGGGACGCCTGCCGGCAACCGGCCGCCGCCTGGACAAGTTTTTCGCCCCCTACAAGCGGGAATCCGGAACCATGGTCTTCCCGGTCTCTTCCCGCGCGCTGGTGTCCGTCCTCCGCAGCCTCGCGCGAATCTGCGCGACCGGACGACTGACCTTGGCGGTCGACATGACGAAGCGGCGGGAACAGCTCTATCGGGGAACCCCGGCGGCCTTGCTCGGCCGGATTCGTTCCATCCCGCCGGACGCGGACATCACGCTGGTCATGCAGGGAAATCCGCAGCGGAGAAGATGGAAGAGGTCAACGCGACCGAGGCGGCGGGCTACTCGTCGCTCCGGCGGCGGATGATGACACGATAGGACTGGTCAACGGGCTCTTGCGAGAGAACCGTATGGCCCTCGTTCCTGACGCTTTGGGGAACGTTGCGGATCGGGTCGCCCGCATCCAGCATCACCGAGAGAATCTGCCCCTGCTCCATCATTTCCAGCTTCAACTTCGTCTTCACGAAGTTGTAGGGACAGATGACGCCCCGTAAATCCAATTCGGCGTCGGGCTGCACCGAACGATCCTGACCGCTCACAGGGGACTCCTTTACTCGACTATCATCGTTCCGTCACGGCTTTTCGGTGGAAAAATCCTACCAGGGCGCGGCCCGGGCCGCAACCGCCCGTCGAGGCAAAAAAAAGGGGCGGCCTCTACAGCCGCCCCTTCTCCGCACAGGTTCTTCGCCTCTGCTTAGTTCAGCCCCTTCACCAGATTCGGCTTGGTGTAGTCCGTGCCGTAGTCCGACTTGTTGCCGACGTTGTTACCCCAGCCCGGCTGCGGTTCGCACTGCCAGCAGGGAGCGGCACCGGTATATTCGCCCACGGGGCTCACAATGCCGGAGTCGATCTTGCCGGGAAGCACGCCGCCCGGCACACCGCCGGTCGTGCTGCCGCTGGAGGTCTCAATACCGCGCTCGGTCATCGGATTCGGACGTTGTCCGAGTCCGCCGAAGCCGGCAAGCTTCTCATTGCCGCGAATCACCGAGATTTCACGCACGATCTTTTTCCCAGTTCCAAACGGCTGTGCGGCGGTCGTCTCTTCGATCGCCTGGATGGTCACATCGTCGCCCGATTCGATGGTCCGGATCTGGTCGTAATTGGTCCGATCGTCGAAGTACACGGTGCGGTAGTTCATCGCCCCGCCGCCCGCGCGGCCCTCGTCATGAGAGCTGCCGCCGCCTTCCAGATGCATCTTCTTCCCGGGGAGGTCGAGCCCGATCACGCGGCCGTAGATCGTTTCCGGCTGCGAAAGCCGATCGAGGAAGTTTGTCCGATCAAACGTATTCACGCGGGTGCTCGATCCGGAGATGTCTCCGACGCCGGTGCCCACGCCCATACCGGATTGATTGGATTGCAGACGCTCTTGAGCCCCTGCCACACCGACGGAGCCGACAAGAAGAACTGCCGCTCCTAGCGCCAACACGTTACGCATGTGCTGCCTCCTTGGTGAGTTAGAGAATGAAGTAAATGACGGACGACAAGATGGGACGAGCTTCGACACATGAAAGCGTTGTATTTTCATCATGCTAGGGGGCGGACTATAGGCTACTGCCGGAAACATGTCAAGGGGGGATTAATTTATATTAATTTATTAAGGAAGACCGGTGTTTCTCATACCGAAACGGCTCGGATGAACCGCTGTACTTTGGTGCCCGGAGGGAGGGTCGAACTCCCACTCTCTTGCGAGAACCGGATTTTGAGTCCGGCGCGTCTGCCAGTTCCGCCATCCGGGCGCCTTGCGCATCGGCCCATGTAAAGGGCGCCACTTTTAACACGAAGCCGCAGGAGGGTCAATCAGGGTCCCCTCTTTTCTTTCCACGAAGCCCGATGCTACAATCCCTTGCGAATCATGGTTTTTTCACCGGAAGGAGTCGCATACTATGGCCGAAGTGCAGTGCGTCACATGCGGGCAAGCGGGAGAACCGATCACCGACCCCCTGTTCATGGGAAAACTGGAAGCCGAAATCAAATCGAAAGTCTGCAAACCCTGCTGGAAAAAATGGGAATCCATGCGGGTCATGGTTATCAACGAATACCAGATCAATCTTGGCGATGAGAGCGGACGGGAGCTCGTCAAGAAGCAGATGAAGGCATTCCTCAAGCTCGACGGTGCACAGGCCGACACGTCGAAACTGGACCAGAATTATCGTCCCCAGGCCTGAGCCGGCGCCATTCCGCATTTTCCATCGCTCCCTGTCCGAACGATTCGGTATTTCTCCTGCGATCTCGCAGGCTTCGTTGACAGGCCCGTTTCAGAAATGCTAGATTGCGCTCTTCCTGTTCATTTCGAAACTCGATTCCGTCTACCGGAAGAGGAGCTTGGTTTGCCGTGATTACGCAGATGCACCTGAAGGGGTTGATGTTCGACCCCTACAACAACGCCTACATCGTGGTGTTGCGCGACGAAGACGGGTCGGAAATGCTTCCGATCTGGGTCGGCAAGACGGAAGCCGGCGCCATCAGCATGGCCCTGGAAAACGTCGCCGCGCCGCGCCCGATGACGCACGATTTCATGAAAGCCATTCTGGACGCGTATGACGCCAAGGTCATCAGCGTCGTCATCACAGATCTGAACGAGAATACCTATTACGCGAAAATCCATCTCACCTACGAGGATTCGGAATACACCGTCGACGCGCGGCCCAGCGACGCCATCGCCCTGGCCCTTCGCGCGAACGCGCCGGTGTTTGCACGGGAATCCGTGCTCAACAAGCAAAGCTCGGAAGAGCTCGAACAGTGGCTGGAAAATCTGAAGCCGGAAGATTTCGGCAAATTGGATTCATGACGACGATGGACAACGCAGGGCAGGCTCATTCCGCACAGGATCAGGCGCTCGTCGAATACAAAGTCGATCGCGTGGTCGACGAGACCAGCACGGACACCAAGATCGTGGTCCTGGCCCGCCAGGACGGCCGGCCGGACTCTTTTCCCATCTGGGTCGGCGCGGCGGAGGGCCATGCGATCAAGCTCGCGCTCGACACCACGGTGACGCCGCGTCCCATGAGCCACGACCTCATCAAGAGTTTTACCGAGCATCTGGGCGTGACCGTCCGCCGCGTGGTGATCAGCGACGTCAAGAACAGCACCTACTACGCCACGGTCTATCTGGAAAATCACGGCGTGGAGCGTACGGTCGACGCCAGGCCGAGCGACGCCATGTCGCTGGCGCTGCGGACGCATGCCCCAATTTATATCACGCAGGACGTCCTCGGTCGCCGCAGCACCGCCAACCTCGACTCGTGGTTGGCCAAACTGGACAGCAAGAGCGTCAACCAGCAGGAAGTACGGGAATCTTGATCCATTCGGAGTGAAGGAGCGTAGAAAGACGATGTCGACCTACTTACAGAAACCGGCTGATGTGCAAGAGAAGTGGTATCTGGTGAACGCCGAGGGCAAGACCCTGGGACGCCTCGCGGCGCGCGTGGCGGGCATGCTGCGCGGCAAGCACCGCCCGACGTTCACCCCCAACGTGGACATGGGCGATCATGTCGTCATCGTCAACGCCGAGAAGATCCAATTGACCGGCGACAAGATGGAGACGAAACTGTACCGGAGCCACTCCGGCTATCCCGGCGGATTGAAGACCGCCACCGCCAAACACGTGTTCCGCAAGGATCCGACGAAATTGTTGGTCGAGGCCATTGAGGGCATGCTCCCCAAGACCCCGCTCGGCAACCACATGGCCAAGAAACTTCGCGTGTACGTGGGCCCGACGCATCCCCATCAGGCCCAGAACCCCGAAGCGATCACCCTGTAAATTCGAGACGACCGAAGAAGGAGGCGTTGTAGCATGGCAGTGGCAACTCAATATGCGACCGGACGACGGAAGTGTGCGATCGCCAGGGCCTGGGTCACCGGCACGGCGGGCGATATCACGATCAACGACAAACCGCTCGAGCAGGCGTTTCCCCGCCTGACGCTGCGGCAGATCATCCAGCTCCCGCTCGAGCTCGCGGGCGTGGCGGGCAAGTACTCGATCAAGGCCACCGTGCACGGCGGCGGGCCGACCGGCCAGGCCGGCGCCCTGCGGCACGCCATCGCGCGGGCGCTGGTCACGATGAATCAGCCGCTCCGCACGCCCCTTAAGAAAGAGGGCTTGCTGACGCGGGACTCCCGCGTGAAGGAGCGCAAGAAATACGGTCAGAAGGGCGCGAGAAAGCGGTTTCAGTACTCGAAGCGCTAAGCCCCGGAGCCGGCAATACGAAAAGGGAAGGCTCCAGGCCTTCCCTTTTTTTATGCCCGCAGCTATATAAAAGGGGACGACGTTTGATTCGGGAACCACGATGAAAAGGATTCGCATCGCCATCGCAGGAGCCAGCGGCTATGCCGGAGCGGAACTTGTCCGCCTGGCCGCCCTGCATCCGCACTTCGAGCTCGTCGCGGTCACGTCAGAAAAGTCCGCCGGGATTCCCGTCGCCGCCGTCTTTCCGAGTCTGGCCGGACTGGTGTCGCTGACGTTTCACGCGCTCGCGCCGGAAACCATCGCCCGGGAGGCCGATGCGGTCTTCCTCGCGCTTCCCCACACCAAATCGCTGGCTCCGGTGGCGGCCTGCATGGAGACGGGCACGTTCGTCGTCGACTTGAGCGCGGATTACCGGCTGAAAGATCCGGCGGCCTACGAACGCTGGTATCAAACGCCCCACACGCACGCGCACCTTTTGAAAGACGCGGTCTACGGACTCCCTGAACTGCACCGCGCGGCGATCGCGAAAGCCAGACTGGTGGCCTCCCCCGGATGCTATCCGACCGCCGCGATCCTCCAGTTGGCGCCGCTGTTCGCCCATGATCTGGTTCAGCCCGGGACCGTGGTCATCGACGCCAAATCGGGCATCTCCGGCGCCGGGCGCAGTCCCGCGCTCCCCTACCATTTCCCCGAGGCCCACGAATCGCTGGAGCCCTATAAGATCGGCCAGCACCGCCATATCCCGGAAATCGAGCAGGAATTCGGCGGGCTCCTTCAACGCCGCAATCCCGCGGCCGCCGCGGATCCCGCCGCCTCGACCGTCCTTTTTACGCCGCATCTGGTCCCGATGAACCGCGGCATCCTGAGCACGGCCTATTGCCGGCTCAAGACGCCGATGCCGCTCCCGGAGATCCGCCGACTCTACCAGTCGTTCTACGCGAACGAACGCTTCGTCAGATTCTCCGAGCAGACCGTGCCCAATCCCCGTTACATCAAGGGCTCGAACTATTGCGATGTCGGCGTCTATGCCGACCAGCGCGCCGGATGGGTCGTCACCGTCGCAGCCATCGATAATCTGGTCAAAGGTGCCGCCGGTCAGGCGATTCAAGCCATGAATCTGATGATGGGGATCCCTGAGGAGACCGGACTCACAGCACCGGGCAGTTACCCTTGATACAAAGATCTCGACATCACACTTTCTAGAATAACCTTCACTGAGATTACCGCCATGAATACCGCTCCATTGGGCGTCACCGCTCCTCAAGGCTTTGAAGCAGCCGGCATCCATTGCGGCATCAAAAAGCCCGGCATTCTTGATCTCGCGCTCTGCGTCTCGGATGTCACTGGCCCTATCGCTGGAGTCTTCACGACAAACCGTGTGGCTGCGGCTCCGGGCCTCCTGGATCGACGCCATCTCCGAAAACAGACAGGACGCGCCATTATCGTCAACAGCGGCAACGCCAACGCC
>DIHJ01000055.1:0-3615 GCA_002420105.1 Nitrospira sp. UBA5699
GCTCGTGAATAATACGGGCTAGCATTCATACACGGTCTCGCTCGGCCTGCTTCAAACGCCGGCTCACCGTGGCCGCATGCACGCCCAAGTGGTCCGCAATCTCGGCCAGCCGATGGCCGTACCGCCGATGGGCCGTGTGGATGAGTCGCCCGGGCTCGAGTCTCCGCTCAAACAACGTCTGCAACGACGGCCGACGGGCCTGCATCTGCCGTCGGGGAATGGCGCGGATCACCCGATCGGACTGGTGCCGCCCGATAAACTCGTCCGAGCCGAGATAGATCTGCCCCGTAAGCTGGTCCCACGGCCGCGGCCTGCCCCGCTCCTCGTCCACGAACGAACGGTACAAGGCGCCGGGGAACTCGATGCGAAGCGGACGGGTCATGCGAACTTAGGAGGGAGAATCTCGCGTTGGCCCCAAGAGCGCCTAACGACTCCCGGTACCTGTTAATTTCCTCTCTACGGCGATTCAGGTTCAGCATTGGCCGGGCGAACGCGGACGCGTCCTGGCTCAGCTGTCACGATCGCGCCGGTCTGAAGTTCATGGCCATAGCGAGTGAGCACGGTCAAACAGATTGCGGCTTGCTGGAGAGCCGACCAATTGACCAGACGGACGATTCCCGAATGCGCTTGGCCTCGGACGATGGCGAGTTCCCCAAAATCCTTATCAAGGGTAACGAGCACCCGGCCTTCCCGGTGGGCGCGGGCAAGAATTTCGTCATCGCCCGGATCAACATCCCAGGCGCCTGACCAGATGACGTCATGTCCGGCGGCGGCGAGTGCCTCCCGCGCGCCACCCCATACGCACGTATCGAGGAGGAGTTTCACGAAGCCGATTCGAGAGGGAGCGGATCAATCCGCTCATGGCCGACGAGCCGATGGGCATATGCGAGGCAGGCCTGGATGTCCTCCGGCTCCAGCCATGGGTAGCCACGAAGGATGGTATCGGGAGTGTCACCGGCAGCCAGCATCCCAAGCACATGCTCCACGGCCAACCGGCGACCTCGAACGATCGGCTTCCCGCCAAAAATCTTCGGGTTCACCGTAATTCGCTTGAGAAGCATTTGTTCATCCATAACCGACCTCACGTGACCGCATGATACCGCACTTGCATCCCGAAGAACACTATGCCACGGAAATCCGCTGGCACCCCATAATACGGTGGCTCCGACCACCGATCGACCGAGCAAGGGTATGCCCTGCTCATCCTTTCCGATCTGCTGCCGGCGATTGTCCCGGCTCGTGACGTGGTACCAGGCGCCGGGAACTCGATGCGAAGCGGACGGGCCATGGCGCGGGAGTGTACTCATCACAATGTTCGATTACAGGGCCTGACCTCATATATCCCAGTCGTCCGTTAGATCACCGCCGGCCAAGAGATTCCCATATCGATCGCAACAAGCTAGCAGGAGGGCGTGACAAGGAAGGTCACTCGTGAAGCGCTCTTGCGCATGTCTCAGATTTAGGACATACTCTCATCGTGAAGTCGATCATATTTCACCCCAAGACGCTGGAGTTCATTCGCGCGTAAGATCCGGCCATCCGCCGGGTGATCGGCGAAGCACTCCGCGATCTGAAAAAGGGCCTACATCCGGGCATGCCGCTCAGTAGACCGATGTCTGACTTGGCATCGGGGGCACATGAACTCAGGGTGACGGGCCAAACTACCGCCGTCCGAGTGTTTTACTTCGTGAAACTGGCGGAGGCGATCTTGGTGTTTCACGCCTTTCGGAAGCAGTCGCAGAAGACGCCGAAGCGGGAAATTGCCCTTGGAAAACAACGACTGAAAGAGGTGCTGCATGAGAACATCTAAAGCACGCAAGCTGGTGTCTGTTAGAGCCGCCAAAGACCTCGGCCGCGCCTTGGGCCTGTCGATGGCCGATGCAGCTGAGATGGACTTTCGCTCGGACCTCACCGTTTCGCTCGCCACAATCATTCAATCGGGACGGCTCACACATGCGGACATCGCGAAGCGCGCAGGCACGTCGAGAACCAGAGTGACCGCCATAGCCAACGGGAATACTCAAGGCGTATCGACCGACGTCCTGATCCGGGTCCTTGCCGCCACAGGATACCGTGCGGAGCTACGGGTGAAGAGGACAGCAGCCTAGCCGTACGTGACGGCGACCTATTCTCGCGAAGCAGACGCGACAAGCAGAAGACAGCCCACTCATCATCTCGAGAGAACACCACTCGGAGGGCGTTGGCCTCCGAGTAAGTAGCCGGTCCTCTTTTCCTGTCCTTGCATGAAGTGGACGTCAGCGGGACGGCGCTCCTCCGTTCGTTCGACCGGTCTCAATGGGAGGCGCCGTCGGGAGCTGGGGGAGAAGGAACCGGTTCGCATCGCTCATTGATCAAACAGGACGCAGGCCATGATACGGATTAAACGAGTGTACAGCGAGCCGAGCCCGCGCGACGGGATCCGCATCCTGGTTGACCGGCTGTGGCCCAGAGGCGTCGCCAAGACAGGGGCGCGCCTCGACGCCTGGCGGAAAGAGTTCGCGCCGAGCGCCCCGCTGCGGAAGTGGTTCGGACATGACCCCGCCAAGTGGATCGGGTTTCGTCAGCGCTACCGCGCGGAGCTCACGGATTCGGACCAGCTCTCTGCGCTGAAAGACCTCGCCCGGCTGTCTCGTCGGAAGACCGTCACGCTCCTCTACGGCGCAGCCGATGAGGAACACAACCAGGCCGTGGTGTTGAAAGAGCTGCTGGACGAACTGAGGTGAGTGATGATCCGGTGTCGACCGGGCCGGTGTTGTCGCCGGTGTGATCGTCGCCCGAAGCGGCTGAAGACTTTCCCCTCTCCCGTTCCCCCGGGACCCGAGCGACGACGATTCTTCGGGCCCCCTGCATCGGGGGCCCAGTTCGGGGTCACGACCCCTTTCCCTGTCCTTAGAGAGGTTCGGTGGAGGGAGTATCCGACCGACCAGCCCGAGCCTCATTATGAATGCCGGCCAGATACGTCATGAGTTTCAGAGATGTTGTGGCAGGCA
Source organism: Nitrospira sp. UBA5699 (assembly GCA_002420105.1). Lineage (GTDB taxonomy): Bacteria > Nitrospirota > Nitrospiria > Nitrospirales > Nitrospiraceae > Nitrospira_C. The sequence continues at coordinate 2,991 of DIHJ01000055.1, forward strand.
GCTTGAGAAACTCCACACCCGCTTGCTGCCCTCGGACCCACCGAACGGCGACGGCCGGTATTTCCAGGAGCTCGGCCTGGTTGGGGAGCGTCACGAACAATTTCAGCCGGTCGTCCGTCGTCACGGGGGCGTAGGTCTCAATCAACGCACCGCGTATCGACAAATTCCGGACGACCCCGATTCCTTCAAACGCCATTCCTTGAGGGTTCAAACCGGAGATTTGCACGTCCATGTTCACCTCGAAGCGGGTCGTCCCGATCTTCTTTCTTCGCTCCTTCGCCGGTTTCTTCATCGGTTCTCCCCTGACGCTCACGGCTCTCGCCGCTCACACGCGATCGACGTTTAATGGATAGGCTCGAAAGAGGTCACGTGATCGTCGTTGATCTCCCACGCGCAGCACCGCAAATTCGACACCGTCTTCTCATCGGCGGTTGTCACGTTGAACCGTCCGGTCACCACCAAGGGGTCCAGCCTGTCCCGATTCTTCAAGAAGAGACTCTTGACCCCTTTGTTTTATCCGCCCATTAATCAACCCTCACCCTAAGAAGCGAGACCCCTATGCCACCCATTCGTCACAGAGGACCTCCGCTTGTTCTAACACCGTCTGCGTCGCCTTCTCTTGCTT
>DIHJ01000055.1:3853-4719 GCA_002420105.1 Nitrospira sp. UBA5699
TCTTCTTCGGTCAGCCCGAGCCGCTCCCCTCGTTCATGGGCCCGGCGCATGTCCTTGGCCAGCCCGATCATTTCCTCGATTACTTGTGCCGCCTCAATTGCCCGGTTCTGATACTTCCGCACCGCCTGTTCCAACATCTCCGCAAAGGACTTCGCCTGCACGACGTTCTTCCGGGACCGCACCTTGATTTCCCCAGCCAGCAACTTCCGCAAGAGTTCTACGGCCAAGTTCCTCTGTGGCATCCCGCGCACTTCGGCGAGAAACTCATCGGAAAGAATCGATAAGTCCGGCTTCTTGAGACCAGCGGCAGCGAAGATATCGATGATTGCATCCGAGACCACCGCCTTGGAAATGATTTGGCGGATGGCATGATCCAATTCTTCGTCGGTTTTGTGCTCGGATGGAATGTTCTTGGCTAAGACCGCCCGCACCGCCTGATAAAAGCCGACGTCATCTCGAATGCGGAAGGTCTCCTCATGCGGGACGGCCAGGGCGAAAGCTTGTGAGAGATCTGTCACTGCACGGAGCAGCCGAGGTTTCCCATCTTCATGGGACAAAATATGCTCCTGGGCAGCAGGCAAGACCGACAGGCGTTCTTGGGGCGTTCCCGTCATCCAAGCCGAGCAATCAAAGCCGTGAAAGAGCCCTCGGCAGACTTCATACTTTTCCAGCATCACGGCCACGGCTTCCGCCTGATCAATCGCCGTCTTTCCCGTCCCGCCGCTTTCCGTGTAGGTGGCGAGGGCCTGCTTCAGTTCATCGGCCAGGCCGAGGTAGTCGACGACCAACCCACCAGGCTTGTCCTTAAACACCCGATTGACCCGGGCGATCGTCTGCATGAGTCCATGCCCGCGCATCGGCTTATC
>DIHJ01000098.1:0-194 GCA_002420105.1 Nitrospira sp. UBA5699
TCGATCGCCGACGCCAACGACGAAGGCCAGTTCGCCGAACTGGAAACGCTGGGCGAGTTGACCAAGATCGCCTGGAAGCACGACGTCCAGGTCATGATCGAAGGGCCCGGTCACGTGCCCATGCACATGATCCAGGTCAACATGGAGAAGCAGCTCAAGGAATGCCACGAGGCGCCGTTCTACACGCTCGGGCC
>DIHJ01000098.1:399-4864 GCA_002420105.1 Nitrospira sp. UBA5699
ATGCTCTGCTACGTCACGCCGAAAGAGCATCTCGGGCTGCCGGACCGCGAAGACGTCAAGACCGGCGTCATCACCTACAAGATCGCGGCCCACGCGGCGGACCTGGCCAAGGGGCATCCGGGCGCGCAGATCCGGGACAACGCGCTGTCGAAAGCGCGGTTCGAGTTCCGCTGGGAGGACCAGTTCCACCTGTCGCTCGACCCCGATACGGCGAAACAGTTCCACGACGAAACGCTGCCGGACAACGCGGCCAAGGTGTCGCACTTCTGCAGCATGTGCGGCCCGCACTTCTGCTCGATGAAAATCACGCAGGACGTGCGCGACTACGCCGCCGGCAAACAGGTGAACGAGCAGCAGGCGATCCAGATCGGCATGAAGGAAAAGGCGGAAGAGTTCAAGAAATCCGGGTCGGAAATCTACCGATAAAGCAGGGCAAGCGGCACGGGGTGAACGGTTATCGGTGGGAATGGATCTCTTCCCATAGCCGCGTACCTCTAGCCCAACGCCAAGGAGTTTTTATGCCCAAACCGAAACCGGCTCCACTACGCGAACGAGACATCACGCGGCAGATCGCGCGGGAATATTATAAGGAATTCGATCAGCTCATCGAGAGCGACGTCATCATCGTCGGCGCCGGGCCGTCCGGCCTGATCTGCGCCCACGATCTGGCGGACATGGGTTATCGCGCGGTTCTCGTCGAACAGAGCCTGGCGCTCGGCGGCGGGTTCTGGCACGGCGGCTACCTCATGAACAAGGCGACAATCTGCGCCCCCGCGCACAAGATCCTCGAAGAGATCGGCGTCCCCTGCAAGAAGGTCAAGGATTGCGACGGCATGTACATCGTCGATCCGCCCCACGCGACCGGCGCGCTCATCGCCGCGGCCTATCGGGGCGGCGCGCGGGTCCTGAACCTGACGCGCGTCGTGGATCTGATCCTTCGCCGGGACGGCAACCTCGAAGGGGTGGTGGTCAACAACACGACGGCCGAGATGGCCGGCCACGATATCATTCACGTCGATCCGATCGCGCTGGAAAGCAAGATCGTCGTCGACGCCACCGGCCACGACGCCGTGGTGGTGAATCTCCTGCACAAACGCAGCCTCTACACGGAGGTTCCCGGGAACGGCGCCATGTGGGTCTCGCGGTCGGAAGAGGACATCATGGACCATACGGGCGAGGTCTATCCGAACTGCTTCGTCATCGGATTGGCCGTCGCCGCGGTGCACGGCACACCCCGCATGGGCCCGGCCTTCGGGTCGATGCTGCTCTCCGGCCGCTATGGCGCGGAACTGATCAAGAAGAAGTTGAAGCAGGAGTAGTTTCCTGAATCGGCAGCATCCCTGCAGGCTGATCAAACAGGTCATCCAGCTAGGCCGCAGGGAGTGCGAACCCGGAGGCGTACGTCTGAGTACGTTGAGGAGTTCGGACGACAGAGAACGACGCTGGGGGCCTTTTTCATCAGCCTGATCATGGACGTACAAGATTTTTTAGTTCAGGGCGAAGGCAGCGAAGAAGACAAGCGCGAGGCCTGGGCCCTGTTCCAACAGGCCTACGAGCTGCAGATGAAGGGCGAACTGGAGGAAGCGGTGGCGCTGTACAAGCGCTCGCTCGCCATCCATCCGACCGCGGAAGCCCACACGTTTCTCGGCTGGACCTACAGCTTCATGGGACGGCTCAACGAGGCGATCGAGGAATGCCATCGCGCGATCGACCGCGACCCCGACTTCGGCAACCCCTACAACGACATCGGCGCCTATCTCATCGAAAAGGGCGAGCTCGACGAGGCGATTCCCTGGTTTCAAAAGGCCATGCAGGCCAGGCGCTACGAAAGTCCGGCATTTCCCCATTTGAATCTGGGGCGGATCTATGAAAAGAAGGGGAACTGGACCGAGGCGATCGCCTCGTACAAGCAGGCCCTGGCTCTCAACCCGGAATACGCGCTGGCGAAAAAGTCGCTGGGCCGTTTGATCAGTTCACTCAACTAGCTCAAAGGCTGACACGATTACATGCTGACATGTCCAAGACGAGTGTTTTCGCGGCCGGTTGTCAGCCTGCTCACGCGCACCCTTGTCAGCCATCGCCTATGACCGACTCCATGCAGAAAACGGTTCTCGTCGCGATTACCGATATCTTCTTCTACACCAAGGTGCGCGATGCCTTGCTCCCTAACGGATACAAGCTCGAGCGGGCGCGGTCGCAGGAAGATATCGCCGGGAAAGCCTCCGCGGCAAACCCGTCGGCCGTCATTCTGAACATGAACGACGACAAGTTGAACGCCTTCCAGGCGCTGGAAACGCTCAAGGCCGATCCGCGATTCAAGGGCATCCCCGTCCTCGCCTTCGCCAACCATGAAGAAGTCGAGACGTGGAACCGCGCCAAGGCCCTGGGCGTGACCAAGATCGTCTCGCGCAATGAATTCTCGTCGCGAACGAGAGAGCTGACCGAAGAAGTACTCATCGGCCCGGGACAAGAGGCAAGGGGCTAGAGATCCGAAAAGAAGATCTTTCCCCTTACCACTAACCTCGCGCCCCTAAACCTAGAGGAACGATGAAACACTCGCGGTTGCAGGACCATCACGCAAGACTGGGCGCCGCCTTCGAAGACGTCACCGGTTGGACCGTCCCCGCCCACTACGGCGATCCGGTCGCCGAGCATCGCGCCGTCCGCCACTCGGTGGGTCTTGCCGATCTCTCGCACCGCGGCAAGGTGCGGGTGACCGGCGACGACCGCGTGAAGTGGCTCCAGAGCGTCATCAGCAACGACATTCTGCCGTTGCAGCCGGGCCAGGGCCGCTACTCCGGCTTTCTCAGCCACAAAGGCAAGATGCTGGCCTACTTCCGGGTCTACGTCCAGGCGGACGCCGTGATGCTGGAAGACGCGGGGGAAACCGGCGACGCCACCTACAACGCGCTCCGGAAATTCCTGCTCTACGGCACCAAAGCCAAAATGGAGAATTGCGCGGAGAGTTGGGGGCTGCTGCTCGTGAGCGGTCCGAAAGCGGCGCTCGTGGTCAAAGCCGCGTTCGGGACGGACGTGGAGGATTTGAAACCGGTGAACTTCGTTCCCGCGACCATCGGCGGACAGGGCGCGATGGTGATGCGAACCGAAGAAACCGGCGAACAGGATATCGAGATCCTCATTCCGGCCGACGGGCTCGTCCCGGCATGGGAACGGCTCATGGAGGCGGGGGCGCCGCACGGTATCAAACCGGTCGGCAGCCAGGCCCGCGAGGCGCTCCGCATCGAAGCCGGCATTCCGAAGGCCGGGCCGGACTTGAACGAGGAAATCGTGCCCCCCGAAGCCAACCTCGAAGGCAAAGCGTTCAGCCTCACCAAAGGGTGCTATCCGGGACAGGAAGTCGTGGCACGGATGGACACGTACGGCAATGTCCGAAGGAAACTGGTGGGATTGCTCCTGAAGGACTCGACGATCCCGCCCCGCGGAGCCAAACTCTTCAGCGGAGACCGTGAAATCGGATGGATCAGCAGCGCGACGCGCTCACCGCAACTCGATGCCGTGATCGCGCTCGGCTTCCCGTTGCGCGACTTCAGCGCGGCAGGCACGGTCTTGAGGATCGAAGCGGAAGGCGCCCGATACGACGCGACCGTGCAGGCGCTCCCCTTCTATACCAGAGGCTAAGCCTCGCCTCGAATTCCTCAGAGCCCCGTTCATCACGACTCATTATCCCCCTGAGATACACCTCGTCTATCTTTCCCGATACAGCGGCATTCTGCCATCGTAGAAGGATAAACAAAAGGGTCTGACCCCTTAAATTCGAGTGACCATGCTCCCATCGGCCGTGAAAGAGCCGTTACGTCGGTACGTGGAGCATGTGAGGCAGGACTACGAGGCCGATCTCAAGAACGGCTCCGCGGGAGTTCCGCTGCCCAACGCATTGGCCCGGAAATACCCGAACGCCGCGAAGGCCTGGGGTTGGTATTGGATCTTTCCGGCCTCGAAACTGTACGTCGAGCCCCGTTCCGGCCTCAAGTGGAGGTACCACCTCCATGAGTCCGTTCTTCAGAAGGCGGTGAAGGAGGCGGTCGTGAAAGCTGGGCTCGCCAAGCCCGCAAGCTGCCATACGTTCCGCCATTCGTTCGGAACCCATCTCCTTGAGGACGGGTACGACATCAGAACGATCCAGGAACTCCTCGGGCACAAGGATGTCAGCACCACGATGATCTATACTCATGTGCTCAACAGAGGGGGAAGTGGCGTGGCGAGCCCGGCTGATCGGTTATGACCGCCTCCGACCAGCCGCCTTGGTGGCGTTGATGCCTGGATACACCGCGGGACAATATCTGGATAGACCGCCGAGCTTCGCCGTCTATCCCAGTAGCTGGCACCTTGACAAAGGCACACAGGACACAGATATTGCGGATGTTTCCAGCAGGGAAGCATAGGAGCTGGAACGGGATATCCCGCTACCCCGTTTAGGTGACCCAGCGGTTCACTTAATAGTTAG
>DIHJ01000038.1:0-2052 GCA_002420105.1 Nitrospira sp. UBA5699
CTCCGCGGACTGTCAAAATTTCTGACAGTGGAAAGCCCCGTGACTGTGCGGAACCGCATGCGTGGTTCAGACGAAGACCGTAGAAAAGTTGAGCGAGACGCTGGTCGGTTGCGGACGTTCTGCAGTTGAGACAGGAGCGAGAAGGGAGCGCTGTCCCGGAAAAACCGAAGGCCGCCTCATTTGAGGCGGCCTTCTTCTGTTGCGCTATCCTTGCGGAGGGTGGTGTGGGTTGCTCTCGAGTGCATCCGTCCATCGAGCACCGCCCGCTATTTAAGGATCTGATCGGTTTTGCGTGCCGCGATGCGCGAGCACAGAGAGCCCCGCGCCACGCCTCGTTTCTATGTCCCCATCTCCCACGACGCCAGATACTTCTTCTGCTCCGCCGTGAGTTGGTCGATCGCCACGCCCATGCCCGCCAGCTTGAGTCGCGCGATTTCCTTGTCGATGGCCGGCGGCACCGGGTACACCTTCTTCTCCAGCATCTTGTAGTTCTTGACGATGTACTCGGCTCCCAATGCTTGATTGGCGAAGCTCATGTCCATGACGCTGGACGGATGGCCCTCCGCCGTGGCGAGGTTCACCAGGCGGCCTTCGCCCAGGAGGCTCACGCGATGGCCGTTCTTCTTGAGCGTAAACTCCTCCACGCCCGTGCGGACGATGCGCCGCTTCTTCGCCTGCTTCTCCAGCGCGGGGATGTCCAACTCCACGTTGAAGTGGCCGCTGTTGCAGACGATGGCGCCGTCCTTCATCACGGCGAAATGTTCCCCGCGGATCACGTGGATGTTGCCGGTGACGGTCACGAAGAAGTCTCCGATCGGGGCGGCCTGTTCCATCGGCATCACGCGGAACCCGTCCATGACGGCTTCCAGGCCCTTCAATGGATCGATCTCGGTGACGATGACGTCGGCGCCCATGCCCTTCGCGCGCATCGCGATCCCGCGTCCGCACCAGCCGTAGCCCACGACGACGACGACCGAGCCGCAGACCAGGCGGTTGGTGGCGCGCACGATGCCGTCCATCGTGGACTGGCCCGTGCCGTACCGGTTGTCGAACATGTGCTTGGTGTCGGCGTCGTTCACGGAGATGACCGGGAACCGGAGCACCTTCTTTTCCGCCATGCTGCGCAGGCGGATGACGCCGGTGGTCGTTTCCTCCGTGCCGCCGATGACGTTCTTCAACAGGTCCTTGCGCTTGGAGTGCAGGTGCGAGACGACATCGGCTCCGTCGTCCATCGACAGATGCGGCCGGTGGGCGATGGCGGACTCGATGTGACGGTAGTACGTGGCGTTGTCTTCGCCCTTGATCGCGAAGGTCGGAATCCCTTCGTGCTGGACCAGCGCGGCCGCCACGTCGTCCTGGGTGCTGAGCGGGTTGGAGGCGCAGAGGCGCACGTCGGCGCCGCCCGCCTTGAGCGTAATCGCCAGGTTGGCGGTTTCCGTGGTGACGTGGAGACAGGCCGTGACCCGCACGCCCTTGAGCGGCTGCTGCCGTTTGAACCGTTTGCGGATCAGCCGCAACACCGGCATGGTGGCTTCGGCCCATTCGATCTTGAGTTTGCCCTGGTCGGCCAGTTTGATGTCTCTCACGTCGTAGTCCACGGAATCCTCCTCATCGAAAAGAAGGCTCAGGTTAAGGCCGAGGCTGAGTTCGAACAACCCAGCCCCGGTCCTACGCCTGAGCCTCAGTTACTAAACCTTAACCTTGGCCTTCGCCTGCTTGAACTACAGTCCGGCTTCCCGGCGCAGGACCTTGGCCTTGTCGGTCTTTTCCCAGGTGAACTCCGGTTCGTTCCGGCCGAAATGGCCGTAGGCCGCGGTCTTTCTGAAAATCGGCCGGCGGAGCTTGAGGTGCTCGATGATGCCGCGGGGCGTCATCGGGAAGTGCTTGCGCACGAGTTTGTCCAGGTTGTCGACCGACACCTTCTCGGTATTTTTCGTATCGACGAGCACGGAGACGGGATCGGCCACGCCGATGGCGTAGGCGAGTTGCACTTCGCATTTGTCGGCGAGGCCCGCCGCCACGATGTTCTTGGCGATGTAGCGCGCCATGTAG
>DIHJ01000038.1:2150-5255 GCA_002420105.1 Nitrospira sp. UBA5699
GTGTCGACGATGATCTTGCGCCCCGTGAGGCCGGTGTCGCCCATCGGGCCGCCGACGACGAACCGGCCGGTCGGATTGATGTGGTGTTTCACGCTGGCAGGATCGTAGAGGCCTTTCGGCATGACCGGCTTGATGACCTTCTCCATGATGCCGCGCTCGATCTGCTTGTTGGTGACGTCCGGGCTGTGCTGGGTGGACACGACGATGGTGTCGATGCGGACCGGCTTGCCGTTACGGTATTCCACGGTGACCTGGGATTTCCCGTCCGGGCGGACCCAGGGAAGGATGTTCTTCTTGCGCACTTCGGCCAGGCGGCGCGTGAGCCGGTGCGCCAGCACGATGGGCATCGGCATCAGTTCCGAGGTTTCGTTCGTGGCGTAGCCGAACATGAGCCCCTGGTCGCCGGCCCCGCCGGAATCCACGCCCATGGCGATGTCGCTGGATTGCTGGTGAATGGCGGTCAGGACCGAACAGGTATGGTAGTCGAATCCCCAGGAGGCGTCGGTGTAACCGACGTCCTTGATGACGTCGCGGATGATGTCGGGGATTTCGACATAGGCCTTCGTGGAGATTTCACCGGCGACGAACGCGATGCCGGTGGTCAGAATCGTTTCGCATGCCACCCGCGAGAATTTGTCCTGGGCAATGATGGCGTCCAGGATGCCGTCGGAGATCTGATCGGCAATCTTGTCCGGATGGCCCTCGGTGACGGACTCGGACGTGAAGAGGTAGTTGTTTCTCATGAGACTCCTCAAGGTTCGATGAACAATAGTCGCTCGATCTCAGAAGGGATGGATGGCCCTGTGTGAGACGGAGGTCACGACCTGCAGAATGGGAGCGATGATACCGAAAATGACCCGATATGTCCATTAGTTCTGTTCGGAGGCCTGCGGCGAAGAGCCCGCGCGGGGGCTTGCTTGACAGTCCTTTTCGGGCGCTTGTAAGATGCCGTGATTTTGAAGAAATCCCTCCCTGTTCTGCGACAGGGTTCCGACGCTGTCCGGAAGGGACCGCCTGCCAGGGCACGAACGTCCCTCGCCCAATCTGCCGCGTCTCCCGGGCCGTAAGGGTTGTGTGTCTGGTGTTAACGAAAGCACCTGCTTGACGATGAACGGTCAGCCCGAAACGCTTCCCCCTCAGGACACCCCCAAGGCTCCGGGTCTGGGCTGGGAGGAATTCTCCCGCGAACTGGTCGAGTTTTTCGCTTCGATCAAGCTGGCGATGTTTCTTTTCCTGTTCATCGCCGTCACGGCGACGATCGGGACGGTCATTCAGCAGGGGGAGCGGCCCGAAACCTACATCCAGGAATATGGCGAAAATGCCTATCGCTGGTTTCTCCGGCTGGGTTTCACCGACGTCTATCACACCTGGTGGTTCACCAGCCTTCTGGGGCTGCTCTGCGTCAACTCGCTGACCTGTTTCTACAAACGGTTTCCGGGCGTCTGGCGCTCGATGAAACAGGACAAGGTCAGCGTGTCGATGGCCTTCATCAAGGGGATGAAGCAGCAGGCGGAAGTGACGGTGCCGGGAACGAAGGAATCGATCGCGCAGCAGCTGGCGCAGCACTTCATCGAAAAGGGCTACCGGGTGCTGGCCAAGAACGAGGCCGAGGAAGTCACCCTCTATGCGACGAAGGGTGTAATGGGCCGCGTCGGCGCGCACATGGCGCACCTGAGCGCGACGGTGATCGTGCTCGGCGGATTGCTGGGAAGTTATTACGGGTTCTCGGAATTCGGGGTCTGCCTGGAAGGCCAGACCTACCACATTCCCCGGGGCAACTTCGATCTGAAGGTGGACAAGTTCTGGATCGATTACCACGAGAACGGCTCGGTCAAGTCCTACAACAGCACGCTGACGGTGGTGGAGGGCGGGGCGCCGAAGCTGACGAAGACCATCACGGTCAACGACCCGCTCGTCTACAAGGGCATCTGGTTCTATCAATCCAGCTACGGCGACGCCTGGGATCAGGTCGAGGTGGCGCGGGTGAACATCAAGGACAAGGAGACGGACAAGGTCCTCAAAACGATCGATCTGGAATGGCAGAAAGAGCAGACCCTGTCGGACCTGGACCTCAAACTGGCGGTGACCGACTTCGTCGCGGATTTCGCGTTCAATTCGACCGAGAAGAAGGTCTATTCCAAGACGATCGAACACGCCAATCCGGCCGTGAAGCTCACGGTGAACGAGCGCAGCACGGTGCAGGCGACGCCCTGGATTTTCTATCAGTTCCCCGACCTGTTCGATGTCAAGGATTCGAAATACCAGTTCGAACTGATCGGCTATAAGCCGAGGAAGTACACCGGGTTGCAGATTGCGAAGAATCCCGGGATCAACATCGTCTGGCTCGGCTCGACCATGATCGTCGTGGGGATTACCCTCTCGTCGTTCATCTATCACCGCCGCCTGTGGACCAAGATCGTCCCGGGCGGAGAGGGCGTCACGGTGCACATCGGCGGAACGACCCACAAGAGCCAGATCGATTTTCAGAAGGAATTCCGGAAGCTTACGGAAAAGATACGCACGTTCTCTGCCTGAGCGGCATAGTGGTCAAACCGTACCCTGGTTGGGTATGATGAGGCGGGTGCTGCCTGCCCCGATTTGACCGACGGAGGATACGACGATGGCCCGTTCACTCTTTCTCTTCGACATGACCTTCTGGCTGTATCTGGCCTCCCTGACTCTGTACATCGCCTATCTGTTTGCGCGCCGGCCTTCGATGACGCTGGCCGCGGCGGGACATCCCGCCGACAACTTCGACGAACGCGACGGGGCCTGGGCCACCCAACTGGGGCAGGTCGCGACGCTGGTCACGGTGTTCGGCTGGATGGTGAATACGGCCGCGCTCTTCACGCGCGCCTTCGAACGGCTCCAGCATTCCGGCACCTTCGCGCCCTGGTCGAACCAGTTCGAGGCGATGGCCTACGTGTCCTGGGCCATTATTCTGGGCTATGTGCTGCTCGAGTTCCGCTACAAGATCAAGGCCATCGGGGCTTTCGTCGTGGGGATCGGGTTCATCGCGATGGGCGCGGCGTCGCTGCTGCCGTACCGGTACCAGACGGCCGAGCCGCTCGTCCCGGCCCTGAACAGCTATTGGATCTACATTCA
>DIHJ01000038.1:5464-47075 GCA_002420105.1 Nitrospira sp. UBA5699
ATCATTCTCGGCGCCATGTGGGCCAACTATGCCTGGGGCGGCTACTGGAGCTGGGACCCCAAGGAAACCTGGTCGCTGATCGTCTGGCTGATCTATGGCGCCTACATTCATGCGCGCATGACCAGAGGCTGGGAGGGCCGGCGGGCGGCGATCTACGCGGTCTTCGGCTTTCTGATGGTGATCTTCTGTTTCTGGGGCGTCAACTTCCTGTTGTCGGGTCTCCACGCCTACGCGTAGGGCGTGTGACCGTGATCCATTCAGGTCACCATGGCTGAACAGGCGATCCCCTCAGGCTCGGCTCAGGCTTCTCCCCGCGGCGGGTCTCGTCTGCTGATTCTGATCGCCGCCGCGATCATTCTTGCCGGCGTCTTCAGCATCGTCTGGCTCCAAAGCGCCAAGTACGAGCCCCTGGCGGTCGGGAAACCGGCCCCGGATTTCTTCCTGTCGGACCTCAACGACAAACCCTATCGGCTCTCCGATTTTCGCGGCAAAGTCGTCTTCCTGAATTTCTGGGCGACCTGGTGCAAGCCGTGCCGCGAGGAAATGCCGTCGATGGAGATCCTGAACAAGAACTTCGAAAAAGACGGCCTCGTGATTCTGGCCGTCAGCATCGACCGGGTCACGACGACGAAGGACATTCCGCCGTTCGTCAAAGGGATGAACCTGACGTTTCCGGTGTTGATCGATTCCTGGGGACAGACCGACAAGCCCTATAAGCGGATGGGAGTCCCCGAAACGTTCATCATCGATCAGGAGGGGATCATCCGCGAGATCGTCATCGGGCCGCGCGACTGGACCAGACTCGACAGCCTGCAGGTCCTCACGAAGCTGCTCAATGTGACGCCGAAGGCGGCGGGCGACGCCGCGCGGGAGGCGGTCGGGAGGCGGGGATGACGCGGGCGGTCGTGATCGGAGCGATGCTTTCGGTGGTGATGCCGTGCGCGGCGCCCTTGGCGCAGGCCGCGACGGCGGATACCCGCCCGGCGGGTCCCGTGGCCAAGCGCGGCGTCGTCAAGCCCGGCGAAGAGGCTCCGAACTTCCAGCTGCGGGACATGAACGGGCAGCTGGTGTCGCTGTCGGATCTGCGCGGGAAGGTCGTGCTGCTGAATTTCTGGGCGACCTGGTGCGGGCCCTGCCGCATCGAGATGCCGGCGATGGAGCGGCTGTATCGCGCGTATCCGAGGAAGGACTTCGAAATTCTCGCGGTGTCGACCGACGCGCAGGGCGCGGCGGTGACCAGGCCGTTTCAGGAAGAGAACCATCTGACGTTCCCGATTCTCCATGACGCGGATTTTCGCGTCGGATTGACCTACGGCGCGCGGACGCTGCCGATGACGTTCATGGTCGACCGGCAGGGCATCGTGCGGCAGCAGATCTTCGGCGCCCGCGACTGGGAAGCGCCCGAGGCGCATCAGTTGATCAAACTGTTGATGAAATCGTAGCCAGGCCGATCCGTGTCGCAATCGATCACGCAGATTTCGTTGATCGCCGCCTTTTCCGCGGGGCTGCTCTCGTTCGTCTCGCCCTGCGTGCTGCCGCTTGTGCCGTCCTATATCTCCTACATCACCGGTTTGTCCATCGAGCAGCTGACCGATGCGAACGCGCGGTCGAAGTTCAAGGCGGCGATCGTGGTGAACGCCCTGTTGTTCATCGCGGGTTTCTCGGTGGTCTTCATCGCCTTCGGCGCCTCCGCCAGTTTCGTCGGTCAGATGCTGATCACGTATCAGGACCATATCCGGCGCATCGGCGGCGTGCTGATCGTCATCTTCGGCCTGTATCTCCTCGGTATTCTGAACATCAATTTCCTGCAGATGGAACACCGGTTTCAGTTCCGCAACCGGCCGGTCGGCTATCTGGGGTCGTTTCTCATCGGTATCGCCTTCGCCGCCGGTTGGACGCCCTGCGTCGGGCCCGTGCTCGGGACCATTTTGCTCTACGCCAGCACGACCGACTCGCTGCTGAACGGGGTGCTGCTGCTGACCAGCTACTCGTTGGGACTGGGGCTGCCGCTGTTTCTCACCGCGCTGGGCGTGGATCGCTTCCTCGCGTACTTCAAGCAGGCGCGGGCGTATTTGTGGGGCGTCTCGACCGTCAGCGGCGTGCTGCTCGTGATCGTCGGCGTGATGATCTACGCGAATTCGCTGACGATGATCACGAGCTTTCTGGAACGGTACGGCATCGGCTGGTATCTGGGTCAGTAAGCAGCCGTCAGCAATCAGCGGTCAGCCTTCAGCTCAAGAGCCGGACATCTCGCCGAATCCCTAACTTTTCCCCCAAAGCCAATTCTGTGCACTGATCTCGAACAAGTTGTTGGTGTTGCGCCGCTCGTCGTCAGCATTCTCAAGCCAATTAAGGATCGGAGGCGTGCTGATGGCTTCAGTTTAGCGGCTAGCACCAGGCGCCGAGGCGGCAGCTGACGAATCCCTGGCCGAATGCGCCGGCGGAGGGAATCCGGATCGAGCCGGCGGACGCCGAGGGGGCGAATCCGTTGCCGAAACCGGACTGGTCTTGCGGGGGGGAGGCGGGCGCACTGTCCGCGGGCGGCGCGGCCTGCGGCTGCTTGGCCAGTACCGTCGCAGGCTGCGAGCCGCCGATCTTGGCAAGGAGCTTCGCGCCGTCGTCCGAATGGAGGCTGTTGGGGTATTTTTCCGCCAGGAGGATCAACTTCTCGCTGGCCCAATCGTCCGCGCCGAGGTCGTGGTAGCTGAGGGCCAGGTAATAGAGGGCGTCGGGGGCGACGGACTTGTCCGGATACAATTTCATGATCTGCTCGAAGCGGTGCGCCGCGGCCAGATACGATTCTCTGCGATAGTAGAACTGTCCCACAAAGAGATGCATCTGCGCGATGAGATCGTGGCATTCCTGGATCTTCTGCGCCGCCTGGCCGTCGTACCGGCTCCCGGGAAAATCCCGCCGCAGCCGCTCGAAGGACTCGATCGCTTTCTGCACCGGCTCGGGATCGCGGTCGATCCCCTTGGCCCTCTTCATCTGGCTCTCGCCGATCCGGAAGGCGGCATAGGGGGCGAGCACATGGTTGCGGTGGAGATCGAGGAAGTGGTTGTATTCCACGATCGCTTCGGCGTACTCCTCTTTCTCGAAAAAGGCCTCGCCGCGCTTCATGATGACGTTCGGATCGTAATTCTTTTCGATCGTGTCCCCGAGGAAGATCGATTCGTCGGTCCCGCTCAGAGCTTTCTTGGCGGTGGGGTCGGCGTTCTTGGGCGTGCTGGAACAGGCCGTCAGCAGGCAGAGCGCTGCGAGGCTTAAACCCCAGGAATAGCCTGTGCCTGGCCACACCAATCCGCTGGCGGTCCGCCCGCCGGTCATTGAAAACATGGTTTATTTCTAACAGGAGAGCCGGCCGAATGCAACGTTTCGACCTTGTTGAGTTGACCCCTGTGCCATCGGGACCTATAATCCCGCCCGCAAAGTCTAACCCTTTGGCATTTCAGGAATGATACGAACGAGAATTATCGGAACCGGGTCCTATCTGCCGGAGCGGGTCGTCTCCAACCATGAGGCGGCTTCCGCTTTAGGGATCGATCCGGAAACGGTGTTCCGCCTCACGGGGATTCAGGAACGGCGCCGGGCCGATGCCGCGCAAGCTTCCTCCGACCTGGCGGTTGGGGCCGCGCAGCAGGCGCTTCACGCGGCGGGGCTTTCCCCGGCCGCGGTCGGGGCGATTGTGCTTTCGACGACCTCTCCCGACATGGCCTTCCCGTCGACGGCCTGTCATCTCCAGCGGAAGCTGGGTTGTTCGAGCGTGCCGGCCTTCGACGTGGCCGCCTCCTGCTCGGGATTTCTGTACGGGCTGTCGATGGCCGATGCCATGATCCGCAGCGGCCAGATCGATCGCTGTCTGGTGGTGGCCGCGGAGGTGAAGTCCCGTTCGCTGAACCCTGCGGACGGCGATACGGCGCTGCTCTTCGGGGACGGCGCCGGCGCGGTGGTCGTGCAGGGGGAACGGGACGCAGAGCAGCCCGGCCGGGGATTGTTGGGCATCCGGCTCCGTTCGGACGGGTCGCAGCATCACCTGATCCGCGTCGCGGCCGGAGGGTCGCGTCAACCCGCCCGTCCGGAGACCGTGACCGCCGGAGATCATACGCTGCGGATGCAGGGGGCGCCGCTGTTTCGTCTCGCCGTGAGGCGGCTGGAGCGGGCGATCCGGGAGATGCTCAAAGAATTCGGGGTGGAGATGCGGGACGTGGCGCAACTGGTCCTGCATCAGGCGAACGGGCGCATCCTGGCCCAGCTCACGAAGCGGCTGGAGGTGCCGCCGGACCGGATCTGCTCGGTCATCGAGCGGTTCGGCAATACGTCGTCCGCGTCGCTTCCGATCGCGCTGGACCATGCCGTGCGAGCGGGCAGAATCCGGCCGCATGAGGTGCTCTGCCTCGGCAGCTTCGGCGGGGGATTGACCTGGGCCACCGGACTGGTCCGGTGGTGAAGAGAGGTTTACAGTTCTGTAACACGCACTTCATCGTCCTGTAACACGACTATGAGCATGAAGAAGCATTTCACTCGCGGAGGAGCACGGCGATGATGTTCGGTTTGATTCCCAGAGAAGAAGCCTTCTTTGAATTGTTCAAGAAGGCCGCGCACAACATGATCGAAGGCAGCCGGCTCCTGAAGGAGATGATGGAGAATTTCGAGTCTCCGGTCGAGCAGGCCAAGCGCATCAAAGACGTGGAACACATCGGAGACGGCATTACGCACGACATTGCGCTCCGCCTGAACCAGACGTTCATCACGCCGATCGACCGGGAGGACATCCACGATCTCGCCAGCGCCCTGGATGACATTCTCGACGTGGCCGAGGCGATCGCAGACCGGTTCGTGCTGTATAAAGTCACGAAGCCGACGCCGATGGCGGTGAGACTGGCGGACATTCTGCATCAGGCCTCGGTCGCGGTCGGCTGCGGGGTGGACCGGCTGGGACTGGCCCATCCCGACATCAAGGAGTGCAGCGTGCAGGTGAACAGTCTGGAGAACGAGGCGGACCGCGTGTCGCGCGATGCGATTTCCGCGCTCTTTGAAAAGGAAACCGACCCGATGGCCGTCATCAAGTGGAAGGAAATCTACGAGGCCTTCGAAGCCGGAACCGACCGCTGCGAAGACGTCGCCAACATTCTCGAACGGATCGCGTTGAAACACCACTAACCACTGTTCCGGTAAAGGATACGAGGCAAGGGGCAAGCGGTGACCCGGGATAAGAGATGCATCCTGCTCCTGCCGGGACTCTTTGTACCACTGGCCCTTCACCTCCAGCCGCTAGCCTAAAATGATGCCTGAATTGACCGGAATGCTCTTGCTCGTCGTCGTGCTGGCCCTGCTGTTCGATTTCTCGAACGGGTGGCACGACAGTGCCAACGCGATCGCGACGGTGGTCTCGACGCGCGTGGTCAGCCCGTTCGTCGCGGTCATGGGGGCCGGCCTTTTGAACGTCGCCGGGGCCTTCATGTCGACCGCGGTGGCGAAGATGGTCGGATCGGGCATCGTCGATCCGGCGTCCGTCACGCAGCAGATGGTGGCCGCGGCCCTGGCCGGGGCGATCTGCTGGAATCTGTTCACGCTGCTCCTCGGATTGCCGACGAGTTCGTCGCATGCGCTCATCGGCGGGCTGGTCGGGGCGGCGGTCACGCACGGCGGCTGGCAGACGGTGAAGCTCACCGGACTTCGCTCGGTGCTGGAAGCCATGGTGCTCTCGCCGTTCTTCGGATTTGCGATCGGGCTGTCCTTCATGGTGCTGATCAGTTGGGTGTTCTTCCGCGTTACGCGCGCCGTCGCGACGCGCCTCTTCAAGCGGCTGCAGCTCATCTCCGCCTGTTTCATGGCCTTCAGTCACGGGGCCAACGACGCGCAGAAAGCCATGGGAATCATCACGCTGGCCCTGCTGTCGGCGGGACAGATCCCGTCCGCGGAAGTGCCGACCTGGGTCATCGGCGCCTGCGCGGTGGCGATGGGGTTGGGGACGGCGGTCGGAGGCTGGTCGATCGTGCGGACGCTGGGGATGGGGATCGTCAAGCTGGAGCCGGTCCACGGATTCGCCGCCGAAACCGGCGCCGCCGCGGTGTTGATGGTGACGGCGCACATCGGATTGCCCGTGAGCACGACCCATACGATCACCTCGTCCGTGATGGGCGTCGGCGCGATCAAACGGCTGTCGGCGGTGCGGTGGGGCGTGACGAGGAGAATTCTCTATGCCTGGCTGTTTACCCTGCCGGGGGCCGCGCTGCTCTCGATGCTGATTTATCTGCTCATGACCCGCTTCGTCTGAGCGGGGCCGGACAGCGGTCAGGCCGGCAGTCGAACGACGAAGCGGCTGCCGGTGGGCCTGTTGGCTTCGACCCAGACCTGCCCTCCGTGACCTTCGACGATGTGCTTCACGATCGCCAGTCCCAATCCCGTTCCGCCCAGCTCGCGCGACCGGGCCTTGTCCACCCGATAGAACCGCTCGAACACGCGGGGACGGTCCTGCTCGGGAATGCCGATGCCGCTGTCGGCGACGCTCAACTCGATTCCGTCCGACGGCGGGCCGGGCCTGCCCGTGGCCGCCGGGATGCGGTGCGCCGTCACCGTGATCTCCCCGCCCTCCGGGGTGTACTTGATCGCGTTGTCCACCAGATTGGCCAGGACCTGGACCAGCCGTTCCTGATCGCCCGTGATGAGCGGCAGATCGGCGGCGACCTGGGAGTTCAGCCGGTGGTGCTTCTTGTCGGCGAGGGGCTTGATCATCGCCAGGGTCCGCTCGACGACCGAGCCGATGTGCAGGGGCTCGCGTTTGAATTGCACTTGGCCGGACTCGATTTTCGACAGTTGGAGGAGGTCTTCGAGAATCAGATTGAGCCGGTCGCTTTGCTTCAGGATGATGTCCAGAAAGCGCACGCTCGTGTCCGGGTCGTCTTTTCCTCCGTCCAGCAACGCCTCGACGTAGCCCTTGATCGAGGTCAGCGGGGTCCTCAGCTCGTGCGAGACGTTCGCGACGAAGTCCTTCCGGATTTTTTCCAGCCGCCGCAGTTCGGTGATGTCGTGGAAGACGAGCACGGCGCAGGCCTCGTTCGCCTGCTGGCCGCCGGCCACGGAGGCTTCGATGTGAAGGCATCGTCCGCTCGGCGCGAGGGTGATTTCATCCTCCTGGCCCGTCCTCGTCTCCAGGACGGTCGAGACGAGGATGTTCAATTCCGGGTGGCCGAAGACTTCGGCGAACTGGCGCCCGCGCGCCTCGGCTCTGGTCACGCCGAACATCCGCTCCAGCGCCGGATTTACCTGAAGCACGTAGCCCCGGTAGTCCAGCACCATCACGCCTTCGACCATCGAGGTCAGCATGGCCAGCAACTGGGAGCGGTCCTCGGAGAGCTCATCGATCTTGGATTTCAACTCGTCGGTCATGCGGTTGAGAGTGTCGGCGAGGAGGCCGACTTCGTCGCGGGAGGATGTCCGGATGTGCACCGTACGGTCGCCTGAGGCGAGTTGGCGCGCGGCCGCCGCCATGTCGAGAATCGGCTTCGTCAGGCTCTTGGTCAGCCAGATGCTGAGACCGACCGCGATCAGAAACGCGCTGCCGAAGGCGAGCGTCAGATTGCGTTTGAGGATGGCGAGCTCTTCGTCAAGTCTCGTCATGGGCAGCCCCAGGCGCAAATAAATCGGCGAGGAGGCCGTGTGGCCGGACTCGGTGAGACGGATGGCCCGGTACAGCGTCCGTTCGCCGGTCGTTTGGCTGGCCCGCAGATCGGTGCCGGAGCCGGTGGCCACCGCCTGTTGGATTTCCGGACGCGTGCGATGGTTCTCGACGGAGGCCAGATCGCGGTCCGGGACCGCGCTGTCGGCCAGCACCAGCCCGGCGGCATCCACCAGCGTGACGCGCGCGAGGGCGCGCCGGCTCAATTCGCGAACCGTGGTCTGGAGCTCCGTCGTAGGCGGCAGGGAGGGCGAAGCGGCCAGGAGCGGACGCAGATCGAACGCGATGAGGCCGGCGGTGACCTCGAGCGCCTGGCCCGATTGGGCCAGTTCCTGTTCTTCCAGCGAGCGGGCGGCAAGGACGCCGGCGACCGCGAACCCGCAGAGCAGGGCGAAGAGCGTGGCGAGCGCGACTTTCCAGCGGATCGAGAGGGTCATATCGTTGGCGAGGGGTGCAGGGCGAACGCCTGCGTCTCGAGACGACTCCCCGGGTTCCCTCTCATGCCCCACCCGTTGCGTCCTTCAACTTGTAGCCGAGCGATTTGACGGAGAGGATCGCCTCGTCGAGCAGAGGGATTTTCTGCTTCAGCCGGCGGATGTGCACGTCGACGGTTCTCGTGGTGCCGAAGTAGTCGTAGCCCCAGACCGTGTTCAGAAGAATCTCCCTGGTCAGCACCCGGCCGGGATTGCGCAGGAGATGCTCCAGCAGGCCGAATTCCTTGGCGGTCAGCGGCACGTCCTTGCCCTGGATCGTCACCTCGTGGCGGGACAGGTCCATGGTGAGCGGGCCGTAGCGGTAGATCGTCTGGTTCTCCTGCTGGCTGCGGTCGAGACGGCGGAACAGGGCCTTGATCCGGGCGACGAGCGCTTTCGGGCTGAAGGGTTTCGTCACATAGTCGTCGGCGCCGAGTTCGAGGCCGATGACGGTGTCGGATTCTTCGGCCTTGGCGGTCAGCATGATGATCGGCAGCATCGCGGTTTCCGGAGCGGACCGGAGGCGTTTGCAGACTTCCAGACCGTCGATTTCGGGCAGCATCAGGTCGAGGACGATCAGGTCGGGTTTCTCCTCTCTGGCGCATTTCAGCCCTTCGGTTCCCGTGGCCGCTGTTGCGGTGCGGAACCCTTCCTTTTCGAGATACAGCTTGACCAGTTGGAGAATGTCGCGTTCGTCTTCGACGATGAGGATTTTCTTGGCGGTGGCACTCGACATGACGGGTGGCTCCAGCCTACGGGGGAGGGGCCGTGCTGTCAAGCCGGCCCGGTCCCGGGGCGGGGTCCGGTTCAGCGGCCAATTCTGTTGACGCGACCGGCGGAAGTCACGTAATGTGCTTGCAGTCGCCGTGAACTAGGGAGAGGTGCCGGTATGAAGATTTATCTCGCCAATCCGCGCGGATTCTGCGCCGGGGTCGACCGGGCGATCGACATCGTCGATTTGTCCCTCAAGAAGTACGGGGCTCCGATCTACGTCCGTCATGAAATCGTCCATAGCCGCCACGTCGTCAACTCGCTGCGTCAGAAGGGCGCGGTCTTCGTGGAGGAACTCAGCGAAGTGCCCGAAGGGTCCGTCGTGATTTTCAGCGCGCACGGGGTGGCCAAGGCGGTGTGGGAAGAGGCCAACCGGCGCCGGCTGCACGTCATCGATGCGACCTGCCCCCTGGTCATCAAGGTGCACAACGAAGTCAACCGCGACTACACCCAGGGCTACGACCTCATTCTCATCGGCCATGCCGGCCATCCCGAGGTCATCGGGACGCTGGGGCAGATTCCGGACAAGTTCCATCTGGTGTCGTCGGTCGAAGACGTCGAAAAGCTCCACGTCGAAAATACGACGAATCTGTCCTACGTCACGCAGACGACCTTGAGCGTGGACGAGTGCCGCGACATCGTCGGCGCGCTCCATCGCCGGTTCCCGCACATCAAAGGGCCGCACCAGGAGGATATCTGCTACGCGACCCAGAACCGGCAGAACGCGGTGAAGGAGCTGTCGAAACTGGTCGACGTCATTCTCGTGATCGGGTCCCCCAACAGCTCCAATTCGAACCGGCTGCGCGAGTTGGGAGAACACTGCGGCATCGATTCGTACCTGATCGATTCGGCCGCCGACATCAATCCGGAGTGGCTGAAAAACGTGAAGGCCATCGGGATCACCGCCGGCGCCTCGGCGCCCGAAGTGCTGGTCGAGGAAGTCGTGGCCTATCTCAAGACCTACGGCACCGCCGAGGTCGAAGATCTGACCGTCATCGAAGAAGACGTTGAATTCCTTCTGCCGAAGGAGCTCATTACGATCGAGTCCTCCGGCAAATCCGTGGCCGCCTCGGCGGGATAACCGTCCCGCCCGGGCCTCCCTCCTCCGTCTCCCTCACGAATTCCCAAATATTGTAGGGCGTTCTCCGTACGCCCACTACCGGCTGTATTTTTCTTTGATTTCCACGCGCCGCCTGTGCTACATAACCGGCCCGTGATTCCCCCTCGTTGTTCAGCCGTTCGATCAGCCACCAAAGGAGATGGGCATGTATCTCAAGTCGCTTGAGATGTTGGGGTTCAAGTCGTTCGCCGAGGCTCGGATCGAGTTCCCGAACGGCGTCACCGCCATCGTCGGACCGAACGGAAGCGGCAAGAGCAACGTGGTGGACGCGATTCTCTGGGTCTTGGGGGAACAGAGCACGAAGACCTTGCGCAGCGAAAAGATGGAAGACGTGATTTTCAACGGCACGGAGGTGCGGAAGCCGTTGGGCATGGCCGAAGTGTCGCTGGTGATCAGCGGGCTCGACCAGATCAAGGTCGAGGGGCAGTCCGGGTTGCCGAGCCAGCTGGCGGAATATCAGGATCTCATGATTACCCGCCGGCTCTACCGCAACGGCGACAGCGAGTATCTCATCAACAAGACCGCCTGCCGGCTGAAAGACATCCGCAGCGTGTTGCTGGACACCAGAGCGGGGACCAAGGGCCATACGGTGATCGCCCAGGGACAGATCGACCAGATTCTGAACGCTTCTCCGCAGGACCGGCGCGAATTGATCGAAGAAACCGCCGGGATCATCCGGTACAAGAAGCAGAAGGCGGAAGCGCTGCGGAAGCTCGATGCGACGCAGCAGAACCTGCTCCGCGTCCGCGACATCATCGCCGAAGTGAAGAAGCAGCTGAACTCGCTGGAGCGGCAGGCGCGGCAGGCGCGGTCCTATCAGGTGCTGCAGCAGGAGGCGCGGGCGCTGGAGATCCGGCTGCTGACCGACGAATACCGGCGGTTGCGCGCGACGATCGTCGACATCGAGCGGGAACTGGACTCCCTGTCCGGCCGCGAGTCCGAACAGGCCGCCGAGCAGGCGCGCTTCACCGCCGAACTCGAGCGGATCAGGCTGGCGATCGCCGAAGCCGGCGTCGTCATCGGGCAGCGGCGCGAGGAACTGTCGAAGATCGAGCAGCAGCAGGCGCAGGCCCTGACCGCGGCCGAAGTCGAGCGCCACCGCGGCGAACTGTACGAACAGCAGCGGACCCAGGGCGGCGAGGAACTCGATCGGCTGACCCGGGAGCAGGATCAGGTGAAAGAAGCCGAAGCGACTCTGCTCGGGACGCTGGAAACGCTGGAACAGGAATTGATGGAGCGGGAGCAGGCGCTGGCGACGCTCGATCAGGACATGAAGGGACTCATGCAGCAGCGGGCCGCCGCCGTTCAGGAGGAGGAGCGCGGCCGCCTGGACGTGCTGAATCTCGCCGTGCTGGTCGCGAATACGGAGCAAAGTCTGGCCCAGCTGACCCTGCGGGTGCAGGAGGTGTCCGAGCGCGACGGACGCGTGGCGCGCGAACGCGAAGAGATTCAATCGCAGCACGATGCGGCGCTGGCCAAGCGCCAGATGCTCCAGGACGCCTGCCAGGAGGCCGAACAGGTCGTGGCCGATCTCCGGCAGCAGCAGCGGCAGGTGGAGCAGAAGTCCGAGGAGGTGGCCGCCGCGTTGACCGACGTCGAGCAGCGCCTGTCGGGGCAGTCGGAAGAGCTGGCGGCCGTGGATTCCCATCTGCGCGCGCTTCAGGGGGTGCTGCGCGAAGACATGGGGTACGGACGGTCGGGCGACGAAGAGGCGACCGCGCTCAAGACGTGCCGGGGCGTGCACGATGCCGTCGCCGAATGGCTCGTCGTGCCGGCCGGCCTGGATCGCGCGGTCGAAGCGCTGCTGGGCGAGCGGGTGCGAGGGTGGTTCGTTGACAGCCCGCAGGCCGCCTCTCAGGCGGTCGCGTTTCTCATGGACAAGGATCTCGGGCGGGGAACGTTCATTCCCCAGTCTCCCCGATGGAACACGGGAGCTGCGGATCCGGCCGACTGGTGGCAGTCGGTCGCCGGCGCGCCCGGCGTCATCGGGCGGGCGGTCGATTTGATCGAGGCCGAAGGGGCCCGGATCGCCGCGCGGGATTATCTGTTCGCTCGCGTCGTGTTCGTCGAAACGCTGTCCGATGCGGTGCAGTTGTGGGAGCAGCAGAGCCGGTCCGCGCCGGACGGCCCGACGTTCGTGACGCGGGCGGGAGAAATTCTCGATGCGGCCGGCGTCGTCACCGGCGGACAGGTCAGTTCGACGGGCGGATTGCTGCAACGGCGGCGGGAAGTCCTGCAGCTGGAATCCCGGCGGACCTCGCTTGTGGAGAGCGTGGAGGAAGCGCGTCAGAGCCGGGAGCGGTTGCTGGCGGAGAGCCAGGCCCTGCGCGAAGAAGGCCGTCGGATCGCCGACGCGCTCCGCGAGGCGGAAATGCGGGGATTGTCGCTGCACAAGGATGAGGCGGGGTTGCAGCACCTGCTCGGCGATTTGACGCAGCGCATCGACCAGCTGGTGGGCGACGCGCAGCGGGGCTCGCTGGAGGTGCAACGCCTGGAGCAGGAGGCGCGGTCTGGTCAGGCGCAGCTCGCGCAATGGATCGCGGAGAAGGCTGGCCAGGAAGCCTCGCTGCAGGCGGTGCGGGAGCGGCTGCGGCAGATAGACAGCGGCATGCAGGGGCTCCAGCAGCGGCTGACCGAATCCCAGTTGACCGTGCAGGGGCTCCGGACGGCGCGGGAACACCATCGAAGCGATCTCCAGCGGATCCGCCAGGAGCAGCAGGAGGCCGTCGGCCGGATCGAGGCGTTGACCAGGCAGGTGGAGGGTCTCAGGCTGTCGCTCGAGCAGAGCCGCGAGGAGCGGGAGCGCCAGGAAGGGGTCTGCCGCGAACTCGGGCACAGGGCGGAGCAGGTGAAGGCGCAGGTCGTCGACGCGCAGGAGCGCCAGGCTCAGGACATGGCGCAGGCCCAGGAGATCGAATCGGCTCTGGAGGCCGTGCGGCGGGTGGTCTCGGCCTTGCGGGACAGCCGGATGACGCTTGAAGTGAGGCGGGCCGAAGTGCGGACGCAGTTGGGCACGGTCGAATCCACGCTCTCCGGCACCTATCAGGTCGACCCCGCATCGGTGGATCCATCCTCCGATGCCGTTGCCTCCGCACCGCCGGAGAGCGGGGCGGAGTCCGTCCGTGAGGCGACTCCGGCCTCGACGGAAGAGGAGCTTCGTCAGCAGCTGCACAAGATCCGGGAGCGGCTGGACCGGATGGGGCCGATCAATCTGGCCGCCATCAACGAACATCAGGAGCTGGAGGAGCGGCACCGGTTTCTGTCGACGCAGGAGCAGGATCTTTCGACCTCCATCGCGTCGCTCAAGGAAATCATCCAGCGCATCAACCGGACGACCAAGGACATGTTTGCCACGACGTTCGCCGAATTGCAGGAAAAGTTCGGCGAAGTGTTCACGAAGTTCTTCCCGGGCGGCCGCGCGGAACTGCAGCTGGTTGAAGTTCCGGTCGAGGAAGGCGCGGAGAGCAAGGGGCCGCAGGAACCGGGCGTCGAAATCGTGGCGCAGCCGCCGGGGAAACGCCTGAAAAACATCACGATGCTGTCGGGCGGCGAGAAGACCTTGACGGCGATGGCGCTGCTGTTCGCCAGTTTTCTGATCAGGCCGACGCCGTTCTGCATTCTCGACGAAATCGACGCCCCGCTCGACGAAGAGAACATCGGGCGGTTCACCGCCGTGCTGCGCGAACTGGCGGAGGGTGCGCAGTTCATGGTGATCACCCACAACAAGCGGACCATGGGAATCGCCGACTCGTTGTTCGGGGTGACCATGGAAGAGCCGGGAATTTCCAAACTCGTTTCGGTTCGGCTGAGTGATTTGCAACCGGCGTAACCGGCCAGATCAGGCAAAACCTTCGTACTTCAGAGGACTTCCGCGTCCCGATTGCTTGACTTCGGTCAGGCTGTCTGTTATATCCCGACGAACTGAACGAGATTGCGCCGTCGGGAGCACTCTGCCCGCGCGCCGTGAGGCAGATAGTGCCCGTGGCGGTCTGCCCTGTTCTGCGTTTTCCCCCGTTTACAGAATACGATGAGCCTGATTCGAACAATCCTCGATCGTCTCTCCGATAGTCTGTTCGTCTCCGTTCCGGGAAGAGTGGGGGTCTCGGGCGATCTGTCCGCGCAGCCGCCCTTGCGGTTGGTGTCGGACAAGTCGGCCGCGCTGCCCGCCGCGGACTCCTCCGCCAGGAGGGCCGCCGGTCAGGCCGGCAGTCAACTCGATGCCATCGACGATGCGGTCCGCCGGAGCCAGGCCTGGTTCCTGTCCCGGCAGCACGCGACCGAAGGCTATTGGGTCGCCGAACTCGAAGCCGATACGACGCTGACCTCCGAATATCTCATGCTGAGGCGGTTTCTCGACCGCGTCGACCCCGAGCGGGAGCGCAAAGCCGTTCGGTACCTCCGCGCGACGCAATTGCCGGACGGCGGCTGGCCGATCTACAACGGCGGCCCCTCGGAAATCAGCGCGTCCGTCAAGGCCTACTTCGCCCTGAAACTGAGCGGAATTTCGGCGGACGAGCCGTTCATGCTGCGCGCGCGCGACTGCATCCGCGCCAAGGGCGGGGTCGTCCAGGCGAACGTGTTTACGAAGATCGCGCTGGCGTTGTTCGATCAGTACGACTGGGAAGGCATTCCGCATATGCCGGTCGAACTGATGCTGCTCCCGAAGTGGTTCTATTTTAATATCTATGCCATCTCGTATTGGTCGCGGGCCGTGCTGATTCCGCTGCTGATCGTGTTCGCGCACCGCCCGGTCTGCCGCATTCCGAAGGAGCAGGGCATCGACGAGTTGTACCTCATTCCGCGCAGCGAGATCCGGTATTGGAAATTCCCGCCGTTCAACAAGGATCAAAAGTGGTTCACGCCGCACAATTTCTTCGTCGCGCTGGACGCGATGCTGAAGCTCTACGACCGGATGCCGCTCATGTGGCTGCGGGACAAGGCCCTGCATCGCGCGGCGACCTGGATGCTGGAGCACATCAAGGGCAGCGGGGGGCTGGGTGCCATCTATCCGGCCATGGCCAATTCGATCATGGCGCTGCAATGCCTGGGGTATCAGGTCGATGATCCGCTGGTCCGCAAAGCGCTCCAGGAAATCGAAGATCTGGAAATCTACGGACCGGTGTCGATCGGGGACCAGCGCGTCGATGCGCTGCACCTGCAGCCGTGCCATTCGCCCATCTGGGATACTTCTCTGTTGATGAACGCGCTGATCGAATCCGGGATGCCCCAGGACCATCCGGCGCTGCAGCGCGCGGCCGCATATTTGGTTTCCCGCCAGACGAAGACGGTGGGGGATTGGAAGGTCTCGTCCCCCCGGGCCGAACCGGGCGGCTGGTATTTCCAGCATGAGAACGAACTCTATCCGGACGTCGACGATTCGGCGGTGGTGCTGATGGCCCTGTCGAAAGTGAAGACGGGGCAGGTGCCCGAGTTGCAGGATTCCATCCGGCGCGGCGCGGCCTGGGTCGTCGCCATGCAGGGTTCGGACGGCGGATGGGGCGCCTACGACAAGGACAACAACCGCATCGTCTTCAACTACATCCCGTTTGCGGACCACCATGCGCTGCTCGATCCGAGCACCGCCGACCTGACCGGCCGCTGCCTGGAAATGCTCGCGGCATTGGGGTACGACCAGAGTCATCCGGCCGTCGCCCCGGCCCTGGCGTTTCTCAAGCATGAGCAGGAGCCGGACGGCAGCTGGTACGGCCGCTGGGGCGTCAACTACATCTACGGCACCTGGTCCGTGCTCGCGGGCCTCCGCGCCATCGGAGAGGACCTCTCGCAGCCGTACATCCGTCGCGCCGTGGCCTGGCTGGAGTCGAAGCAGAATCCCGACGGCGGGTGGGGCGAGTCCTGCCTCTCGTACGCCGATCCCGCCTGGTCGGGTAAAGGGGAGAGCATGCCGTCGCAGACGGCCTGGGCCCTCATGGGGTTGATGTCGGCAGGGATGACGGATTCGTTCAGCGTGGCGCGGGGGATTCAGTTTCTCCTCCGTCACCAGATGAAAGACGGTTCCTGGGAAGAGGCTCGTCACACCGGCACCGGGTTCCCGCGCGTGTTCTACCTCCGCTATCACTGGTACTGCCAGTATTTCCCTCTGTGGGCACTCGCGATGTATCGGAACCTGAGGACGCGCAATAAAATGCGGGCCGACGAAGTGCGGCATCAGGTTCTGACGGCCGGGTGCTACCGGTTTGATCGTTGACCTCTCAGCCGACGCGACCCGTTGGCGCATCACCGTCCCCTGTCGAGTTGCCTATGGACCCCGTCGCGCTGTTCGTCGCGACCCGATGGGAGTTGGCGGCGGTTGGCCGGGCCCTGCCGGTTGAGCAAGAGAAGCGGATCGGCGGACTCCGCTGTCTGATCGGGCGGCGGGCGGGACGAGCCTACTGGCTGGTTCAAACGGGAGTCGGTCCGGCGGCGGCGGCCGCGGCGGTGAGCCTGGTGTTGGACCGGCAGCCGATGGCGCTGGCGATTTCCACGGGATTTGCCGGTGCGCTGACGCCGGCGGCGGTCGGCGATCTGATCATCGGCACCGGCGTGACGTCGGCGAGCTACGACGGCGCCTGGACGCAGGAGGCCGGTTCGGTTCCATGCGCGGCTCCGGGCGTTGCGTGCGCGCAGTCGGCGGCCGCGCAGCTTGGAATTGCGGCGCACACCGGTCCGGTCGTCTCCGTACCCGTCGTGCTGTGCCGCGCCGAGGAGAAACGGGCGGTGGGCCGGTTGACCGGGGCGACCGCGCTCGACATGGAGAGTGCGGCCCTGGCGAAGGGCGCGCAGGAGCGGGCGGTGCCTTTCCTGGTCCTGCGGACGGTGTCGGATCTGGCGGACGAGGATCTTCCGCTGGACTTCAACGCATTTCTCAAGCCCTCCGGGTGGCTGAAGGGACTCCTGGCTCTGCTCCGGCATCCGGCGAGCCTGGCGGGGTTGATCCGGCTCAGACGGCAGAGTCAGACGGCCGCCGGCCAGCTGACGGCGGTCTGTGCCGCCTGTGCCGAGAAAGGGTTCGGGCTGTGACCAGCGTCATAACCGGGATGATCACGATGATTGAACGAACGGGAGCGTGGGCCGTCGGCTGGATTCAGGAAATGGGCCGCATGCTGCTGTTCGTCCTGTCCTCCTTCGCCTGGTTGACGAGGCCGCCGCTGCGCTTCACCCAAATCGTGAAGCAGCTGCATTTTATCGGTTACAAGTCCACGTTCGTGGTCGTGCTGACCGCGGGATTCACGGGCATGGTGCTCGCGTTGCAGGGGTATTACACGCTGAGAAAGTTCGGCTCGGAGGGGCTGCTCGGTTCGGCGGTTGCCTTGAGCATGATCCGCGAGCTGGGCCCGGTGCTGGCGGCGTTGATGGTGACGGCACGCGCCGGGTCGGCCATGACGGCGGAAATCGGGATCATGCGGATCACGGAGCAGATCGATGCGCTGGATACCATGGCCATCAATCCGCTGCAGTATCTGATCGCGCCCAAACTGGTCGCGGGCCTGATCGGCGTTCCGTTGTTGGTGGCGATCTTCGACGTCGTCGGCATTTACGGCGGCTATCTGGTCGGCGTGGATCTGCTGGGCGGCAACGGCGGCGCCTATTGGAATTCGATCGAATCCGCGGTGGAGTGGAAGGACGTCTATGGCGGCATTCTCAAATCGATCAGCTTCGGGTTGATCGTCAGTTGGATCTGCTGCTACAAGGGCTTCTTTACGAAGCACAGCGCCGAAGGATTGGGCACGGCGACGACGGAAGCCGTGGTGCTGTCCTCGGTCCTGATTCTCGTGTGGGATTACTTTCTGACCTCGGTGTTGTTGTAATGAAGAAGCCGTCAGCAGTCAGCCATCAGCTCCTTGGGAGATCGTGAGCTGAAGACTGAAAGCCGATCGCTGAAAGCTTACTAAAGCGTACTGAAGATGATTAAACTCGTCGGCGTCGAAAAAACGTTGGGCGGTCAGCGGGTGCTGCAGGGGATCGACCTGACGATTCCTCCCGGCAAGCTGACGACCGTGATCGGCAAGAGCGGTGAGGGGAAAAGCGTGTTGCTCAAGCACATGATCGGCCTCATGCAGCCGGATCGGGGCGAGGTGTGGGTCGGGGACGTGGAAATCTCCCGGCTCCGAGGGGCCCGGCTGAACGACGTGCGGAAGCGGTTCGCCATGCTGTTTCAGGGGGCGGCACTGTTCGATTCGCTCTCGGTGTTCGAGAACGTGGCGTTCCCGCTGCGGGAAAAGCTGCGGATGAAGGGACCGGAGGTCGCGCGCCGGGTCGAGGAAAAGCTCGAACAGGTGGGGCTCGCCGGCATGGGGCACAAGTTCCCGGCCGAGTTGAGCGGCGGGATGCGGAAGCGCGCCGGGCTGGCCCGGGCCCTCGTGATGGAGCCGGAAATCATTCTGTTCGACGAGCCGACGACCGGGTTGGACCCCTTGATGGCGAAATCGATTCACGATCTGATCGTCACGATGCAGCGGCGTTTCAAATTCACCGCCGTCATGGTCAGCCATGAGATTCCGGAGATCTTCGGCATCTCGGACTATGTGGCGATGCTGCGCAAAGGCAAGATTGCCGCGATGGCACCGGCGGCGGAGTTCGTGAAGACGGCGGATCCCGAGATCCAGGAATTTATTTCCGTCAGCGGACCGGTGGTGTTGTCCGGGGTTTCGGCGGGCTAAGACGTAAGGAGTGAACGGATGGAAAAGACCAAGCTGGAGTTGATCGTCGGCATGTTTGTGCTGGTCGGTATCCTCTGTCTCGGGTACCTCTCGATCAAGCTGGGGAAGCTCGAACTCATCGGCGGGAACGTCTACGAGGTCGTCGCGCAGTTCAATTCGGCGTCGGGCCTGAAGCCCGGGTCTGCGGTGGAGATCGCGGGCGTCGAAGTCGGGCGGGTCCGGGGCATCACACTCAAGGAGGATCGCGCGGCCGTCACGCTCGCCGTCAATGACGGCGTGAAGCTCTATACCGACACGATCGCGTCGATCAAGACGCGGGGCATTATCGGCGAAAAGTTCCTCGCGCTGTCTCCGGGCGGGGGTGGCGATCCGTTGAAGCCCGGTGATACGATTCGCGACACGGAGTCGGGTCTGGATCTCGAAGAGCTCGTGAGCCAGTATGTCCACGGGAAAGTGAATTGACGGGTGCTTCCGGATTCCCCGGCGGAAGGCGATAACGATGGAGGGACGCATCATGACGGGTTTCTGTTCGGACAGGCCGGCGGTCTGGAGGGTGATGAGTCTGGTGGTCGCGCTCGCGTGGTTCCTCTGTGCCGGCCCGGCCCCGGAGCGCGCCTGGGCGGGAGGAGCGACCGATGCGATGAAGGGCACCATCGACGAAGTGCTCAGAATCCTCCAGGACAAGGATCTGAAGCAGCCCGCGAAGGCGACCGAGCGCCGGCAGCTGTTGGAGAAAGTGGTCGGCGACCGCTTCGACTATCCGGAAATGTCCCGTCGGGCGCTCGGGGCGCCCTGGGCGAACCTCACCGAGAAGGAGAAGGAGGAGTTCGTGTCACTCTTCCAGACGCTCCTGGTGAATTCCTACGCGGACAAGGTGGAAGCCTATTCGGGCGAAGGCGTGCAGTATATCAACGAGCGGACCGAGAAGGATTATGCCGAAGTGCGGACGAAAGTGCTGACCGGAAAAACGGAAATTCCGCTCGACTACCGTCTGCTGAACAAGGCCTCGGTCTGGCGCGTCTATGACGTGGTGGTCGACGGAGTCAGCCTCGTGAATAACTACCGCGGACAGTTCACGAAGATCCTCCGCTCCGGAACGTACGCCGACTTGGTCGATCAGCTCCGCAAGAAATCCGAAAAGATCAAAACCCCGTAACATCCCCGGGTTGAGCGTTCATGACGATCCTGCGCGGCATCGCGATTTTCATTGTATGCCTGCTCGCGGGGGGCGGCGCGGTGCGGGCGGCTTCCGTCTGGGCCGAGACGCAGATCTTCCCCATTCCGTCGGCCTCGACCTCCAAGAACGACGGAAACGACGCCGGGTTGATCGTCCCCATCCTCATCACCGATCCGGACGGGGAGCTGAAGTATCTCCTGGCGCCGATGATCATCCAGAACTCGATCGTCGGGGCCAGAGGCACCTTCAATCTGTTCCGCTACGACACCGGCGGGCGGCAGATGCAGTTCATCGGCTCGTTCACCGAGCGCATCGAGCGCAAGCTGGTCTTCAATTACACCGACCCCGCGTTCAGCGACGGCCGGTACTTTCTGAATTTCGGCGGCTCGTTCTTCAAGAACGCGACGTCGCGGTTTTTCGGAGTGGGGCAGTCGACGGTTGAAGCGAGCGAAACGAACTACACGGCACGCGAAGCCCGGGCGAACTGGCGCTTCGGCGTCTATGCCAACGAGGTGACGCAGGTCGCGGTTGGTCAACGGGTCCGGCAGGTCAGTTTGCAGCGAGGTGCTACGGACCTGCCGTTCACAGTCGATCGATTCCCGACCGTCGACGGCGTTCAGGGGGAGTCGATCATCGTCGGGCACCGCGCTACCTTCTACTATGATACCCGCAACAATCTCTTCTCGCCGACCGACGGCATGGCGGTGACGGCCTACGCGGAGGTGAATCAGAATATCCGCAACGGCGATCACCCCGTCTATTCCCGGTACGAGTTGGAAGTCAAAAAGCTGTTCCCCAGTGAATCCAAGCGCGCCATTCTCGTCGTGCGCGCCGATCTGCAGGCCACGATCGGCGAGCAGGTGCCGTTTTTCGAGCAGAGTTCCCTGGGCGGACAGAACAATCTTCGCGGCTACGGGGTCGATCGCTTCATCGACAAGCATCTGATCTCGGTAAGTGTGGAAGAACGCATCCATATCGCCAGGGCCAAGATCGCCGGCGTCGCCGCCGATTTCGAGTTCGCTCCGTTCCTGGATACGGGGCAGGTGTTCAGCGATTTCAAAGACGTCAGCTTCAAAGACTACCGGATGACTCCCGGTGTAGGATTCCGCGGGATCGTCCGACCCAACGTGGTCGGTCGCATCGACTACGGATTCAGCAAAGAGGGAGGCGCGATCTTTGCCGGCCTCGATTTTCCATACTGACCGGCCGCCGTCCGGTCCGGGGCGTGGACTGCCGCGGCGCCGTCTCGCGCTGACGGCGCTGGTCCTGTTGTGCTGCGCGTTTCCTTCCCGCGCGTCCGCCGAGGGGTTCGGCCCGTTTCCCGTGCGCAACTTCCATCCGCTCCAGCAGCTGGTGCTGAGCATGCCGGGCGACCGCGCCGCGGTGTTGCGGAAAGGCACGGTGGACGTTCGCCTGGAACTGGCCGAGACCGCCGCGATCTACCGCGAGGAGGCTCCCCAGGCCAGCGCCACGGCCAAGTTCGAGACGCTGCGGAGCGGCCTCTTCCTCCGCTACGGCGCGACCGACAAGCTGGAAGTCGCCGTGGAAATCCCGGCGCTCTATCGATATCGCGGGTTCATGGAGGGGGCGATCAAAGCCGTCGAACGGGCGACGACCGGTCTGGCCCCGGCGCGCCGGGCGCTGGACGGGACAAGTTATGCCTACGACATTTCCCGCGGCGGGCGGCAGGTCGTCGGCGGGCGAGACGGCGCGGTGGGGCTCGGGGATGCCTCGCTCATGACCAAGTATCAGCTCCTGTCGGAAACCTCCTCGCTCCCGGCCCTGGCCCTCCGTGCGGCCGTGAAGCTTCCGACGGGCGATGAAGGACAGTTCTTCGGCAGCGGCAGCCCGGATTTCGGGATCGGCCTGGCGGCGGAGAAGTCGCTGGGGGGACGGTGGATCCTCTATGCCAACGTGAACGGGGTATTCCCGACCGGACGAATCGCCGGCCTGCCGCTGCAGCCGACCCTCTCGGGTCTCGCGGCGGTCGAATACCTGTGGTCGGAGAACGTCTCCCTGACGCTGCAATTCGACTACTACTCGCCCCCCTTTCACGGGGTGGGCCTCAGAGCGCTCGACAAGGGCGTGACGGAAGTCGCGGCCGGTTTCAATTACCGGCTCGCCGAGAAATGGCTCTGGCAGGTCTATGGGGTTGAGAACACCGACTTCATCACCGGCAGCGCGGCGGATTTTACCCTGGCCACCCTGGTCACCTACCGGTTCAGGTCATGACGGGAAGGGCGGCCGGTTTCTCGGACCGGCATAACCGCTTGACAATATAGGAGTCTTGTGTGAGACTGACCCAGCCAGCGTACAAACCGCTTGACTGCTTCGCCAGACCTGTCTGAACTCAGCCTGTTGTCGCCAGACACATGAATTCTCGTAAAGGAGTGTCGCTATGTCGATCTTAAAGACCATCCAGAGCCCCGCCGATTTGAAACGCCTCTCTCCGGCGCAGTTTCCCGTATTGTGCCAGGAGTTACGCGAGCAAATCATCGGCGTGGTCTCGAACGTCGGAGGACATCTGGCCTCGAATCTCGGCGTCGTCGAATTGACGGTGGCGCTTCACTATCTGTTGGACACCCCGCAGGACAAGATCGTCTGGGACACCAGCAACCAGGCCTATACGCATAAGCTGTTGACCGGTCGCCGGGAGCAGTTTCATACCCTGCGGCAGTACGGCGGATTGAGCGGCTTCTGCAAGCGGGAAGAGAGCGTCTACGACACCTTCAACGCGGGCCACGCGGGGACCGGCGTGTCCGCCGCGTACGGCATGGTGGAAGCCCGTGAACAGCTCGGACAGAGGCACAAGGTCGTCTGCATCGTGGGCGACGGCGCGATGACGGCCGGCATGACGCTGGAAGCGCTGCACCACGCGGGCGGCCTCGGCAAAGATTTTCTGGTGATCCTGAACGACAATCAGATGTCCATTTCGAAGAACGTCGGGGCGATCTCGTCCTATCTGAACCGCACCTTCACCGGCGAGTTCTACACGAAAATGCGGGAGGAGACGGGTCACCTCCTGAGGAAGATCCCGCACATCGGATCCGACGTGGAAAAGCTCGCCCGGCGCGCCGAGGAATTGGCGAAGGGCGCGATTCTGCCGGGTCTGCTGTTCGAGGAACTCGGTTTCCGCTATGCCGGTCCGATCGACGGGCATAACTTCGAGCACCTGCTCCCGACGCTGGAAAACGTGCTGAAGATGAAAGGCCCGGTGCTGCTCCACGTCATCACGAAGAAGGGGTTGGGGTACGAGCCGGCGGTGAACAATCCGGTCTGGTTCCACGCCTGCCCGCCGTTCGTGCGGGAAACCGGCGTGCCGGCGAAGAAAGCCGCCCGTCCGTCCTATACCCAGATCGCCGTCGATTCGCTGGTCAAGCTGGCCCGAGCGGACAAGCGGATCGTCGCCATCACGGCGGCGATGTGCGAGGGGACCGGCCTGAATGCGTTCGAAAAGGAATTTCCGGACCGGCTGTACGACG
Source organism: Nitrospira sp. UBA5699 (assembly GCA_002420105.1). Lineage (GTDB taxonomy): Bacteria > Nitrospirota > Nitrospiria > Nitrospirales > Nitrospiraceae > Nitrospira_C. The sequence continues at coordinate 28,823 of DIHJ01000038.1, forward strand.
TCGGGATCGCCGAGCAGCATGCCGTCACGTTCGCCGCGGGGCTTGCGGCGCAGGGCATGCGGCCGGTCGTCGCGATGTACGCCACGTTCCTGCAGCGGGCCTACGATCAGGTCGTGCACGACGTCGCCACGCAGAATCTGCCCGTGACCTTCTGCATCGACCGCGGCGGCCTGGTGGCGGAAGACGGCACCACCCATCACGGCGCGTTCGACTACGCGTTCCTGCGGCATGTGCCGAATATGGTCGTCATGGCGCCGAAGGACGAGAACGAACTCCAGCACATGCTCAAGACCAGCCTCGACTACGACGGGCCCGCGTCCGTGCGCTATCCGCGCGGCGTGTGCCTGGGGGTCGCGATGGATCCCGCTCCGACGGCGCTGCCTGTCGGCAAAGGCGAGTTGCTGCGCGACGGGACGGACGTTGCCATCGTGGCGATCGGCGTGCCCGTGTGGCAGGCCGTGAAGGCGGCGGAACAGTTGAGCCGGGAAGGCTTGTCGACCGCGGTCATCAACGCCCGTTTCGCGAAGCCGTTGGATCAGGAGTTGATCGTCAACGTGGCCAGGCGGGTCCGCTACGTGGTCACCGTCGAGGAAGGCTGCAAGATGGGCGGGTTCGGTTCGGCGGTGCTTGAAGCGCTGTCCGACGCCGGCGTGACCGGCGTGACGACCAAGATCCTCGGGCTTCCCGACTGGTACATCGAGCAGGGGCCGCAGGATCTGTTGCGCGAACGCTACGGCCTGACCACGGAAGGAATCTATCGCAGCGTGAAGGAACTGGTCGGCAAGAGCCCGGCCGCTTTGCGCGAACGGGACCTGCTGTCCGCAGCGATCGATCATCTGCCCCACGGAGACGAGCAGGGCAGTTAGCCGCGAGGATGCGGATTCCGAGTTCTGATGGTAAGCTCCGAGTGGCGGCCGGCAGGCCGACGGGAATATAGCTGAGAGGCTCGATGCATATTTCGAGACGCAAGACCAGGCAGATTCAGGTCGGCAACGTGAAGATCGGCGGCGATGCGCCGGTTTCCGTGCAGTCGATGTGCTCGACCGATACGCGCGACGTCGCGGCGACGGTCGAGCAGATCCGCCAGCTGGAAACGGCCGGTTGCGAATTGATCCGTGTGGCCGTGCCCGACGAAGAAGCGGCCGCGGCGCTGCCCAAGATCAAGGCGGCGATGACGGTGCCGTTGATCGCCGACATTCACTTCGACCATCGCCTCGCCTTGAAGGCCGCCGAGATCGTCGATTGCGTCCGCATCAATCCCGGCAACATCGGCGCCTGGTGGAAAGTCGAAGAAGTGCTCAAGGCTGTGAACGAGCGCGGCATTCCCATCCGTGTCGGCGTGAACGGCGGCTCCCTCGAGCGGCCGCTGCTCGACAAGTACGGCTGGCCCTCGCCGGAGGCCCTCTCGGAATCGGCGCTCAACGCCGTGCACGCGCTGGAGGACGTCGGCTTCACGAACATGAAGGTGTCGCTCAAGGCCTCCGACGTGCACCATGCGATCGACGCCTACTGGCTCTTCGCCCATCAATCCGACTATCCGCTGCACATCGGGATCACCGAGGCCGGCACCGCCATGACCGGCGCGGTCAAGTCGGCGATGGGGCTCGGCTATCTGTTGGCCCAGGGCATCGGCGACACGTTGCGCGTGTCGCTCGCCGCCGATCCGGTGGAGGAAGTGAAGGTCGGCTTCGAGATTCTCAAGTCGCTCGAGCTGCGCCACCGGGGGATCAACGTGATCGCCTGTCCGACCTGCGGCCGCGTCGAGATCGACGTGGTGCGCATGGCCAACGAACTGGAAAAGAAACTCGGTCACATCAAGACGCCGCTGAACGTGTCGGTGCTCGGCTGCGTGGTCAACGGCATCGGCGAGGGCAAGGAAGCGGACATCGGGATCGCCGGCGGCGAAGGCAAAGGCATCCTGTTCAAGAAGGGCAAGCTCGTTCGTAAAGTGCCGATGGACGAATTAATGGACACGCTGATCCGGGAAGTGGAACTGCTCGCCAAGGAAAAGGAAGCGGAAGGGAACGGCGAAGCGGCCGCCCATTCGAGCGAAGGGTGGGAGCCGCTCGTGCCGCAGTCCGATCAGCCCTCGACGCTCGGAAAAGAAATACCTGTGCTGTCGAACAAACACTGAATCTTTCGCTCTCGCCTCTAGCCTCCGACCCCTCGCACAGACTATAATCACTCCTTCGCGAGGCGCCGTACCCAAGTGGTAAGGGAGCAGTCTGCAAAACTGCGATGCAGCGGTTCGAACCCGCTCGGCGCCTCCAAACCGCACTTCGTGCGTGCCCGCGGCTCTTCGGGCGAAGCCCCTCTTTATTTACGCCGCGGGAGAGACACCACCAGCGTTGTATTCTCTTGATCTCTCTTGCCCGTCCCGCTGCGTTCGATCAAATCGCGGCGGATAGGTACTTTTCCGCTAGTAGGCTCTCATTTTTCACTTCGTGCCGCTCGCTTTTCAGCTTGTATCGTGATTGGCGCGAGCGGATCAACACCTCGGGAGCCCCTGCGGTTGTTCTTGGCGACGGGAGAGCTCCCGCCGTGTGCCGGACCATGGGATGCGTTTCCGCTATGCCCCGGGACCGAAGGAAAATTGACGGGCGCCGAGGCCGAGTGTTAGAATCCCCAACGTTTACAACCTGCTAGTCCGGCGGCGATTCGCCGCCGTTACCGATACAGACTGAAACGAAGGAGAGCGGAATGGCCGTTCCGATTTCCCAGATGTACACCGTGGCGTCCTATGTGCTCACCCAGAAGCTCAAGGGGGTGAAGCGCTATCCATTGGTCTTGATGCTGGAGCCCTTGTTCCGCTGCAACCTGGCCTGTGCCGGCTGCGGGAAGATCCAGTATCCGGATCATATCCTCGACAAGCGGTTGACGCCCGAGCAGTGCTGGGCTGCGGCCGAGGAATGCGGCGCTCCCATCGTCGCCATCCCGGGCGGCGAGCCGCTGATCCATCCGGAGATCGCCAGAATCGTCGAGGGGCTGGTCGCGCAAAAACGCTATCTGTATGTCTGCACCAATGCGATTTTGTTGGAGCGCAAACTCAAGGAGTTTACCCCGTCCAAGTATCTGACCTTCAGCGTCCATATGGACGGGTTGAAGAACGAGCACGACCTGGCGGTGTGCCGCGACGGCGTCTATGAGATCGCGGTGAAGGCGATCAAGGAAGCGCTCAAGCGGGGCCATCGCGTGACGACCAACACGACGCTCTTCGACGACGCGAAGCCGGACCGGGTGCGGCAATTTTTCGACGAAATGATGAACCTCGGCGTCGAGGGGATGATGATTTCTCCCGGCTACAGCTATCAGAAGGCGCCGGACCAGCAGCATTTCCTGAAGAAGGCCCGGACGCGTGAGCTGTTCTCGAAGATCCTCAGCCGGCCCAAGAGGAGCTGGAAGTTCAACCAGTCTCCGTTGTTCCTGGATTTCCTGATGGGGAAGAAGGAGTATCAGTGCACCCCCTGGGGCAACCCCACGTACAACGTCTTCGGCTGGCAACGGCCCTGCTATCTCCTGCAGGAAGGCTACACGAAAACCTTCCGCGAGTTGCTCGACACGACGGAGTGGGAGAATTACGGCACGAGCAAGAACGAGAAGTGCGCCGAGTGCATGGTCCATTGCGGGTACGAGGCCTCGGCGGTGAGCGACACGTTCGGCACGGTTTCGGGTTTTGCCAGGACGGCGAAGCTGACCCTGCTGCCCACCTCGCGATGACCCCGGAAGGCGTCATTCGTCACGCGTCATGCGAGAACGGTCGGAGAACGACGCGCGATTGACGGTTGCCGATTGACGAGGTTCTGTTATGACTGACACAAAAACTCACGCCACCGGCGGCGGGTCGCTCGAAGGGCGGGTCTTCCGGCCGGCGTCCGCGGCCGACATCGCCGAGGCGGTCGAACTGGCGTTCGACTATCGCGGCGATGTGACCTTGGAACTGACGTCGGGCGAGTCGGTTGCCGGGTACATCTTCAACCGGCAGGCCGGTGCCGCGAATCCCTCCATCGAAATCTTCCCCGCGGACAGTCCCGCTCCACAGACGATCCCCTATTCGGCCATCGCCGCGATCGCCTTCACCGGCGAGGACACGGCGAACGGCAAATCGTGGGAAGCCTGGATGAACAAGAAAGAATCGGAGCGGCGCGCCGAAGCGGATCGGGTGGAAGCAGACGCCCGCACCCGCGGTCTGTTGTAACGGTTTTCTCGACGCATTCGCGTCGTCCTCTCTCCTCTGAATCATCCCCGCAACGATCGAATCCGGACAACGCCGCCGTTCACGGAAAAGGGCGGTCCGTTGACTCCGAAGCCCTGTCGTCTCGTTGACAAAGGAGGGGCCCTATGCTAAAAGGGTCGGCCTCAAAACTGGGGAGGCTCTGTCGTCGCGGGGAGATCTATTGTCTCAAGTTCAAGGCAGTCATCGCGCGGCGGAACGTGACCCCGGTTTGGAGTGTGTGATACGGAAACGGCGGGTATCGGTCGGGTGGGGATTGACGGTCGGCGCCGCGGCATTCGGTCTGTCGGTCGTGGCGTTCCCTTCCGGTGTTTCGGCGACGCATGAGGCCGATCATCGCTTTACAGTTGAAGGGTTTGTCTGCGGGGCCGACGGCAGGGGAGTGCCGAATACCGACGTTCTGGTGAAGGACACCAAGATCTCCTATGGCCAGGTCGTGAAGACCGATGGAGACGGATACTATAAGGCGACGTTTCATCTGCATAACGACAATCTCGGCGATCCGATCCTGATCGAAGCCGGGAAAGAGCAGAAAGAGCAGAAGGTTACGTTCGATCCCAAGGACCTGGAGACCGAGCGCAAGATTCAGGTCCATTTCGGCAGCGGCTGCGTCCACGACGTGGGGAGCCCGCCCGGGTGGGTATATGCGGGGCTCGGGGCGGTCGGGGTGGCAGTGGGCGGATTCGTCGGAGCGAAACTGATTCGTTCATGGCGAAGACAGGAACAGAAGCGAGGCAAGGCTCAGGGCAAGCGGAAGAAATAACCGAGGCGGTTCGTGGGGCTACCGTGCACCTCGCCGAATCGGTCAGTTGACGTGGCGGGGGCATTGCGCGTGGCATCAATGGATTCGTCGAATCGGCGCTTTCGCAGGGGTAATCAGACCTCAGTGAAAGCGTCTTTTTTTTCGCCCGTACGGGCGTCCGGTTCATACGGCATCGATAGCGAGGGAAGAAAGGAGCGAGGGACAGTTATGAAGCAGATGAAGATGGCGCAACTGGCGGTGGTGCTGGGAATGGGCTTGCTGTTTACGGGATGCGGAGGAGGAGAAGGCGGCGGTGAAGGGCCGGTGGTTCCGCCCCCGCCCGCTCCGGCTGAATATGCCGACAAGCATATGCCCGCCGGCTGGTGGACGGATGCGGCGAAAATGGAAGAGGGACGCAAGCTCTTCATCGGCGAAACCAACCCGGACGTGAACTGCGCCAGCTGCCACGGCAAGGACGGCAAACCGGTCAAGGCCGGCGCCCGCGATTTCCGCAACGGCGATCGGATGAAGCTCTATTCCGACTCCGTCTGGTTCTGGCGGATTTCCGAGGGCGTGCCCAACACGAAGATGAAGGCCTGGAAGAGCAAGCTCTCGGACGAAGACCGGTGGAAGCTGGTGCTCTACGAGCGGAACTTCGGATTGGCCGGCAAGGCCTGGGATGCCGAGAAGAAGCAGTGGGCCGACTCGGGAGAGATCAAGGTCGCAGCGGCGGACGCAACCAAGTAGAACCGGTTCTCCGGGCTTGAACTTCGTTTAGTGTAGGAGGGCGGCGAGCATCATGAAAACGTGGCAGCGCAGTCTCTTGGCTCTGTTTGCGCTTCTGGCGCTGTGTGGAGGAGCGGCGTATGCCCAGGCTCCAGGCGCGCCTCCGGTCGAATTCCCGTACACCGGGAATCGGACCGCGGTCTGGATCGTCGCCCAATTGCACATTCTGTTCGCCGGATTCATCCTCGGCGCGCCGATCTTCGTCGTGATCTCCGAGTGGCTCGGGTACCGGAAACAGGACCCCCGCTACGATCGCCTGGCGAAGGAGGTCACGAAGGTCACGGTGATTCTCTACAGCATGACCGCTCTCACGGGCGGTCTGTTCATCTTCGTTCTGCTGGCGACCTATCCGCAGTTCACCACCTGGCTTATCAATCACTTCTTCTTGGTCTTCGCGGTGGTCTATCCGCTGTTGTTCATCAGCGAGACGATCCTGTTGTACATGTACTTCTATACCTGGGACGCGTGGAAGGGGAGCAAGAAGGCCCGCCATATCGCCCTGGGGGTGTTGCTGAACCTCATCGGGACCATCACCTTGTTCGTGATCGACGGTCCGACGTCCTTCATGAATACTCCCGTCAAGGCGGAGGGTATTTCCCCCCAGGAATTCCTGGCGACGGCCACCCTCTGGGACAAGATTTTCAACTATAGCTGGATGCCGTTGAATCTGCACCGGCTGGTGGGGAACGTCACGTTCGGCGGGTTCGTGGCCGGTTTGATCGCCGCCTACATGTACATGGCGGCGAAAAAGGACGAGGAGCGGGCCTACTACGACTGGATGGGGTTCGTCGGCAACCTGATCGGCGTCGGCGCCCTGTTGTTCCTCCCGTTCATGGGCTATCTGCTGGCCTACGAGCTGTGCGACTACGACGCGTCCATCTGTCCGTACATGATGGCCGACCAGCTGTCGATGTTCTTCGAGATGCAGGGGGCCATGATCGGGCTCATCTTCCTGGCCAGCAATTACTACATCTGGCTGAGCATGAAGCGTATCGAAGGGGTCGAGAACGTGCGCATGACCGTCCTGGCGCCGATCGTGATGGTCGCGCTTCCGCTGGTCATGACCAAGGTGCTGACCGATTATCCGGTTCCCGATCCGACATCCCTGGCCTTCCTGCTGCCGATGCTGCTGGCGCCTTTCACGCTCGGCCGGTTCATTCCGTTGACCGTCTCGGCGAGAACGGTGATCAAGGTCGGGTTCCTGATGGTCGTCGTGGGCGATGCGATCTGGCTGACGCCCCATGGATTCGTACCCACCGGCGCCAAGCTCGTCGCCGAGCTGGAATTGCCGTCCGATTGGAATTTTCTGGCGCTGATGCCGGCGAAAAACTCCGCGGCGTTCACCCTGGTGTTCGTGACGGTCGTCAACTACGTCATTTACAATCGGGGCATCAGTCAGGGCACGATCATCTGGGGGAAGATCGATTTCGTCTCCCAGTTCGTGCTGATCTTCCTGGCCTTCAGCGCCATTTGGACGATGGGTTTGATGGGCGCGGTGCGGTCGTTGCTGCGGAAGTATTTCCATACCTACAACCTGCTTCCGGATTTCACGGCGGAATCGTTCACGCCGACCCTGTCCTACTCGGCCTGGTGGATCACCGGGATCACCGTCGTGTTTTACGCCGTCGTGAGTTTCGCCATTCTCGTCACGCTGCGGCCTTCCGATTCGAAGGAACATGCGCACGAGGGCAGTCCAGTTCCCGCCGGGGCCAAGTGAGTCCGGCATGGCATCCTTACTGAAGGAAAGAGGATCTGTATGGGGAATGTGATCAAGAAGCTGGTGGTCGGTCTCGTGGTCGGCGGCGCGCTCATCGGGATTACGCGAGCGCTCGAGTTTCCGACGATCTTCCAGATGATGTTCTTCGCCTACGCGATGCTCGGTGCGGCCGTGTTCATCCTGTTGGACGCGCCTTCGATGAAAACCCTCAGTGGCGGCAAGTCCCTGATCGCCCTGCTGGTGTTCTACGTGGTGCTCTGCGCGGTGTACATTGCCGGCGCCTCGATGTGGCCGCAGTACGATCCGGAAGATGAGAAGGGCAAGATCGAAAAGATCCTCAAGCCGAAGCGGGCGGCGACGGAACAGGGGAAGGCCGAGGAATTGCTCGCGCGCGCCAAAGCCCTCGACGAACAGGCCAAGGCGCTGGCCGAACGGATCAAGGCGCTGGGCGGCGATCAGGCCCCGGCGGCCCAGGCCGCCGGGGGCGCCGGCGCTCCTCCGTCGACCGCGGGCGCGGCGGGCGGCGACATTCTGAAAATCGGCGAGGATCAGTGGCAGCTGCAGGAATGCTACAACTGCCATAAGTTGAAAGGCGAGGGCGGCAAGAAGCGCGGTCCCGAGCTCGACAACATCGGAAACCTCCTCACCGTCGACGACATCAAGCAGAAGATTCTCGATCCGAAGAGCTGGATGGCCGAAGGCTTCGAGAAGGAGTACGAGAAGGGCAAGATGCCGGACAAGTACAAGGATCTGATGGAAGAAAAGGACGTCGTCGCGCTCGCCACCTGGCTGGGCACGTTCAAGAACACTTCGGTGAACACGCCGAAGCCGATCAAGAAGAAATGACCATGCAGCCGAAACTGAAATCCAGGGTCCGGTGCACGGACCGCGAAATCGGTGAAGTGACGAAGGTCGTCGTCGACCCGCTCTCGCACGAGATCAGCCACATCGTCGTGTCGATGAACGGCAGCGGCGAGCGGCAGGTCGCGATGGGCCACGTGCAGGCCGTCACGGACAGCCTCGTGGAGTTGCGGGCGCCCTCCTCCGACATCCTGGCGCTTCCGCCGTTCAAGCGCGACGATTATGTGACGACCCACGAAGTCGAGATCGCGCATTTGGAAGAAAAAGTCCATGTGACGCCCGGCGAAGTCCTTGTGCCGTTCCCCGAACTGGAAAAAAGCGTCAAGCGCCGGACCTTCTTCATGAACTTCACCCACGCGATCGGGTTCCTGATCGGTTTGCCGATCGCGTTCCCGATCCTGCGCTACCTGATGAAGCCGATGTATCAGCCGTTCGACAACGGGTGGCTCAAGATCGGCAACGTCGGGAAGATCAAGCAGGACGATATCGGCGTGCAGTTCAAGTACAAGAAGAAAGTCAAAGAAGCCTACATGCCGGAGTCCGAGATCGAGAAAAACGTCTGGATCCTGAAGGCGACGCCCGCCGTCCTGGAGAAGGTCTACCAGGGCAAGGACATGGAATTCCGGGACGCCGCCGGCAAGACCGTCTGGACGAACAAGAAGGACATGCCCTACGTCGCGTTTTCGGGGAAATGCCCGCATCTCGGCTGCGGCTACAAGTGGCGGCAGCATAAGGTGCTCGGCCAGGTGTTCCTCTGTCCCTGCCACCTGAGCATCTACGACGCGGCGGGGAAAGTGCTCGACGGGCCGGCGCCCCGTCCGCTCGATGCCTTGCCGATCAAAGTGTCCGCCGGCGGCGACGTCGAAATCATCGACATGGAATTCAAGGCCGGAACCAAATCTCAAATCCGGATCATCTAAATGGAACATTCGTCCATCCCCAGCACGCAGCCGACCGCCATCGAAAAAGTCATCGCCTTCATCGACGAACGCGTCGGGCTGAAACAGATGCAGGCCAAGATGCTCAACGAGCCGGTTCCCGGCGGCTCCCGTTGGGCCTACGTGTTCGGCTCCGTTCTGCTGTTTATCTTCATCATGCAGGCCCTGACGGGGATCCTGTTGATGTTCTACTACGTGCCCACCGCCGATCACGCCTACGCCAGCACCCAGTACATCATCCACGACGTGGATTACGGCTGGTTCCTGTTGAGCTACCATTTCTGGGGCTCGACCGCGATGGTCGTCTGTGTGTTCGCGCATATGTCGCAGGTGTTTCTGTGGGGGGCCTACAAGAGCCCGCGTGAAATGATCTGGCTGGTCGGCCTGGCGCTCTTCGGAATCGTGATGGGCTTCGGTTTCACGGGCTATCTGCTGCCGTGGGACCAGCGTGCCTATTGGGCCACGACCGTCGGCGTCGAGATTATGGACAAGACTCCGCTTCTCGGCGATTTCATGGCGCGCTTCCTCAAGGGCGGTCCGACGCCGGGGCAGATGACCTTGAGCCGGTTCTTCGTTATTCACGTGATGATCCTTCCCGCCGCCCTCATGGGCTTGGCGGGATTGCATCTGTTTCTCTTCAGAGCGGCAGGGCCGGCCGGACCGTTCCGGGGCACGCCGGAAGAGATCAAGGCCAAGACCGATTACTTCTTCCCGCGGCAGATCTGGAAAGACATTGTCGGGATGGCGGTCGTGTTCGCCAGCATCTGCGCCCTGGCCTTCTGGGAGCCGGTCGTGTTGTTGGAAGAAGCCACGCCGGATCCGGGCGATTATCATCCGGAACCGGAGTGGTATTTCCTGTTCCTCTTCCAACTGCTGCGCCTGAAGATTTTTGCCGGCGAGTTCGGCCAGTTTCTGGGCGCCATTGCCTTGCCCGGCGCCTTCATGGCGCTGCTGGCGGCGCTTCCCTTCATCGACCGGGATCCCGAGCGGAATATTTTCAAGCGGCCGGTGGCGTTGATCGGCTGGATCGTCGTGATGGTCACGATCCTGCTGTTCACGGTCTCCGCGATTATCAACCGAGAGTTCCTGGACTAAGAGCGGCTCCCGCGAGTCGTACACACTGATCATGGCTGACGAACGCGAATCCATGTCTCCTACGAAGATCGGACTCGGAGTGCTCTGGCCCGCCTTCTGGACCGGGCTTCCCATCAAGCTCGCGTTCGCCGTTCTGTTTCTGGCGATGGGCATGATGCATTTTGAGGGCAGGCTCGGCCTTGCCTTCCTCATGCTGCTGGCCAGTCCGGTGACGATCTTCGCGTTGCCGGTCGTTTCGATGGGCCTGGAATCGCACATCGGCGAGGGAGCGGGCATCGCGCTGCTCTTTCTCCTTTCCATTCCGATCGATATCTGGGCGCTCGGCGTCGTCGGCCGGACGTTCTTCCTTGAGAAGTTCCGCAAAGAACCGCCGAACGGCCTCGGCATGACCCTGTGGTGGAAGTCCGCGCTGGTCGGCGCCGTCTTCCTGCCGATCCTCTGGGTGGTCGTCGGCACCGTCACCTCCGCCGGGATTTCCATGGCGCACTCGCTCATGGAGATGGAGATGCTGAAAGGCATCCCGGTTGCCGAACGCATTAGCATCGAATTGACGATCTGGGGCTCGCTCTCGTCCGCCGTGCTGATCCTGTTGTTGTTGATCGGGGTGTCGCTCGTCGGCCGCATGATCCGCGGCACGGCGGAAAAGGCGCAACCGGCGTCGGAGAATTACCAGGGCATCGTCACCCGCTGGGATCTCATGCGCGTGCCGGCCGATCAGGGTCTCCTGCTCACCGCCCTGACCGGCGCGGGAGTCGTCTTCTCGCTGCTTTTCTGGGCCGCGCTGCCGGTGACCACGCCCCATCCCCACGAATGCTGCAAGAAACCGGAAGTGAAGGTTCAGCCGCCGATCAAGCCGCTCGAGACGTTGAACAAGAACGAGAATCTGATCGCGCAGCTGTCCGCGCAGGTGGAGGCGCTGGAGAAGAAGAAAGCCGAAGAAGAAGCCGAGAAAGAGAAGGGCAAGGGGAAGGCCAAGTCCGGCAAAGAGGCGGCTTCTCCTGCACCGACGAAACCGTAATCTGCGAGATTGATGAGGTGAGTGCCATGCGACACCAGGGCGGATTGATTCGGCGGATGCTCCGGACCCTCAGCGGTCACGGCGGATGGCTCCCGGGGCTGTTGCTCGCGGCCGGGTGCCTGGCCCTCCCGGCGGTCGGGCTTGCGGCGGAAGGCGCGACGGCGGGTCCGACGGAGTACCGCGACATTCCCGGCATCGGCAGCCGCAACCTCGTCTGGATCATCGCGCAGCTCCATCTGCTGCTTGCGGGCTTCGTGCTCGGCGTGCCGATTTTCGCCTGGTTGTGCGAAGTCGTCGGCTGGAAGACCGGCGAGAAGCGCTACGACAAGCTGGCGAAGGAGTTTACCAAGCTCCTGACCTCCTCGTACGCCACCACCGCGCTCTTCGGCGGCATTCTGCTGTTCCTGCTCGTCGCCTTCTATCCCAAGCTCATGAATTACCTGACGGATATTTTCTTTCCGTCGTTCATCGTCTACTGCCTGCTCTTCCTGCTCGAAACCGCGACCCTCTACCTCTACTGGTACGGCTGGGACGCGATGCAGGACGGCGGCAAGAAGACGTTTCATATTTTCCTCGGACTGCTGCTGAACGTGTTCGCCTTCTTCATCATGATCGTGCCGAATTCCTGGGCGACCTTCCAGGCCAGTCCGGTGGTGATCGCCGAAGGCACCGACCTGCAGCGGGCCTGGGCGGCGACCTGGAATCCGACCTGGTGGCCGGTGAACATCCACCGCCTGATCGCGAACGTCGTGCTCGGCGGGTACATTTGCGGCGCCTACGCCGGCATCCGCTATCTCTCCGCCCGGACGCCCGAGGATCGAGACCATTACGACTGGATGGGCTACGTCGGCAACTTCATCGGGGTGTTCGGACTGCTCCCGCTGCCCTTCGCCGGCTACTGGCTCATGCGGGAAATCTATCAGTACAACCAGCAGATGGGCATCACCCTGATGGGCGGCTTCCTCTCCTGGCTCTTCATTCTGCAAGCCATGCTGATCGGTGTGCTGTTCCTCGGCTCCAACTACTATTTCTGGCTCGGCATCACGCACCGGATTCCCGGCTCCGAGATGAGATACCGAAAGCCGATCATGACGATGCTCGTCATTCTCCTGCTCTGCCTCGGCGTCTGGATGACGCCGCACTCGCTCGTGGCCAGCCTGGAGGAAGCCAGAAAGATGGGCGGCACGCACCATCCCCTGCTCGGCGTCTTCGGCGTCATGTCGGCCAAGATGACGGTTTCGAACCTCATGATTCTCGTCACGTTCATGAGCTTCATCATGTACTGGCGCGCGGGGAAGGAAGAAACGGCCGGGTGGGCCAAAGCCGCCAAGGCCCTGATGAGCGGGTTGCTCGTCGTCGCCGGCATCGCGGTCGTCGTCCTCGGCGTCTGGGGCTACTTCGTCCCGGCCATCGTCCGCATCAATTACTTCTCGACCTCGCAGGTGCTGATCGTCCTGTTCGTCATGCTGACGATCACCCCGCTGACCGCGCTCCTGCTCAAGAGCGCCAAGACCACGACCGAGATGGTCTGGGGCCGCATGCCGCCGCGCGCGGGGTACGCGCTGGTGCTGAACGCGATCATGGTCATTCTGCTCATGACGCTGATGGGCTACGCGCGGTCGTCGTCGCGCGTGCACTGGCACATCTACGGGGTCATGCGCGATTCGTCGCAGTATGCCTATTCGCCGGCGCTGGGTTATGCCGCCGCCTTCATGGCGCTCAATACGTTCTGCTTCTGCATGCTCGTGGCCTTCATCTTCTGGGTCGCGACCATGGGCGACAAGGCGAAGGCCGGTCACGGCGGGAAGGGCGAGCTGCCGCACGGCATGCCGGCGATGGCGGGGGGTTCCAGCGCGCTCGATGCGCCGGAAACGCGCAAGTTCTGAATTCTGAGTTAAGAGTTTTGAGTTGCACCCAGCACTCAGAACTCAGCACTTTCAACTACCCGAAGGGGATTTATGAGCGAAGTCGTCAAGCTGCAGCTGATCGGACTTTCGGTCGTCGGGTTCGGGATCGTAATTCTCCTGTTCGTGCGCGCGCAGTTCGCGCGCGTGATCGGGTTCGTCTCGATCGTCCTCGGCCTCTTCTCGCTCGTGGCGCTGGCCGTGCCCCAGATGGCCTCGCTGCCGCCGGCGGAGGAGAAATTCGACATTGCGACGGTCAAGACACCGACGGACATGGCGGCCATCGGACAGAAGATTTTCTTCAGCAAGGGGCAATGCGCCCTCTGCCACTCCATCGGTCCGAGCGAATCGGCCCGCTGTCCGGACCTCAAGGGCATCGGCGCCAAGCTCAGCCGCGAGTTCATTTTCGAGAGCTTGACGCAGCCGCAGGCCTATATCTATCTCGACTACCGGCACGAAGGCCTGCCGAAGGAGTATCCGGCCCGGATGCCCTACATCAACAAGAATCCGATCGGGCTGTCCAAGAACGAAATTCTCTCCGTGATCGCGTTTCTGCAGCAGATGAGCGGAGAGCCGATCTCGGTCAATCCGTCCGAACTCGAAGTGCCGGGACAGGCTCCTGCCGCGCCAGTGAAGGCGGCGGAGTCCGCGCCCGTCGCCGTGGCACAAGCGCACTGAGGAGGCACTATGGGGGGCTCGTTAACCAAACCGGCAATCCTGATCGCGGTCATTTATCTGATCCTGAAGTTCGTCGTACCCAATATTCCGGGATCCGCGCCGCTGCCTTCCAGCCTGATCTTCCTCTACCTGATGCTGACGACGGCGGGTATCGTCATTTTCGCGACGATGAGCGGCGAATCGAAGGATGCGTTCTGGGGCCCGATCCAGCGCTTCCTGACCGGCGAGAACATCGGGGCCTTGCAGGCCGCCCGCTATGCCGTGCTGATTCTGTTCCCCCTGCTGGTCGGTTGGCAGACCTACGGCAGCACCGCGGTGAGCGATCAGCCGCCGGCGGAGAACCGCACCATTCACCCGGCGCCTCCCGGCGAGTATACGGGTCTGTCGAATCCTGTGGCCAAGACGCCGGAGAACATCATGCAGGGCAAGGGCTTCTACGCCGCGTTCTGCTCTCCCTGCCACGGCGGAAATTTCGACGGCAAAGGTCCGGCCGCGCGCGGCTTCAACCCGCCTCCGGCAAACTTTCGCCGATCCGACAACCATCGCGATGTTGCAGGAAAGCTACTTTGTTCTGGCGCATCAAGAAGGGCGGCGTCGGGATTGCCGATCGAAGGCATGCCCTGGAAATCCGCCATGCCGCGCTGGGAAGTCGAATTGCCCGACGAGTGGATCTGGAAAATCATTATGGGCGAGTACGACGGCGCTCATCAATCCCCGAGAACGTGGGAGTAACCATCTGGCAGCGACGAGGCACGTATGAGAAGGGTGACCGAACGACATAGGCCGGGTTTCTGGATCGGAGCGGCGGGCGCCATGGTCGCGCTCCTCTCCGCTGGTGTGACGCCGGGCTTCGCACAGCAGAGTGTGGCGGTGCGGGCGGTGCTTGCCAAAGGCGCGCTCCCGACCGATGACCCGAATGCCGCGATCTGGAATACGGCGCCGCAGGCCTCGTTCCCGATGTCGCCGCAGGTGCATTGGCAGAATCGTATCCAGGAGGTCACCGTCAAGGACGTGAAAGTCCGCGCCCTGCACGACGGGAACCAGGTCGCATTCCTGCTGGAATACGCCGATCCTACGGAAGACCCCGACGACGCCGCCGCGCTGGAGTTCATGGTCGGCGATAAAAAGGCGCACTTCGCGCACGGTCAGCCGATGATGCAGGTCGAAGGCGGACCGGTCAATATCTGGTATTGGAAGAACAAGGACAAGAAGGGCGTCGATATGAACGCGATGGGGTTCGGCACGTTGAAAGTGCAGCCTCATCAGGACGTGAAGGCGTCCGGTGCCTTCAGCAGCGGCACCTGGAAGATCGTCTTCTCGCGGCCGCTCGCGACGGAGCATGCCGAGGAAGATACGCAAATCATTCCCGGCAACTTCATCAACGTCGCGTTCGCCGTCTGGGACGGCCGCAAGGATGGCTCCGGAGAACTGGTGGAGAAGGGCTCGCAGAAGGCGGTGTCCTCCTGGTGGTATTTCCGAGCCGAACCGCCGCCTGACTATTCTCCGTATCTCTATGCCGTGTTAGCGGTGGGACTGGCCGTGGGCTTCCAGTTTGTCCTGATCCGCAAACTGAAGAAAGGGCAGGAAGCATGAAGGCGGCAAGACTACAGGTCATCGGGACGGTCGCCGGCCTCATCGGAGTGTGGGCCATGACTGCGGGCGGCTGCGCCAACGAGCAGCAGAAACGCGGGCAGGAACTCTACGCCCATTATTGCATGCATTGCCACGGCGAATCCGGCCGGCAGAACGAAGGCTTCAACTGGTCGTCGATGCCGGATCCCAAGCCGAAGGACCTGTCCAACAAGTCCGAAATGGGAACCTTTAAGGACGAGGACATCTTCAACACGATTTCCCGCGACATGAAGGACACCAGCCCCGACGGGGACAAGATCGGCGACGACGAATTTGCGGTCCCGACCATGCCCACCTTCAAGTACACCCTTTCCGAAGACGAGATCTGGGCCATCGTCGGCTACGTCAGAACCCTGCACGGCATGAAGCTCGAGTTCAAGGTCGAAGAGCGGAAGAAGGAACTGGCCGAAGGGCTCAAGGCCGCGCAGGACAAGTTCGATCAGGCCAAGCAGGCGTACGAGGCGGCGGAAAAGAAGGCGAGCGAGGAGGCGGAAAAGAAGAGCGCCGAACTCAAGAAGGACGTCGAGGTCGACGAGTCCGCCTACGCCAAGGAGCAGGCCGCCATGGCCCAGGCGAAGAAGGAACTCGACGCCGCCCAGGTCGCATTGAACAATTTCTCCACCAGGCCCGGCAAAGGAACCAGCGTGCCCCGTCCCGATTTGACGATGAAGCCGGAGCAGGCCGCCGCGCTGGCGGAAGTCGGCAAGAAGCTCTACTCGAACAAGTACGGCTGCAACGGGTGCCACAGCATCGGCGAGGAAGGCGGCAAGGTCGGTCCGGCGCTGGATCGCGCCGGGTTCCGTCTCAACGGGACCTGGGTGTATCGCTGGGTGAAGAACCCGCAGGCCATGAAGCCGGAGACCAGAATGCCGGCGTTGGGCCTGAGCGACGCGGATGCCAAGGCCGTGACCATGTACCTGAACACGCTGCGGGCGCCGAAGGCGGAGCCGCCGGTCGAGAAAACCGCGAGCTAGCCGGTCGCGCACCGGCACCGATCGGTCGAACCGCCGGCGTGACGGGGCCGGCTCTCTGTTGCCGGCTCAGAAGAGAAATCCGCCCAGCAGGCCAGCCAGCAGCGCCGTCCCGGCCCACCCCTGTTGATGGAACATGCGAAAGGCTTGCGGGGGAGCGACGGGGCTCCGGAGCGCCAGCGTCTGCTTGAGGCAGAACAGGCCTACCGCCGCAAGGATCCAGTAGAAGAACCAGCCGATTTGCATCAGCCATCCGGCGATTCCCAGGAACGTCAGCATCGCGGCCAGGCTGATTCCCACCGCCAGCCAGACAGAGGACCCGAAGAGCAGGGCTGACGACTTCACGCCGATGCGCCGGTCGTCTTCCCTGTCCTGCAAGGCGTACACCGTATCGTATCCGATCGCCCAGCAGACGGTCGCTGCAAAGACGAACCAGGCGGAAGGGTCGATCGTCTCTCGCGCCGCGGTCCAGGCCATGATCGTTCCCCAGCCGAAGGCGATGCCGAGCATCGCCTGCGGAACATGCACGAACCGTTTGGCGAACGGATAGAGCGCCGCGAGCAGGACCGCGACGGGGCTGAGGAGGATCGTCGCGGTATTCAGAAGACAGACGAGCCCCGCCGCGAGCGCCAGGAGCGCCGCGAGCACGACGGCCGCCTGCGCCGGCGACAGGTCCCCGCAGGCCAGCGGACGCTGCTTCGTTCTGGCCACCTGCCGGTCGAACGAGCGGTCGGCCAGATCGTTCAGCACGACGCCGGCGCTCCGCATGAGGAACGAGCCGAGGGCAAACACGAGCACGAGCTGCCAGGGAGGAAGGCCGCGGGCCGCCAGTACCAGCGCCCACAGCGTGGGCAGGAGCAGCAGCCAGGTTCCCGTCTGGCTGCGAAGGCGCACCAGCCTGGCCACGGCGGACCAGGAGAACTGCGGCGCCGGCGCGAGAGGGGGGGCGTCGGGAAGAGGCAGGGCCATGGCGTCAACGTAGCCGAGGCTCCGCGCACTGTCAATTGCGCCGGATGCGTCCGTGAGTTGTGATCGTCGAATGAATTTGGGTATAAAGATTGTCGTGCGACATCGCTCCGCCCGCTTGCCCATCATCTTACGATGCAGGGCCCTGCCGCTCTGCGTCGGGATGGTCCTGCTGCTCACCGGTTGCGGCCTCTTCTCCACTCGCGACAGGCTCGGCGTCGGCTACTACCTGCCGTTGACGGTCCAATTGCGGTACGCGCCGACGATCGTGAACGCGCAGGTGCGCTACCAGGACGCCTGCGGCCGGGAGCAGTTTCTGCCGATCGGGGCGCCGCTGGCCGAAACCCTCAAACGGAAAACGGGCCGCGTCTTTCAGAAAGTCGTGACCGACGGCGTCGATCCGGCGACGGTGGACGGCTACCAGGATGTGTCGCTGGGGATGACGCAACTGGATCTGGTCATTCCCCGCAAAGCCGACAAGAGCTACCCCGCGACGCTGACCGTCGGCCTGGAATTCGCTTATACCGCGACGGACGGCACCGTGCTGTATAGCAAGAAGCTCCAGAGCGTCGGACGCGGCGAGGTCGACGTGACCGCGGCATCCTGCGAAGTCAAAGGGCTGGAATCGATCGCGCAGCAGGCCATCGACAACGTGACCGACGGGATGGCGCAGCAACTCGGAACTTCCAACAAGATTATCGAGGCGGCGGGGGC
>DIHJ01000038.1:47221-63562 GCA_002420105.1 Nitrospira sp. UBA5699
TACGGCGGGGGCGCGTCAGGCCGGTGCGCCGCGACCCGCAGGCGCCGGAGCGGCTCCTCCTTCCCCGATCGCGACGGGCGCCGCCGCGGCGCCTGCCCCCGTGGCGGCGGCCGCGCCGGCTGCAACGGGGCCTGCGGCGACCGCAACGGATGAGCCGGCGACGCTGCTGTTCCGCGCCATCATTCGAGACGAGAACCGCAACCAGTTGCTCCATGCGGGAGAACTCATTTCGATCGAGATCGAGATCAAGAACGAGGGCCCGGGACCGGCATCGGGCGTGGAAGTGCTGGTCAGCGGTGCGCCGGCGATCGTCGAGCAGATTCCGGGCGTGGTGCCCGTCGGCGATCTTCCCGCCGGCGACGTCAAACGGGTGTCGCTGGAGGGCAAGATCGGCGCCGTGACCGAATCCGCCCAGGCCGAACTGCTGCTGGCGCTGCACAGCCAATCCGCGGCCGCGCACCTGCCGTCCGCCAAGAAATTCCTCGTGGCGATGAGGCCGGCCGACGCGCCGGACGCCGCGCAGCTGCCGGTCGACGTCGACGAGGTACCGAAGGGGCTCGGCAAGCTGAAACAGCCGAAGGCGGTCGGGATCGCCGTCGGGATCGGCCAGTTTCGCGAGAGCGGCCTGCCTCGGGTGAAATTCGCCGCCCAGGATGCGGAGATCATGGCCAGGTATTGGAGCGCGGTGAGCGGGATTCCGCCCGAACGGATCCGTCGGCTCGTCGATACCCACGCGCTCAAGAGCGATCTGGCGGAAACGTTCGAAGAGTGGCTTCCCGGGCAGGTCGATCCCGCGACGGTCGTGTACGTGTTCATCTCCGGTCGGGGAACCGTCGAGCCGAAGACCGGGGCCGTTTCCGTGATTCCCTTCGACGGCACGGCCGCGTCCGGCGGGCGCGTCTATTCGCTGCGCCGGTTGCAGGAGGCGCTGGGAAAACTGCCGATCCAGCGGGCGATCGTCATGCTCGATCTATCGCTCGAACAGCCGCAGGGGGAGGAGAGCGCCGGGCAGGCCGGTCCGCGATGGGAGCAGGAGGGGCGGGGGAAAGACAAGATCATGTGGATGGTCGGAAGCCGGACCGCCCAGGAAGCACATGCCTATGACGTGGGAAGGCATGGGCTCTTTACCTATCAACTGCTGCTCGGACTCGGCGGCGCGGCGGATGTCGACAAGGACGGGACGATTCTCGCCGGGGAACTCTGCACCTATACCAAGGGCCAGGTGGTGAAAATGGCCCGGGAACAGTTCGGCAACGATCAGGAACCCCTCTGTGTCCCGGGACCGGGACAGGGAGCCACCGTGCGTTTGCAGCCGCTGGCCAGGCTCAAGTAGGCGGCCGATCGGGCCGCACTTTTAAGAGAAAAACCCCTTGAGGCTGGGGAAAAACCCGTGTAGGTTATGGGTTCTCGTGCGGACGCCGGCGTAGCTCAGTTGGTAGAGCAGCGGTTTCGTAAACCGCAGGTCGCCCGTTCAATCCGGGTCGCCGGCTCCATACCCTGCTTGACCCGCCCTGGAACCCTTACCCTGGTTCTTGGCGACGGGATAAACCCCCTCCAGTGTTTCTTCGATTCCCGGTTGTCCCTTCGTGTAGGCCGACGCCTCTTTATCGATTTATCGAACCTATGTCGTCGGATAAACTCCTCCAGTAACTTCTTTTTTTGGATGTTGCTCGTGCCGTCGCGTTCGACCACATCGCGGCGGATACGTGCTTTGCCACCGGTAAGCTTTGATTCCGCACTTCCTGTGGGCCGCGCGCTCTTCATGGTAGTATCGAAATCAAAATTTTTCCCTTCACGCATGTTCCCTCTCTTGCAGTTCGGGCACGCCCATACTCTGCGCAAATGGCCATTCGCCGAAAACCAGGCGCAGGTCTGCTTATGACGGCTCACGCATGCTTTAGAGTGTTTTGGGCGGCAACTCGTTTCTGATGCCTTTCACCCCGGCGTACAGCGCAATCACGCCGAAGGGAATGAGGCGGGCATGCGATGTATTGGGACCGCTTGGGATAAGACATCCCATCGCCAGGCAGGCACCGTTCGAAGGAGATTGCTTGACGCAGATCGTATGACGATATTATGATCGATCATGAATTGGTAAGGAGGTGTGTCATGGCCACGACGACGATTTCACCGAAATTTCAAATTGTGATTCCCAAAGAAGTCAGGGAAAAGCTCCATCTCGCCCCAAGCCAACGCCTGCAAGTGGTGGAGAAGGGCGGCGTCATTACCCTGGTGCCGGAAGTGCCCCTCAAGTCACTGAAAGGCGTACTCAAGGGCATGTCCAAGGCAGATGTCCGGGAAAAGAAGGATCGCCTGTGAAAGTCTTGCTGGATTCCAGCGGCTGGATCGAATTCTTTACGGGGGGACCGCTGGCCGATCGCTATGGGGTTTATCTCACCCCCCGGTATCAGCTCATCACGCCGACCATCGTGTTGTACGAGGTGTATAAGAAGATCAAGCGGGAACGGGGCGAAGAGACGGCGTTATTGTGCGCGGGACGCCTCAGTGCAACCCAGGTGATTCAACTCACGGACTCCATCGCATTCCTCGCTGCAGATTTGAGTTTACACCACGACCTTGCGATGGCCGATGCCATTGTGTACGCCACGGCGAGAGATCAGGAGGCTGAAGTGGTTACGGGTGATGCGGATCTGAAGGATCTGCCGGGAGTGGTGTACGTCAAGTAGGAAACCACAACCTTCCTCATTCAGACTCACAAAGACCGCCGACTCCTTAAGTCTTGTGCGGCGCGTAGGTATCTCGCCTCCCCACGTGGTCTCTCCGTTCTCTCGACCCGGAGCGCTAATGAGTGGTGTGACCTGATGGATCACCTGAGAGAACCGGAAACCATCCGGCCCGGGCACGGATGACAAACGGCCCCCTGTTTCGGGAGGTACAGTCGAGACTGCTGGTCAACGTCGGAGGCCATGCGAAGGGGAATGATCGCTCCCCACGATCGGAGTGCACCCGGGTTGACCGGTGAACGGACTTCCGGCGGGTCACGCGTTGGATGGCACCGGCTCGAATCCGTGTTTGAGCAGGAGCTTTTGGATCCGCGGGCTCATGATGAAATCGAAGAACTCCTCCGCGACGCGAAGGGATGCATCCCGGCATGTCGACACCACCGCATGCCCGAACTGGACCGTCGCATTCGTTCCGGCCGGAGCTTCATCAATGATGCGTACCTGCCTGCTGTTGATCGCATCCACACGGTAGACGATGCCGACATCGGCCTTGCCTGTGTGAACCAGATCGACCAGTTCCTCACTATCCTGTGCATGGAGAAGGCGGGGCCGGTTCTTGTACGAGGAATCGAGCTTCGTCAGCGCACGAGCCGTAATTTCTCCCATGGCGGAGGTCTTGGGGTCGCCGAGAGCGATGCGGGTTGCCCGATTCGGAAGCGCATCGTGAAAGGAGATCGATGCGGCCTCTGAGGCCGCCGACATCACCAGCACGAGGGACGTCTGCGCGTAGATTCGGGGTCCTCCGTTCAGGGTCAGTCCCTTCTTTTGCAGTTTCTCGACTTCCGCGACCCCCTCGGAGAGAAACACATCGATCGGGGCTCCTTTTTCAATTTGCTGCCGCAGCGTTTGCGACGGACCGTACAGGACGCGTACCGTCGCGCCGTACTCTTTCTCGAATATCGGCAGGATTTCGTTGAACGGCGCCTTCAGACTGTGGGCTGCGCCGATCGTCAGGGTATCGGCTTGGACAGGCTCCCGGTTCGCGGCGAGGGCTGCCAATCCACAGACGATTGCGACGATCAGGACCTTGAGCTTCCGAATGTCCACCAGGAACCTCCTCTTTGCCGGCCGATCAGCGGCATCCTGTTTCCGGGAACTCCAAGATGCGTCCGGATGATGCCTGTGCGTTGCGATTGGAGGTGGTCGCAAGATCAGTACCAATCGCGTCATGCGTTTCCTGGTCGGGACCGGGCGTTCTAACCGGCCAATTTCCCGCGGATTGTCCTGTGTGCTTGCGGGAGCGCACGGCCCGCACATCCGGCGGACTGCGCGTATCCGCACTGGTCGCTCGTTGATCAAACGCACGATCCAGTAGCGGGGGGTCTTTGTTCCTTTACGGGGGGAATAGCTACTCGGTTGCGTTCTCACGGTACCTGCCCGTGGAACGTGAGTCGGGCCGAGTGGTATGGACCTTGCTGCCCTCACCCCCTGCGCATGATGCAGCTCGTCCACATAGCCCTGCGAAGGCCGTACACGTTTGTCGTGCTGGGGATCCTGATCGTCCTGTTCGGGGTCCAGACGACCCGTCACATGCCGACGGACGTCTTCCCCAATATCCTGATTCCCGTCACCTCCGTGGTCTGGGCGTACGACGGCCTGCTGCCGCAGGATGTCGAGGGCCGCATCACCTATGTCTTCGAACGGTTCCTCACGTCGACCGTGGAGGGCATCAAACGGATCGTCAGCCACTCCTATTACGGCAGCAGCATCGTCAACGTCTACCTTCAGGACGGCATCGACCGCGGCGGCACCGAAGCCGATATCGCGGCGATATCGCAGACGGTCGTCAAAGCGCTGCCGCCGGATATTTCTCCCCCCATGGTCATGCGTCTCGCACCCTCCTCGGTGCCGGTGGCCATGTTACAGGTCACTTCCGACACGCTGACGCAAGCGGAACTCTATAACCTCTCTGTCATGCGCATCCGCCCCCTGCTCGTCACGATCGAAGGGGCTATCCTCCCGCATCCCTATGGCGGACAGGACATGCAGATCATGATGTCGCTCGATCAGCAGAAATTGCTCGCCCGCCACCTCACCGCGGCGGAGATTCACGAAGCCCTCGGGAGGCAGAATCTCGTGCTGCCGGGGGGCGACATGAAGATCAAGGCGACCGACTGGATTGTCATGACGAATGCGTCCCCCCTGCAGGTTGAGGATTTCAACAACATCCCGATCAAGCGAGAGGGCAACGCCTTCATCCATCTGCGGGACGTCGCCGATGTGCGTCTCGCCGGCCGGGTGCAAACGAACTCTGTGCTGGTGGGCGGCCAGCAGGCCGTCATTATCGTCGTGATGAAGAGCAGCGAGGCCTCCACCCTGGACGTGGTCGATGGCATCAAGCAGATGATTCCGCGGATCGAAAAGGTCGTGCCTGAGGGCGTGAAGGTCAAGCTCCTCAACGACGCCTCGATCTTCGTGCGAGATTCGATCAAAGATGTGGTGCACGAAATGGTGACCGCCGCGGCGCTGGTCGGCCTCATCGTGCTGCTGCTGCTTGGTTCCTGGCAGTCGACGGTCATAGTGGCCGCCACGATTCCGCTCTCCATCCTGGTCTCTCTGATCTGCCTGCACTGGGCCGGTCAGTCGATTAATGTCATGACGTTGGGCGGATTGGCGTTGGCTGTCGGCGTGCTCGTCGACAACGCGACCGTGATCATCGAGAATATCGACACCCATCTTGGAATGGGCAAGCCCCTCGAAGAGGCGATCATCGATGCCTCCAAACAGATTCTACTGCCCACGTTTGTCGCCACACTCGCTATTGCCATCGTCTGGTTCCCTCTCTTCAAGCTGAGCGGGGTATCCGGCTGGCTGTTCATGCCGATGGCGGAGGCGATCATCTTTGCGATGCTGGCCTCTTTTATCTTGTCGTTTACGCTGCTGCCGACCATGGCCAAATACATGCTGGCGGGCCACAAGAGCCCGCATGCGCAGGCGCACGGTGGCCGGCCGGAGATGCGCCCATCGCGCGGTTTCTTCAGCCGTTTCCAGCAGGGCTTCGAACGCGGCTTCGACCGGTTCCGTGATCGCTACAATGCGCTGCTCGAACAGGCGATCGCGCATCGCGTCGCCGTCGTCAACATCTCGCTGGCGCTCGCCATCGGCTCGTTCAGTCTCTATTACATCAATGGGCGCGACTTCTTTCCCGAGATCAAGTCAGGAACTTTGCAGATGCACATGCGCGCCCCGCTCGGCACACGGATCGAGACATCAGGCCGTATCGCCTCGCTCGTTGCGAACGACATTGCGGCAATGCTGCCTGGCCAGGTCGAGGGCGTCGTCAGCAATTGCGGCCTGCCGGTCGGCCCGCATAACCTCGCCTTCATCCCGACGCCGACGATCGGCTCGCAGGATTGCGATCTGACGATCACCTTGACGAACGAAAAGTCGCCGGTGTGGGAGTATCGGCGCATCCTCCGTCAGGGCTTACAGGAGCGCTACCCGGGGACCGAATTCACGTTTCAGCCGGCCGATCTGACCGCGAAGATTCTGAACTTCGGCTCGCCCTCTCCGATCGACGTACAGATCAACGGACCGGAACGGCATGCCAACTACGAGTTCCCCCGCCAACTGGCGGGCCGTTTGCGCCGGATTCCCGGCGCCTCCGACGTGGTGATTCAGCAGACGATGCGTACTCCGACGCTGCTCGCTGAGGCCAACCGCACGTTCGGACTCGGTATGAACCTGACCCAGAAGGGTGTTGCCGGCAATCTGCTCCTGACGACCGCCGGCAGCCAACAGGTCGACCAGCAGTACTGGCTCGATCGCAAGACGGGCATGTCGTACCGGATCAACGTGTATACGCCGCAGCCGCAGCTCACAAGCGTCAAGGATCTGTTGACGGTTCCGGTCGATCGCGACGACCGCGACCCATCAGACAAGAGCATAAAGTTGCTCGGCAATGTGACCACGTTGTCAGCAGTCGGCACGCCGGGCGTGATTACGCATGAGAACATCATGCCGTTGTTTGACATCTACGTGTCCGCCGACGGGCGGGACCTCGGCGGCGTGCTGGCGGATGTCGAAAAGGTCGCCCACAGCATGGAAGGCGAACTCCCCCGGAGCGCGGCGCTCGAAATCCATGGGCAGGCCGAAACGATGCACGACGCCTATGTCGAGTTGGTGGTCGGGCTCGTCGTGGCGATCGCGCTGGTCTATCTCCTGATCGTCGTCAACTTCCAATCCTGGCTCGATCCCTTCATCATCATTACGGCACTGCCCGGCGCCTTGGCCGGTATTGCGTGGAGCCTGTTCCTGACACGCACGAATCTCTCCACGCCGGCGCTGACCGGAGCCATCATGACGATGGGCACGGCCACCGCCAATTCGATTCTCGTCGTCGCTTACGCCCGCGAGCGGATCGCCGAACACGGCGATGCCCTGCGGGCTGCGGTGGAGGCCGGAAAGGCGCGCATTCGTCCGGTCCTCATGACCGCGTCCGCCATGATTATCGGCATGGTTCCCATGTCGATGGGGAATTCCCAGAATGCGCCGCTGGGGCGCGCCGTCATCGGCGGTCTGGTCGTCGCCACCGTGTTCACGCTCGTGTTCGTGCCCTGCGTGTACGCCATCATCTACGGCCGGAAAACCGCTCACCAAAGGGAGCGGGTCTGATATGAACGCCCTGCGTGGAAAAGGTCTGGCGATCTCGACAATCTTCCTGTGCCTGTTCTATGTCGGCTACCGGGTGTACGACAGCCGGCTTGAAGCCGCCGCGCTGCGCGAGGCCACTCTCGAACGCGCCGTCCCGACCGCGGCCGTGACCCGCGCCACGCCGTTACCGCCGAACGAGACGCTCACGCTTCCGGGAAACATACAAGCCTGGTACGAGGCGCCCATTTACGCGCAGGTCTCCGGCTATGTGAAGATGTGGTACAAGGACTACGGCGCCCAGGTTAAGAAAGGCGATGTGCTTGCCGAAATCAACGCGCCGGCTCTCGATGCGCAGTATGCGCAGGCCAAGGCCGATCTGGAATCCGAGCGCGCCAAGAACGCGCTGGCCGAGCTGACGGCCAGACGGTACCTGGCGATGCGCAAGAACCATGCGGTCTCGGAGCAGGCGATTTCGGTCCAGGTGGCTGAGGCGAAGGCCCAGGCGGCCAAGGTCAAGGCGGCGGAGCAGAACGTCAGGAACTTCGAGGCGATGATTCGGTTTAAAACCATCGTGGCGCCCTACGATGGTGTGGTCAC
Source organism: Nitrospira sp. UBA5699 (assembly GCA_002420105.1). Taxonomy (GTDB): domain Bacteria; phylum Nitrospirota; class Nitrospiria; order Nitrospirales; family Nitrospiraceae; genus Nitrospira_C. The sequence continues at coordinate 55,156 of DIHJ01000038.1, forward strand.
GGTCCGTAACATCAATGTCGGCGACTATGTGAATAAGGAGGGCACGATCAGCGCCCCCGGCGCGATCAGCAACCTCTTTACGGTGGCCGACGTCAGCATGATGCGCCTGTTTATCAACGTGCCGGAGTCGTTCGGGTCCTTCCTCCAGCCCGGCTTGACGGCCGACGTGACGGTGCCCCAGTTGCCCGATCGCCGCTTCACCGCCAAGTTCCTGACCGTGGCCCGCGGGTTCGACGTGAGCACCCGTACGGCGGTGACCGAGTTCACGATCGACAACGAGGATCGAGCCCTTTGGCCCGGCTCCTATGCCTCCGTTCGTCTCACGGCATCGGTTGAGAAGAACGTCCTCACGATCCCGTCGAGTGCCATGGTGTTCCAGGAGCACGGTGCGCAAGTGGCCGTGGTGACGGAGGACGACCGCGTGCATTTTAAGCCGATTGTCGTGAGTAAAGTTCTCGACTCGACGGTCGAGGTAAAGGAGGGGATTACCGCAAACGACCGCATCATCAACAATCCCAGCGCCGCCTTGCTCGAAGGTGACAAGGTGCGCGTCGTGACGCCGGCTCCCGGCTACGCCTCCGTCGCCGAACGCGCGCCGGCGTCACCGGACCCATCGACACGATGAGAGCGGCTCATGCAAAGTGGGTAGCCGGATGAGAATCGGGAGGGGAACTCCGCGTATCCTGCGCGCGCATCCGGAGTCCTGCGCCTGCGTCCTGCTGGCGCTCCATCTGGCGGCCTGCAGCGACTGGCTGCCGCACGTCGATCTCGCCCCAGACTATCAGCCGGCTCAATTCGTCGTTCCCGCTTCGTGGCATGGCGCGAGCCCGTTCGTCGAGGCGAGACCATCGGATGGCGAGATGCGTCCGGATTGGTGGAAGCTGTTTCGCGACCCGGTTTTGGACAGGCTTGAAGAACAGGCCATGGCGGCCAACCCGGATCTCCAGGCGGCCGCCGAGCGGTTTGTACAGGCTCGCGACATGATGATGAAGGCTCGGTCGCGCCGAATGCCTCAGGTCGGATTAGGACTCGGCGCCTCGAACAACAGGCAATCGGAACAGACCCTGTTCCGGCCGCCCGACATCCCGATTCAAGAAGCGAGCGTGTCCATCGGGGGAATCGCCTCTTGGGAACCGGACTTCTGGTCGGCGCTCCGCAATGCGACGCGAGTCGAGCTGTACCGCGCCGAGGAGCGGGCCGCTGATTATGGACTCGCGCGACTCAGTCTGCAGGCGGAGATTGCCGCAAACTATTTCACTCTGCGCAGCTTCGACGCGCAGGCCGCAATCTATTCGCATTCGATCAGCCTGTACAAACAGTCACTCGACATCGTCAAGACTCAATTCGCCGGCGCGATCGCGTCGGCCCTCGACGTCGCCCGCGTCGAATCACTCCTGTTCAGCACCGAGACCAAGTTGGCTCAGGTTCAAGGTCAACGCGAAGTGACGGAACAATCGATCGCCGTCCTCGTGAACATGGCGCCGGCCAGCTTCACCGTCAAACCGGTCGATGAACTGCGAGTCGCAAACTTTACGATTCCCCAAACCATCCCGTCCACTCTGTTGGAGCGACGACCTGACATTGCCGGCATGGAACGCCGGATGGCCCAGGCGAACCGCGAGATCGGCATCGCCCGCGCCGCCTTTTACCCGAATGTCTCGTTTCGAGCCGGCGGCGGGTTCGAAGATGACGGATTCAACCCGACCAAGCTCGCCAATAGCTTCTGGTCCTACGGCTCCGTCGTTGCGCTGCCGCTCTTCCAGGGAGGGTATCGCCGCGCTCAACTGCAACAGGCCTGGTCGGCCTATCGGGAGACGGAAGACCGGTACCGATCGACGGTGCTCAACGCCTTTCGCGAGGTCGAGAATAATCTGAGTCTGACCAATCGGCTCACCGTTGCAGCGGAACGGCAAGACGCCGCCGTCGGGGCCACGCTCAAGACGCAAAACCTCACCACGGAGCTGTACCAGGGCGGGTTGGCTTCCAGCCTGGAACTCATCTATGCGCAGGTTGCCACGCTTCAGGCACGCATCGATTCCGTACAGATCAAGACGGAACTGCTGAGAGCCTCGGTCGCGCTCATCCGCGCGCTCGGCGGGGGGTGGGACCGCGGGCAATTGCCAGCGGACGACCAGATCCAGCCCTTCGGGACATTCCAATACGTCAATCTCGACAAACCGCCGCCTGCCGGGGGAATCGACGTCAACGCAGGCAATAACCGGGTGAACAATGATCTGACCAGGCCCGCCGTTCCCTGACCGTCGTCGCGCCCCGACCCGGAGAGCTCGTACGCCGGAAGGAATGATCGAAGGAACGAGGAGATGGCCAGACTCTGGAATTCAGCGGATTCCTGCTCCGTTCTTTGTCTTCTACCGGCAGCGACCGTCAATTATCTTTACAGTGTCAAAGCCGCATGGCCTGGAGCTATGACATGATCAATCTATAAATATTTCCCAATAGTTATGAGACTGATCCGATGCGGTTGCCCTGCCTCAGGCCGATCAGGCCGCCTGCTGCTGTTAATAATCTTTACAAACCAAAGAAGTTGATGAATTAAAGTAACTGAAAACACAATAGGTTACATAGTGGATTGATTTTTGCTTTAAGAAGGCTGCATTCGTTCCGATTCTCATTCGTACCCAGTATTGATGATGTACATGAAAGCAACAGGTCTGATTCGATCCGGTCTTCTTTCGCTGCTGGTTGCCGGCTCGGCCTCGTTGGCCTTCGGTTCGGCGGCTTTTGCTCTCAGCGTCGATTTCACGGATGGATCCTGGGATGCGGCTCACGGGACCACCTCGTACGCAGTGCATCCGAGCGGCGTCGATCTCTCCGCGACCGGCGGGCTGATCACCGTCAATTACGTGGGCGGGCCGAGCGGCGACGATTCGGGCAATGACGGCCTGGGCATCGGCGACGATGAAATCACCCAGGGCGGCAGGGAGCAGCTGACCGTGGCCTTCGCATCCGCGGTGACGCTCGAGCGCGTCTACATTACCGACCTCTTCCAGAACGAAGGGGGCACGGGCCTGCACGAGCGTGGCGAGTACAGCCTGAACGGAGGCGCGTTTACTTCATTCGTGTCCGTCGGAGGGGTGAACGGCGCCCTGACCCTCAATATCTTCCAGCCCGGTGTGACGACGATCGCCTTTCGGTCGGTGACCGACAGCTGGTCCGATTTTTCCGTCAAGAAATTGACCTACGCGACGCCCGAGCCGTCTCCGCTTCTGTTCCTCGGCGCAAGCCTCATCCTGTTCTGGACATTGTTCAGACGGCAGCGCGTTTCCTCGCACTGACCCGCATCAGCATGCCGCAGAGGCGATGGTCGGGGTTGCCCGGTCATCGCTTCTGCGTTGTTATTCCTCTCGCGATCCGATAAAGAGCCGATCCCACCGCCCCCACGACCACGAGACCGGGCCAGCCGCCGAACGGAGGCTGGTCGAAGAGGGTGAAGGGATCGGGACTGAGGTTCGGCCAGAGCGCGGCCAGCGCGATCGGGGTTGCCAGCAGGATGCCCATCAGCGCTTCGCCGGTAATCAACCCGGCTGAAAAGAGCAGCCCAGGCCGCGACGGTTCCTCACCTTTCCCCGCGGCTCTCCCGACCAGGGCCGAGATCATGCCGCCCAGACAAATGGCCGCGGAGAGTTTCAGCGGCAGGTAGATGCCGAGGGCCACGGCAAGGACCGGCAGGCGGAAGTCGCTTCCGCGCCCTTCGAGCCGCCGGTCCATCAGAATGACGCCGATTCCGATGGCCGCCCCCAGTCCGACGAGGTGCCACGGCAGTCCTGCGCCGAACACGCTTCGCGTGAGACTGGCCATCAGCGTGGCCTGCGGCGCGCTCAGGGGATGGGGATGGCCGGCCGTCGGCTCTCCGATCCCGTACTTGGCCTGGAGCAGCGACAGGACCGGAACGAGCACCAACGCGCCGGTCAGCACGCCGACGACCTGCATCACTTGCTGCTTCCACGGGGTCGCCCCGACCAGATGGCCGGTTTTCAGATCTTGTAAGTTGTCTCCGCCCATGGCCGCGGCGCAACAGACGACCGCTCCGATCACCAGGGCCGCCGCCGGCCCGGCCGGATGTCCGGATCCCATGAACAGCACCAGCAACAGGGCGGCGCACATGATCGTGGCGATGGTCACGCCGGACACGGGGTTGCTCGAACTCCCGACCAGGCCGGCCATGTAGGCTGCGACCGAGGAGAAGAGAAAGGCCGCGAGCGCCATCACGATCGTCATGAGGAGGCCGATCAGAGGACTGCCCACGACCGAGGTATAGATCCAGGCCATCGGCATCAGCGACAGGACAAACGGCACGACGATCCAACCGAGCGACGCATCCTGCTCCGTTCTGGCCATGACCGGCCCGGTCCGTGGCGATTCTGCCGCGCGGTAACTCTCCCGTAACGTCTGCAGGCTCCTCCACACCGGCTCGCGCAACTTCGTCAGCGTCCAGAGTCCTCCGGTCAGCATCGCGCCGATGCCGACGTAGCGGATTTTCCCGCTCCAGATCGTCATCGCCGCCGCCAGTCCGGTCAGATCGGGCGGCAGACCGTTCAGGAGCCCGTAGGCCGGCATCAGGATCAGCCATCCCAGCACGCCGCCGAGAAAGACGACCACCGCCGTGTGAAGCCCGATGATGAAGCCGACGGCGAGCAGCGCGGGCGACAGATTGAGGCCCGCGTAGAGCAGGGACCGTCCGACCTGCGTCGCCCCTTCCAGCGATTCCGCCCATAAGCGCAGGCCGCTCTCGCCGAACTTCACCGCTCCGCCGAGGAGAGCGGCCGACAAGAGCGTCCGGAAATCGCCCGTCGAGGCGGCGTGGCCCGTTTCGCGCCGGTCGGCCACGGCGACCTTCAAGACTTCCGCGGTCGCCACGCCTTCGGGGAACCGCAAGCGGGCGGTGACGATGAGCGCCCGCCGCAACGGGATGGTAAACAACACGCCGAGGAGACCGCCGACCGTGGCGATCAAGACGGTTTGCCAGTAGTCGAAGGCCGACCAGTAGCCGACCAGGAGCAGCGCCGGGATCGTGAAGATCACGCCGGCGGCCAGCGCCTCGCCCGACGAAGCCGCGGTCTGGACGATGTTGTTCTCGAGGATATTGGACCGCTTGAAGAGACGAAGAATGGCCATGGAGGCGACCGCGGCGGGGATCGATGCGGAGACGGTCATGCCGGCGAACAGGCCCAGATAGGCATTGGCCGCGGCCAGAACCGCCGCGAGGAGTACGGACAGCAGGACCGCCTTGACGGTGATTTCAGGGAGCGTGACGGTGGCGGGGACGACGGGCTGGTCGTCCTTCATGGGCAATGTCGCACGGAGGAGTCCGCGACCATAGGCAAGGCACGTGCCGGTGGAACGCTGCCTGTCGACCGATGAAACGGCCTCATCATAACGCAGCGCGTGCAAAATGCAACCGCGCCCGGAGGGATCGAGCCGCTCTCTCTAGAATCCGTCCGCCTCCGCGGTGATCACGAGCCGGAGCGGGCCTCCGGGGATCGGCGTATCAAACGGATAACAGGTGACGAGCGCCAGCGAAGGCTCGCCTTGCCCGATCGGGATGGAGGCGGTCCTCTGATCGACGACGGTGCGTTCGCGGACCAGGGGTTTGACGTCGGTGTCTCCCGCCAGAGTGCCTGCCTCCCCGGTCTTGACGAGCAGGCTGCCCCGGGTGACGTCAGTTCAAACTGATCAGGTTCATGCCGGTTTCGCTGACAGTCGGATCTTCTCCGCAGGCGAGGAGCACCGGCAGCCCGCCGGCCCAGGACAGGATGGTGGAGAAGAGCGTGAAGCAGAACAGCAGTGCCGCTCGTCCGGTTGGCGGTCGTCTGGCTTCGAATCTGGTTGGTGTCATGCGGTCCTCTCCCAATGGATGTGAATGGTGGCGGGGTGACGGCGGGTTGACGCCTGCACGAATCATGTCGTGCAGGCGCAGAGCCGCGTGAACATCAGCTGCCGGAGGCCGGTTCGAGGGCGAGAGGATCGCCGCTGCCCCCTTCGGAGGCGCCGGCGGAGGGGAGGAGGCTGTCGATCAACGACCCAGGCTCATTGCTCGGTTGAACGGGTTCGACGGAAGCCTGTGTCGCGTCCACTGCCGGTGTGGCGGCCACGACCGGCGCCACCATGTGGTCCTGGCCGATCGTGCGGATTTCGAGGTGTACGCGACGGTTCATGTGGCGGCAGACATCGCTGCTGTCGATGCAGAGGACGCCTTCCTTGCCGAGGCTCACGACCTTGATCTGGTGTGCCGCCACGCCGGCATTGATCAACTCGGCCTTCACGGTTTCAGCCCGCTTCATCCCGAGCTTCAGGTTGTAGCTCGCCGATCCCTGGGCGTCGGTGTAGCCCTGCACCAGCACGCCGAGGTTGCCGTCGCTTTTCAAGAGGGTCGCCTGCTCCTGAAGCAGCGTTCTGGCTTCATCGGTCAGGCCCTTGCGGCCGACTTCGAAGTAGAGGTCGGTATGGATCGTGCCGGCACCGGACCTGGCGATCGGACTCTCCTGGCCCTTGTTCGAGGGGAATGAGACAGAAGTGGCCAGGGGCCGGCTGCTCTTGAGCATCTCGCTGACCTGCGAGCCGTCGAGCCGGTCCGGATTCGTGGCGGTGGTCTGGTCGGCCGAGGAGTAGTACCAGAAAGCGCCGATCACGACTGCCAGGCTGGCGACCAGTCCTGAGACGACCAGCACGTCCTTGTCCTTCCTGGGCCCCGAGATGGCGGGGGCGATGTTGCCGGATGTGACCTGCGATGGACCGTTCTGCATGGTGAAATCCTCCTACGGGTAAAAGTGTGAAAGTGACAGGTTGAAAGGTTCGAAAGTTGGCCTCAGCCCGATCCTGATTCACCTCCTTTCCGGCCTGCTTGCCTGCGCGTCGACGGTCAGGTGCTTGAGCAACCGGAATGCCGGTGGGGGAATGTGACGGGATTGCCGAAGACGTGAGGGAAATTCAGGGGTTCAGAGAGAAGGTCGATCTCGAGCAGTATGCGGGGAAGCCGGGACCGGCGTGAGATGCGGGGATAGCCCCGCATGGAGGAGCGGCGGGACGGTATGAGCAGCGTTACGTCGGAGATTACCTTGACGGTATCAGCGAATCAGATGAGAATGCGCCGGGCAATCTGAAATCGTCACCTTGAGAGCATCTGCGCAGAGGTTTATTGTTGAACGAAAGGGAAGAGGAGCGGGTAATGTCAAACGATACGGCAAAGGAATCGACGCGGCGGGCGTGGCGCGAGCTGGGGTTTTATTGCGGCAGAGATAAGACCGCGAAGGAGTGGCGCATCGTCGGGTCGGTGGCGGGCTTGAAGAAGTTCGCGGCCGAGATACGGAGGTACGCGTCCAACCCGGCGCATAACCGGCTGTCGGAATACATGCACCTGGGACCGGCCATGAACCTGGAAATCTGCACCTCGCACCAGGCGGAGATCACCGACCAGTGGCTCGGCGCGCCCGTGATGGAGTTCATGCATCTTGCCGGGCTGATCGACCGGAGCGTCCAACCCAACATGATCGGGAAGCGCATCGCGTTGCGCGCGAATTTCTCGCCGATGGCGCCCTACGAACTCATCCTCGACGTGCGCGACGATGCGTTCGATCCCGCCTCCGCCGATCCGGCCTGCTCGCCGGCGTGATGCGGGGGACGAGCGGCGGGGATGCGGTCGAAGGGCGGGGACTGCTGCCGGCTGGTCGGGGAGACATCGTAGGCTGACGAGTCCATGGCCATTCCGGATTTCATCAAGTCGCTCCGCGCCAAGATCGGGACGGATCTCCTGCAAATTCCCACCGTCGGCGTCCTTGCGTACGATGACCGGGGGCGTCTCCTGCTCATCCAGGACATACCGACCGGTCTGTGGGGTGCGCCGGGGGGGATCATCGATCCCCTTGAGCAGCCGGCCGATGCGGCGGTGCGGGAGACCTGGGAAGAGGCCGGGGTGTTGGTCGAGCTGACCGGACTCCTCGGCGTCTTCGCGGGAGAGCCGTTTGCCGGCACCTACGAGAACGGCGATCGGGTGGCCTGCGTGGCGACGGTCTTTGCGGCGCGTGTCATTCGCGGGACGCCCCGACCGGACGGCGTTGAGACTTCCGATGCGCGGTTCTTTTCCCCTGGCGAGATCGATCGCCTCCCCTGCCAGCCCCATTTTCTGGTTATCCGAGAGGCTGCGAGCCGGAGTCCGCAGGCCTACTTCACTCCTTCCGTCTGGCAGCCCAAGTCTTCATAGCCCTGGACGCGGCAGGCCATTCCTTCCGGCATTCTGGCGTTCGTCGGGAGCGGGTCGTCGCTGCTCCCCTCGCGCGCAGACTCAGCCGACAGCCACGTTGAGGCGGTCTTGATGCGGCGGCTGCGGCCGGTCGATCGGGCGGCCGTATCCCGCCTGCCGAGAATCTGCTAGCAGTGTGTTGACAAACCC
>DIHJ01000038.1:63762-147829 GCA_002420105.1 Nitrospira sp. UBA5699
CCTTTGTCAACAGCCTGCTAGGCGAGTTCCCACCGTTTCGCGTATACTTCACGTGCAACAGGGGATGGAGTCCCCCGTAACCGCCACGGCCAGGCTGATGACTCCTACGCTGCTACTGCCGTAGCCGTAGGATTGTCGCCGCGGTGGCGACGACCGGCCTGACGCAGCCTGTCACCCCTGGCCGGAACGGAGGACTCTCGAATGGAACCGGTTTTCTTTACCGCCACTCTGTGGCTCGCCCTCGCAGTCGTTTCCGCCCTCATCGCTTCCTCCCTGCGAATGTCCATCGCGCTGGTTGAAATCTGTGTCGGCGTCGCCGCTGCGACCGGCTCGTTCGGCCTTGGAGACGTGCTGGCCGCCGACTCGGAATGGGTCCGGTTCCTCGCAGCTTCCGGGGCCGTGGTGCTGACATTCCTGGCCGGCGCCGAACTGGACCCCGACGTGATCAAGACCAAGCTGACCGAAGTCAGCGTCGTCGGCCTGGTCGGATTCATCGCGCCGTTTCTCGGCTGCGCCGCCGTCGCCTACCATCTGCTGGGTTGGGACGCCAGGGCGAGCTGGCTCTGCGGTATCGCCTTGTCGACGACCTCCATGGCGGTGGTCTATGCCGTCATGCTGGAAACCGGCTTCAACAAGACGGAGTTCGGGAAGGGGATACTCGGGTCCTGCTTCATCAACGATCTGGGAACGGTCATCGCGTTGGGCTTGCTGTTCGCGCCCTTTACCTACAAGACCATCCTGTTCATCGTCGGGAGCGGGGCGGCGCTGGCCCTGTTGCCGGCCACTACGGCCTGGATCACCAGACACTATGCCCACCGGACCGCCGCGATCAGAACGAAATGGATCATGCTGACGCTCTTCGGGCTGGGCGCGCTGGCCTTGTGGTCGGGGAGCGAAGCCGTGCTGCCGGCCTACCTCGCGGGGATGGTGCTCGCGGGAAGCGCAGCGAGGGACGCGCACTGGATCCGCCGGTTGAGGACGCTGACCGTGGGCTTTCTCACTCCGTTCTATTTCCTTCGCGCCGGGACCCTTGTGTCCCTGCCGGCCCTGCTGGCGGCGCCGCTGGTCTTTCTCGCCTTGCTGTTGGGCAAGGTGGCGTCCAAGATTTTCGGCCTTTATCCGTTTATCAGTGCCTTCCGGCGGGACCGCAAGGAACGTTGGTACTACACGCTCCTGATGTCCACCGGATTGACGTTCGGGACCATCTCGTCGCTGTACGGGCTGGCGCACGGCCTCATCACTCAGGAGCAATATTCCTTTCTCGTGGCGGCAGTCATCGCGAGTGCGGTGGTGCCCACCGCCATTGCGGGGCTGGCGTTTGCGCCGGTGCATCTGCTGCCGGCCGCGATGCATCCGGGGAAAGCCGTCCGGCGAATGAACGGCTTGAGCGACGAGGGGTAGCCGTCCGGGCCGGCCGGCCGGATTCCGGAACCAGGCCGGTCGAGGCGCCGTCGTCTACGCGACAGGCGGCGCGGGCTTCCGTCGAAACTGCTGCCTCACGAGGGCCTCGACCGATGCGAAGTGGCGCTCCGGCAGATTCTTGAATCGCCTCCTGCAGTCGGCCAGCGCATCGTCGGCGCCGGCGAAGGGTTCGATCACGGACAGGAGATGGCCGTAGTAGTCCATCAGCTTGAGTTCGACGGTCCTCACGTAAGAGGGGTCGCCGGCGATCGCCGCCGCCGCTTTGGCCCGGTCGCCGTCCGACTCGACGAGGGCCTGGAAGCAGAGGCCTTTCAAGCGTTGGGTCACCGTGCTGCGGTCCCAGCCCAGCGCCTTGGCCGTCGCCTGCATGTCGAATCCCTGTTGCCGCAGACAGTTCAGGACGGCGGCATCGCCGGCCGAATCCGGCAGTGCGGCCGTCTTCGTTCGTGACGGTTCCTCGCCGGCGGCGTCCTCCAGGTAAAAGGCCTGCCTCGTCAGGACCGGGCCATCGCCCAGGACGAGGGCCCGGTCGAGGGCGTGGCGCAGTTCCCGCACGTTGCCGGGCCAGGCGTAGTTGCTCAACAGCCGCAGCGCATCGTTGGAGAGCGTGGGAACCGGCCGCCCCATCTGCGCCGCCATCTCGGCGAGACAGCTTTCGGCGATGACCGGAATGTCTCCGGGTCGCTCCCGCAGCGGCGGCAGACGGAACACCAGCCCTTTCAACCGGAAGTAGAGATCTTCGCGGAACCAGCCTTCGGACACGCCCCGCTGGAGATCGCGGTTGGTCGCGGCCACGACCCGCACGTCCACCGTCGTCGGAACGGTCGCGCCCACGCGATAGAACGACCGTTCCTGGAGTACCCTCAAGAGTTTGCTCTGGTGATCCAGCCGGAGATCGCCGATCTCGTCCAGAAAGATGGTGCCCTGGTTGGCAAGCTCGAAATAGCCGCGGCGATCGACCGTCGCGCCGGTGAAACTGCCCTTCATGTGGCCGAAGAGTTCGCTTTCAAACAATTCGGGCGAGATGGCCGCCATGTTGACGGCGATGAAGGTCCTGCCGGATCTGGGGCTCAGCCGGTGGACGGCGCGCGCGAAGAGTTCCTTGCCCGTGCCCGGTTCGCCGAGGAGCAGCACGGTCAGCGGCGATTTGGCGCCCTTCTTGAGGTCGCGGAAGAGGCGCAACAGCGAGGGCTCCTGCGTGACGATGCCTTGCTGGCGGCATTCGCTCCGCAACTGATCGAGTTCGGCGTCGCCGAGGGGGCCGGATTCCGTTCCTGCCGCGCGGAGATCGTGGAGCTGCCGTTCGAGCCGCTCGAGCTGCCGGCGGGTGGTTTCCTCCTGGGCCTGCGCCTCGGCAATCTGCGCGCGCAGGGACTCGGTCGTGCGAGCCAGTTCCTCCTGTCGGCCGGCCGATCGGGCCGCGGCGGCTTTCGCCGCCTCCAGATCCTCCTGCAACGCCTCGGCACGGTTCTCGCGCAGGATCAGCGCTTCTCTCACGGCCGCGGCATCCTGCTGCACGCGCAGGATGTCCCGCTCGAGAAGGCGCATGCGCTGGTCCGCGGTCAGATGGGTCCAGACCGTGGCGCCGACCAGGACGAAGAGCGCGGCGGTCAACGGCAGCGCCAGCGGCAGGACAAGGTGCAGCCCCGGCAGCATGGCCGCGACGAGCACCGCATAGAGCAGGACCGCGCTTCCGGCAAACGACAGACTGCGCGATCCGCGGAACCCGATGAGGCACCAGGCGACGAGCGACGCAAGCAGGAGAGTGAGGCCGGCGCGCCCGGCCGGTCCGACCGCGCAGAGCCTGTTGCCGGTGAGCAGGCTGTTGAGCAGCTGGAGGTGCGCGATCATGCCGCCGACGGACTGACCGGTCGGGAGCAGCCAGGGGCCCTGGGTCGCGGGATTGGGGAGGATCACCACGACCTTGCCCTTGAACCAGGATTCGAGCTGCCGGCCGTCGTGATGCTGGATGGCCTCCCACACCGCGGTCAGCGGGACCGTCGGCAGCGCCGCCGGCGAGCCGTTGCCGACGGGGTCGATGAGTGCCGGCGCGGCGCGTCCGGTGGCGAGCGGTTGCGCCGCCGGCGCCGTCTGCTGGCGGTAGAGGTCGTAGAGCAGGGACCCGAAGGCCGGAACGGTTTGCGCTTCGACGGTCGCGAGCAGCGGGATCTCGCGCGTGACATGGTCGGGATGCGTCGCCACGCCCACGTGACCGAGCAGAGCCGCGTCGGACCGCAGCGCCGATTCCGGATCGTGGACGAACAGCACCGGCCCGGCGTTCTGCATCGCTTCCACGAGCAAGGCGTCGCTCGCGGCGCCGCCGAGCTGCGCGGGGCTGGCATGATCGAGACGATGGTCGACGCCGATGGCGGCGGCGCCGGCTTCGTGGGCCGCGGTGACCACCTGCGCGAGGAGGGCGCGATCGAGGACGGTCCCGAACCGTTCCTCTCCGGCCGGATCGCGCGCGACGATCGTGAGCGACGGACTGACCGCGACCGGGGCGCGATGGCGGAGCCAGGTGTCGTAGATCGTCCAATCGAGCGCAGTGAAGGTGGCGGGCGCGAGGGCCCAGAGGGATTGCGCGAGCAGTCCGGCGAGCAGCCCGATGGCCGGCGCCTGCAGCGGAGGCGAGGTGAGGAACAGCCGCCAGAATGTCAACCGGTCACGCATGCGGACCTATTGCGGCCCCGGTTCGTCGAGCAGGGATCCGATCTCCTGCTTCGGAAGGCCCTTGAGCAGGGCCTTGGCCTTGTGGAGGTCCGGGGGCAAGCCGAGGCCCCTGGCATGGATGCGCGCCAGAATTTTCCTGGCCGGCAGGAATCCCTCGGCGGCCGTGGTTTCGAAGCAGGCCAGGATCTTCTTGTCGTACGGCGCGAGCCGTTGATCCCAGCCCGATTCGTAGAGCCTGGCGAGCTCGGCCTGCGCCGGCTCGCTCAGCGCGTAGCCTTCTTTCAGCAGGGTGGAGACCGCATAGTCGGCGCGGTTGTCCTTCAGCAGCCTGGCGCCCAGCGGCTCCTCGTCCGTGCGGCTGTAGTCCGGAAATTGATCCCACAGTTTCTCGCGGTATGCCTGGAAGGCGTCGAGGGCTTCCTGGCGTCGCCGGTCCGTTCGGTCGGATGACAGGGCCTGCCGGCGGACCTTGGAGAGGGCGTCGGCAGCCGGTTGATGCCCGAATTCGACCGCTCTGGTCCACCAGAAGATCGCCTGCCCCAGATTCTTGTCGATGCCCTGGCCGTTCTTGTAGGCGTTGCCGAGAAAGAACTGCGCCTGCGGCACCCCTCCGACGGCCGCCTCCTCCATGAACTGTGCCGCCTCCCGGTCGCGGCTCGTGAGCTTCAGCAGCAGGGCGAGACGGTAGCGGGCATCGGGGAAGTGCGGCTGCAGTTCGAGCGATTGCCGATAGGATTGGATCGCCGCCTTGACGTTGCCCAACGAATACTGCACGCCGGCGAGACTGTAGTGGGCGTGGGCCTGTCCGGGGTCGAGCCTGACGGCTTCTTTCAGCACGGACGCCGCCGCACGCCAGTCCTGCTTGGCCATGAGGATGACGCCGAGTTGGAGATGGGCCTTGGCATCGTCCGGTTGCAGCCTGACGGCGACGCGGCATTCCTCGATTGCCGCATCGAGATCGCCGATGCGATAGAGGCCTTGTGCCAGTTTCAACCGGTCGGCGGCGCTCTCCGGGGCCACCCGCACCGATCCGCGGAGTTCCCCGAGGACCATGACGGCGTCCTCGCGCTCGGACGGCGTGAATTCCGGAAGCCGGGGTTCGCTTCGCACTGCTTCGGCCGGCGGCGGGGGACTTTCAATCGCCGGCCCGGGACCGGCATCGTCGGAGGGCTGAGCGAACGAGGGGGAAAGAGCGGGGAGCTCCAGCGTCACGAGCAGGATGATCACCGGCAGCCGTCGACGATCCATCGAACCCCGCGACCCTCCTCTCAGGCGCTCCGGGCAGTGAACACCATTATAGCACCGGGGAGAGGCCGTTCATCCGGTGCGGATCGGCGGAACGCGGAGGGAAGGGGGCGCGACTATCGGATTGCGGTGAGTCCCGTTCTGAGCCGTTGGATCCGATCCCGAAGATCCGCCTCTGCGGCCTCAACCGGGTCGTGCGACACACGCCAGACCGGTTCCCTCGGAGCCGGGTCGTCCGGCAGGCGCGGGATGACGTGCCAATGGATGTGGGGAAGCTGGTTGCCGAGGAGTTCGTAGTTGATCTTGCTCGCGCCGAAGACTTCCGCCAGAACCCTGGCAAGCCGGCTTACTTCCTCCATGAGCTGGATCCGTTCGGTCGGGGCCAGGTGAAACAGTTCCGTGGCGTGTCGCCTGAATACGATCACCGTCCAACCGGGAAAGAATTGGTCGTCGTGGAGATAGGCCATCGAGAGGCCGAGATCGGCGATGAAGTGGTCCGGCCGGGGCCATTGGCCCGAACAGGCTTTGCAGGCCGGTTCGATCACGGCTGGGTCGCCTTCCGCCATTCTTCTTCCGTAATGACCCCTTTCTTCAACAGCAGCTGGATCAGTCGGTCCATCTGTTTCTCGGTCTGATGCTGCGGCAGGCCCGGTGGCGTGTGGGGCGCCGGCTGCTTCGGTTCGGGCGGCGGGCGTTTCGTCCCGTAGACCCGGAACACGGGCGTGAAGACGGAGACGTAGTCCTTGTTCCGGATCCGTACGGACGCGGGCCGGCTGTCGGTTTGCGGCGGCAGGTCCGGGTTGTTGTTGGCCGGAACGCGGAAGAACGGCTTGCCCTCGTCCGTTTCGCCGTCCTGGCCCAGGACTTCGAAGCGGCTCAGGATGGTTTCGCTCTTCAGCGGTTCCCGCTCCTCGCCGGCCAGATTGGTAATCTTGTCGAGCACGACGATCAGGGAATCGGCGATCAGCGGATCGGACGTTTGGTTCCGCACGCTGACGTCGTAGCGATATTCGCTGGTGAAGGTGTCGCGACCCCGGAAGGTCACGATGACATGCGCTTTCCCCGTGAGGTCGGTCAGTTGATCGACGGCGGACGCCGCGGGGGGCGTCACCGGCGGCGCGAGCGCCGCGACCGCGAAGGCCAGAATGGCAACCGGGAATCCGCGTGTCATGACCGGCTCCGGGAGTTCACACAAAGGTCCTGCGACATATGAGTGCGAGCATAGCAAAGATCGGCGCATTGAGCGAGCCGGAAACTCAAACGTCGCCTTGACACTCTGTTTCGTCGAACGATATTCTGCCCCGGTTCGAAGGCCGCATTTCCCACTCCAATCCATGAGGCGAGCCATCACCTCCTCCGCGCCATTGGTCGTGCCCCGTACGCTCGTCTCCCGGCTCATGCGCCTGTACGACTACCCGCATCCGCTCCGGCGCGGGCTGATGATCCGCGGCTACGACCGGGCCCATGCGTTGCGCACGGCGCGCATGTGCGCGGCGGTTGCGACGGTGCTGGGGCACGAGGCCGGCCGGGTCCGCCAGTATCAGATCGCCTGTCTGCTGCATGATCTGGGGCGTGCCGGGTTGGACCGCCGGCTCTTCGGGAGGATCTGGTCCTGGGCCAAGGCGCACGGGATTCCGACCAGGCCGCGCGAATGGCGGGCCGTGCATCCCGAGACGGTCTACGGCCGCGAGACGGAAGCGTTCCTCGCGCGCTATCGCAAGGCTCTCGAAGCCGACGGCATCCCGATGACGCCATGGGCGAAGGAGCAGGTGGAAATGCGACTCGGCTATGCCCGCCGGCTTGCGCGCAGACTGCGGGCCGTACGTGCGTCGATCCGGGGAATGGGCGTGCGCTGGGAGCCCTGGATGCAGCGGGTGATGCTCTATTACTACTACCCGGAAAAACTCGCCGGGGCGAAGCCCTGGACGAAGCAGCTTGCGGAAATTCTGGTGGCCTGCGAGCAGTTCGAAGCCTACAGCAATCAGCGACGCGGCCGGGACTACTATGTGCGGAAGAAGGAAACGATCGTCGAGGCCTTCGCCTATCTGGAGAAGCTCGAACGGGAAGGCATTCTGAGCCGCGACGTGATGAAGGCGCTCAAACGGCTGGCCGCCGAGGGCGAATTCGACGGCATCATCGCCGAGGCGCGCGGACATCGTCTGACGCCGAAGGAAAAAACCCTCCTCCGGCGGATGGAGCCATGAGCATGGCCGTGAAGACCGTGCCCCTTCGCATCGACATGGGCGGGGGGACACAGATCGAGAACGTGACGAAGGCGGTGCAGGACGCGCTGGCCGGCGCGAAGCTGACGGCCGGCATCGTCACCGTGTTCGTCAAGCACACCACCGCGTCCGTGATGATCATCGAAGACGAGCCGGGCATCCGGGCCGATACGAAAACCTTCTGGGACCGGGCCGTGCCGGCCGATCCGGCCTGGCAGCACAATACGCGGAACCCCGGCGAGGACAACGGGCACAGCCACCTGCGGGGGCAGCTGCAGGGGCCGTCGGTGACCGTCCCTTTCTCCGGCGGGGCGATGCTGCTGGGGACCTGGCAGCAGATCGTGCTCGTTGATTTCGACACGCGCGCGCGCCGGCGGGAACTCGTCATCCAGATGATCGGGGAATAGGCGCGATGCCACCGAGCTTCATGCGGAGATTCATATGCGCCGCCGTTGCGGGCTGCCTGCTCCTGACCGGCGCGGCTGCCGTGGCCGCGGAGTGGGGGAAGCCGCTGGGACAGGCCTATGACGGCCCCGAGGGCAGACCCCGTCCCGTGACGCCGCCCCCCGCCGAACTGGGCGCGGATGAACGGGCGACGATGGCCGTATTTGAGAAGGTCGCGCGGTCCGTGGTGTTCATCTCCAACACCGCCATTCAGCGCGATCCCTGGTCGCTCGACATCATGGAAGTCCCGCAGGGCTCCGGATCCGGGTTCGTCTGGAACAAGCAGGGCCACATCGTCACGAATTTCCACGTGATCTACGGCGCCAGCTCGATCAAGGTGACGCTGGCCGATCGCTCCGAATACAAGGCGGCCCTGATCGGGGCCGATCCCGATCACGACCTGGCGGTGCTGCAGATCCAGGCGTCGGACGAGGCGCTCTCGCCGGTGGCGGTGGGCACGTCGCACGACCTGCGCGTCGGCCAGAAAGTCCTGGCGATCGGCAATCCGTTCGGCCTGGACCATACGCTCACGACCGGCGTGGTGAGCGCGCTGGGACGCACGATCAAGTCCCTCTCCAACCGCACCATCGAAGGGGTGATCCAGACCGATGCGGCGATCAATCCGGGAAACTCGGGCGGGCCCCTGCTCGACGGCACGGGCCGGTTGATCGGCGTGAATACGCAGATCGTCAGCCCGAGCGGCGCGTTTGCCGGGATCGGTTTCGCCGTGCCGGTGGACACCGTCAACCGGATCGTTCCGGAACTGATCAAGCACGGCAAACTCATTCGCCCGGGGCTGGGCGTGTCGCTCGTGCCCGACGCGATGGCGAAACGCTGGGGGGTCAAGGGGCTGATCATCGGCAAGGTCTGGCGGGGCGGCGCGGCCGACCGGGCCGGCTTGAAGGGCGCGCGCGAAACCCGGACCGGCCGCGTCGAGCTCGGCGACGTCATCGTCGCCGTGTCCGGCAAGCCGGTGGCGACGATCGACGACCTGATGGACGTCATGGAAGGGCACAAGGTCGGCGATCAGGTAAGCGTCGAGGTGCTTCGCGGCAACAAACGCCAGCAGGTTTCCGTGACGCTCCAAGCGGTCAATTGAGCGGCGGCAAACCGCGACAGCACTATGGTAGGATCTCTCATCTGACCGGCTTGGAGGACTACCGATGAGCGATCGCCGCCCCCCCGATTCCCGTGACGAAACCCCGAGGAACCAGAGCGGCGAAGCCGCGCCGAATACCGGGTCCGACCCTCTCGACCTGATCGAGCAATGCCTCGCGTCCTTCCCGGACGCCGATCCCCGGCAGAAACTGCTCTACAAGCTGCGCCACGCGATCGTGCTGTCGCAGGCCGCCCATCAACAGCGCGAAGTCGAATTCAGGAAAGTCGGCGAGGTGGTCGCCAAACTGACGGCGCCGGCGAACCGGATCGGCACGCTGCTCGATCTCCCCGGCGAAGGGCTGGCGCGGATCCTGGTGGGCGGCGCGGAGTATTACGCCAACGTGGACCCGCGCGTGCCGGACGCCGATCTCAAGGTCGGGACCCAGATCCTGGTCAATGAAGCCTATGCCGTGATCAGGACGTTGGGGTACGACCGCAACGGACCCATCTTGAAGCTGGCCGAAGCGATGCCCGACGGCCGGTTGCGGTTCGAGCAGGAAATGGGCCGACAATCGCTGATTTTACAGAGGTCCACCGACCTCGCCGGCGTCGAATTGAAGGCGGGCGACGAGATCCGGATCGATCCGAGTTACCGGATTGCGATCGAGAAGCTCGAAGACCGCAAGGCGAGCCGGCATGTGCTCGATGAAGTGCCGAAGGTGACCTGGGAGCAGATCGGCGGCCAGCGCGCCGCGATCGCCGCGATCCGCAAGGCCATCGAGTACCCCCTGCTCCATGCCAAGACGTTCGAGCAGTTCAAATTTTCACAGCCCAAGGGATTTCTGCTCTACGGTCCCCCGGGGTGCGGGAAGACGCTGATCGGTCAGGCCGCGGCCGGCAGTCTCTCCAGGCTCGTGAGCGAGTCGAAGCCGGAGGAGGAGAACCGGCGTCCCCCGGTGACGGGCGGGGCGTTTCTTCATATCAAGGGGCCCGAGATCCTCAACATGTGGCTGGGCGAGTCCGAGCGCATGGTCCGCGAGCTGTTCGCGCAGGCCCGGGCCCGTCGCAGGGAAGGGGCGCTGCCGTTCATTTTCATCGATGAGGCGGAATCGATTCTGGGCACCCGGCGCGCGATGCGATCGTTCAATATTTCCAACACGCTCGTGCCCATGTTCTGCAGCGAAATGGACGGGATCGAATCCCTGCAGGACGTGGTGATCATCCTGGCGTCGAACCGGCCCGATCTCATCGATCCGGCCGTGCTGCGCCCGGGCCGGATCGACCGCAAGATCAAGGTGACACGCCCCAACCGCGAAGCCTCGGCCGAAATCCTGAGGGTCTATCTGAACGAGGATCTGCCGCTGGATCCGGCGGTGGTCGCCGAACGCGGAGGAGAGAACGCGACGGCGTTTCGCTCTCTCATCGAGGACGTGATCGAGGCGATCTTCAGGCGGGCCGAGGAGAACCGGCTGCTCGCGGTCAGGCTGCGCAGCGGTCAGAGCAAGGTGCTCTACCGCGGGGACCTGGTCAGCGGCGCGATCCTGTCTTCGATCGTCCAGCGGGCGAAGGAAAAGGCGATCGACCGGACGATTCAGGCGGGGAAGCCGGCCGGGCTGCTGGCGCAGGATCTGTTGGATGCGGTCGCGGAGGAGTTCCGCGAAGGGGAGATGCTGCCTCCCGACGATGCGGCGGAAGAATGGCTGAAGCTGCTCGACCACCATCCGGAACAGGTCGTCGGGGTCTCCTCGTTCCGTCAGGGACGACAGGCGGAAGAGCGGTTGGTGAATCAAATCATTTGAAAGGGCTGGAGGCACGAGGCGCGCGGCAAGGGGGGGCAACCAACTCCGCGGAAGGGTTCTCCCTCTAGCCACTGACCTCTCGCCTCTTGCCTCAGTGAATATGCGTTTGTTTGGCATTGAAACCGAGTACGGGATCACGCGCGACGATCTGGAGGAGGTCGATCCGGTCGTCGAGTCCATGGAACTGGTGCGCGCCCACCTGACGGCTTCCTTCGAGCGCCGCTGGGACTACGGCGGCGAGGATCCCCATGAGGATGCCCGCGGGTTCCGCGTGTCGGGCCTGGCGCAGGACAAGGAGGAAGACGAGTTTGCGAAGGCCGATGCCCATCGCCCGTTTTCATTCCATGAGATGAAGAGCGATCTGGTGCTGCCCAACGGCGCGCGGTTCTATAACGACCACACCCATCCCGAGTACTCGACGCCGGAGTGCCGCACGCTGAAAGAGCTGCTGGCGCAGGACCGGGCGGGAGAACGGATCGTGCAGCGGGCGGCCGACCGTCGCAACCGGAGTCTCGGCGGCGCGCACGTGCAGCTCTACAAGAACAACACCGATTTCCACGGGCATAGCTACGGATGCCACGACAACTATCTCGTGTCGCGCTCGATTCCGTTTCCTCGACTGGTTGCGGGGCTGCTGCCGTTTCTCGTGAGCCGGCAGGTGATTGCCGGTGCCGGAAAAGTCGGCGTCGAAGCGCAGGAGTCGGGGTTCGTTCCCGGAGCCTATCAGCTCTCCCAGCGGGCCGATTTCATGGAAACGGAGTTGAGCGTCGATACGATGCACAACCGGCCGATCCTCAACACCAGGGACGAGCCGCACGCGGACCGCGGGAAATACCGCCGGCTGCACCTGATCGTGGGCGACGCCAACATGTGCGAATACGCGACGGCTCTGAAGGTCGGGACGACGATGCTGGTCCTCGACCTGATCGAGCGCGGGGCCGCTCCTTCCCTGGAATTGGATCAGCCGGTGGCGGCCGTGAAGCAACTGTCCCGCGACGCGGACCTCAAGGCCACGGTGCGGCAGAAGAACGGCCGCATGTTGTCGGGATTGGAGATTCAGGAGCAGTACTATGACGCAGCCCGGCGGATGCTGGCCGGAACCGATCCGGAGTCCGACTGGGTGTTGCGGGAATGGGGCGAAACGTTGCGATGGCTGGCGCGGGATCGCAGCCGGCTTGTCGGGAAGCTCGATTGGGTGACGAAACAGTGGCTGCTCGAAACGTTCGTCCGCGAGGAACGTTTGGGCTGGGACGATCCCTGGCTGGCCAGTTTGGACCTGGAGTATCACAACGTCGATGCGGCGCGCGGGCTCCATCGCGGGCTGGAGGCGGAGGGTAGGGCCTGGCGTATGACGACGGAGGCCGATGTCGAGCGGGCTCTGTCCGCCGGTCCGGGCGATACGCGGGGAGGGCTTCGCGGTCTCTGCGTGCGGAGATTTTCAGACCAGATCGTCGGGATGCAATGGGAACGGATTCAGTTTGCCGGGGGGGTGCTGCGGAAAGCGCTGGAGATGGGCGATCTCTTCGATCCCGACGAGGTGAAGGTCTGTACGGGCATCTTCGAAGCCGCCGCGTCGCCGGCCGAGGCCCTGGCCGCCTGGACACAACGAAAGGATTCACGATCATGATCTACCGTACGAGTCCGGAACGTCGCGAAGGGCCGGTGAATCCGATGCCGAAGTCTCCGAGCCCGTCGGAAGAAGGAAGCGGTCCGCGCCGGCCCGAGCCCGGCTCGCCGGAGAAGGACAGTCTGTTGAAGCGGATGCGGAAGGTCGATCCCAAACAGGCCGAACGGTACCGGCAAAGAACGGGCGAATAGGCGCGAGGCCATGGGCAAGAGGCGAGGTGGGAGAGGCAGGCGAGGGTTCCTCTTGCCCCTTTCCTCGTGCCGCTAGCCTGGAGGTTTACATGGGCATGCAAGGGGATTTTTTTCAGCTGCTGAAGGAGCAGGGTTATCAGTTCGGCGCGCCGGCGACGGCCGGATCGGATCTCGAGATGCCGAACGCCACGACGATTCTGGCGTTCAAGTATCGGGACGGGGTTCTGGTGGCGGGAGACCGTCGCGCGACCGCCGGCAATATGGTCATGTACGACCGCACCGACAAGGTGCTCGAGATCGACCGCCACAGCGTGATGGCCATCGCGGGCGTGCCGGCGACGGCCTACGAGATGGTGCGGGTGCTGGAACATTCGTTCAAGTACTATCGGCGGACCCAGCTTCAAGAATTGAGTTTCGAGGGCAAGCTCCGGGCGGTGTCGAAGCTGTTGAAGGAAAACGTGGCGGCGGCCCTGGCGGGAACGGGAGCGGTCGCGCCCATCTTCGCCGGATACGATTTCGAGCAGGAGTCGGCCAAGATTTATTTCTACGACATTCTCGGCGCGGAGTTCGAAGGGGTCGAGTACGCCGTGTCGGGATCCGGCTCCCCGACGATCCGGGGAATCCTGCACTATCTCAATACGTGGGGCGAACAGCCGTTGAGCGCACTGTCCGAAGAGCAATCGACGGTGCAGGCCCTGCGGCTGCTGACGAGCGCGGCGGAGTTCGACAGCGCGACCGGCGGCGTCAATCGCGAAGCCAACCTCTATCCCGTGATCAAGTTCATTACGGCGGGCGGAGTCCGCACCATGCCGGACGCGCAGCTGAAACCGCTGTTCGAAGCAAAGGTCGTGCGCCATGTATGAAGAACCGTACCGCTGGGTCGAAGCCGTCGGCAACCGCCGCCAATATCTCGACGAACAATTCAAGCAGGGCAGCCCGGTCGTGGCGCTGGCCTACGAGCAAGGCATCGTGCTGCTGACGGTGAGCAAAGGAACGCCGAAGCTCTACGAGATCTATGACCGCCTGGCTCTCGGAGGGATGGGCCATCCGGCTGATCTGGAAAAGCTGCGCTTCAGTCTGTTGGAAATGGCCCATGTGGAAGGCTTCAACCGCTCGCCCTCGGATGTCACCGGGAGCCGTATGGTGAAATACGGGATCGCGCCGGTGATCAAGCAGGCGTTCGAGGAGGTCTTCAAGGCGCCGTTCATCGTCAAGATCCTGCTGGCCGAGCTGGGCCCGAAAGCCGGCAGGGACGCGTTCCTCGTCATCAACTATGACGGGACCTTCGAGGAAGGCAGCGGCTGCGCCGTGGTCGCGGCGACGCGCCAGGTGGAGCAGGAGATGGCGACCTATCTGCGCGGGCAGTCTTCGATCCCCCTGCCGCTCGACCGGGCGGTCGGGGCGGCGCTCCGCGCCTGGGCCCTGGGCGATCGGGCTCAACGCCGCGCCGCCGAAGAAACGGGCGGGGGCGAGGAGACCAAGGCAGGAACACAGTCCGGCGCAGCCGATGCCGCAACTCTGGATGCGCATTTCAGGCATGCGGCGGCGGAGAAGTCGGTCGAGTGCGCGGTCCTGGATCGAACTCAGCCTGGTTCATCGAAATACAGGACGTTGACCGTCGAGGAGCTGGGCCGACTGCTTCCCCCGGACGTCAACCTGTCTCTCGAATAACGCCATGCTCAATCGCATCTTCGGGCTGGAAACGGAGTACGGGCTGCTGGTCCATCAGGACCGGCCCGACCATTCCCCCACCTGGTTCGCCCACAAGATCCGCGATCATCTGTTCCAGGTCCGCCGGCGGGGCGTGCTGGACCTGCACCATCGCGGGCACGACGAGCCGCCGGGGAACGGGGGGTTCCTGACCAATGCGGGCCGTATCTATCTCGATATGGGCCATCTCGAATACGCGTCGCCGGAATGCCACTCGTTGACCGACGCCGTGGCGACCGATCGGGCGGGAGACGCCATTTTGCAGCAGGCGATCGAGGAGGCGGGCCTGGCCGATCACGTCTCGTTGATCAAGAACAACGTCGATCATGAGACCGACGCGACGTTCGGTTCTCATGAAAACTATCTGGTCTCCCGCCGGTTCCCGTTCACGCGCCGGGGCCTCGGCCCGCTCGTGACCTTCCTGGTGACGAGACAGATCTTTACCGGCTCCGGCCGGGTCGGCGCCGCCAGACCTCAGGACGCCTGGATCCAGATGGATCGGCTGATCGTGCCCCGGGCGGCGACGGGCCAGGGACCGGGCGGTCCGCACCTGCCGTTCCAAATTTCCCAGCGGGCCGATCACATCGTGAACGATTTTTTCGAGTGGGTGCAGCAGAACCGGGCGATCGTGAACACCAGAGACGAGCCGCTGGCCGATCCGAATCAGTACCGCCGGATCCATCTGTTGCTGGGCGATTCCAACATGGCGGAGTATGCCACGGCGCTGAAGCTCGGAACGACCGGGTTGGTGTTGCAGCTGATCGAAGACGGAACGGCTCCGCGGGATCTCGACATCGTCGAACCGGTCGAGGCCCTGCAGGACATTTCCCAGGACCAGGATCGCCGGTGGCTGGTGCAACTGCACTCCGGGAAGACGATTTCCGCGATCGACATCCAGGAGCAGTTTCTCGAAGCGGCCGAACGCCGGTACCGGGGGCAGGATGAAGAAACGGACTGGGTGCTGCAGCAATGGCGCTCCGTGCTGCAGGATCTCCGCGGCGACTATGAGCGGCTCGTCGGGCGCGTGGACTGGGCGTCGAAGCTCTGGTTGCTGGAGTCGTTCCGCGAGGCGGAAAAGCTGGATTGGTCCGATCCGATGCTCAAGAGCCTCGACCTGGAATACCACAATCTGCATCCGGGCAAGGGGCTCTATTACGGATTGATGGAGGAGGGCCGGGTTCCGCGCCTGATCACCGACAAAGCCATCGCCCTGGCCACCGAGCATCCGCCGCGCAATACCCGGGCATTCGGGCGGGGAGAACTTGTCCGTCATCTCCTGGCCTGCGGGTCGCCTCCGGAGGCGGAGCATTCGAAGCCGGACGAGCGCTACTTTCCTTCCTACGTCA
Organism: Nitrospira sp. UBA5699; assembly: GCA_002420105.1. Taxonomy (GTDB): domain Bacteria; phylum Nitrospirota; class Nitrospiria; order Nitrospirales; family Nitrospiraceae; genus Nitrospira_C. The sequence goes on from DIHJ01000038.1 coordinate 79,537, forward strand.
TCAACTGGTCGATCTTTCAACTGCGCGGACAGGCGCCGTTTCCCATGCCGGATCCTTTCCGGACATATGTGCAAGAGGTTCGCGACCATCTGTCGCTCGCCTGATCCGGCCGTGCAATTCTCCGGATTCCTCTCCGGATTCGCTTCTCCAACTCGTTGATTAAAGGCCTGAAAAGATGAAAATGCTATGCTTTTCCATGGCTCAGCCGGAGTGCGAACGATCAGGGCTGAAGGGAGGTTCCTATGAAGGCGCGTCAATGGATGATGCAATACGGAGTGGCCGTGATCCTGGCTGCGTGCTTTGCCGCGGCGTTGGGACACCTGCCGCTGTTCCGCGGCACGACCGTCGGCAAGCTGCACGCGTCCGATCTGGTTCAATTTCTCGGATACGGCGGCGCCATGGTCGTCGCCTGGTTCGGCGCCCGCGAGTTGGCGGCCGAACCGCCGGAAGACTGGAAGTGGTTGATGCCCTACCGGGCGCTGGTGCTTCCGGTCGTGACGCTGCTGATGACGGCTCTGGCCTATGGCGTGCTGCTCTACGTCTGCGAACCGTTCCTCGGCAAGGCGGGGAAGGGGGTGTACAACTGGATCTTCGTCATCGGCATCGTGAGCGCCAGCGTGTGGCTCATCCTCACCTGGGTGCAGAAATGCGCGCCTCACGCCGCGGTTGCGGGTTCGCGCCGAGTGAAAAAGCAAGCGGCCTAGACCGGTTCTGCCCGCCGGCTGCCTCGCGCTGCGGGGCAGCCCCCTTTTCCCGTCACCGCCGATTACTCACGATCTCAACGATGCGGTTCTCCGCCCAATAACGGTCTTCGTTCGCCCGCCGCCGCTGAAAAAATCCGCAATGACCTCCCTGCGGGGGCGCGATCAGCCTGATGCGGGAATTCCGCCTGATGGCGGGATGAGAGAAGATCGGGAACGGGATGAACGGATCGTCCTGGGCGGTAATGATGGTTGTCGGCACGGTGATCGCGTCGAGGACATGCCGCGACCCCGCACGGTCATAGTAGTCGGCGGCGTTCTTATAGCCGCCGTCCGGTGCGGTATAGCGGTCGTCGAATTCGCTGATCCGTACGATGCCGTCGAGACCGGCGAGATCCCATCTGCCGGGAGAGAGCGCCGCCTTGCGACGCAGGCGCGCCTTGAGGCTGGTGAGGAAGTGCCGGTGATAGAGCCAGTTGCGGGGTGCTTCCAGCGCGGTGACGCACGGCGTCGGATCGATATTCGGACAGACGGCGACGGCTCCGGCCAGGGCTGACTCCGTCCGGCCCAATTCGCCCGCCGCCTTGAGTATGAGATTGCCTCCCATCGAATAGCCGACCAGCCAGATCCGCTCCGCCCGATCGACGCGCGTCAGTTCCTGAACGACCACCCGATAATCCTCGCTGAGCCCGCTGTTGTAGAGCGTCGGCGTGAGGTGTTCCGTCCCGCCGCAGGTCCGCTGGTTCATGCGAACGACGTTCAGGCCCGCGCGGTAGGCTTTCGACGCGATTCCGAGCATGTAATGCGATTCGCTGCATCCTTCGAGCCCGTGCACCAGCACCAAAGTCTGGGCCGATCGACGGTCCGGCTGCCAGTGGCAATAGCCGAGGAGCTGTGTATCCGGTGCCGTGGCGAAAAGACGGGGTTCGACCGGTACGCCGGTCAAGAGGTTCACCCGGAACCAGTAACCGGGGATGACCGTCATGAGATGAGAATTGCGAAGGAAGCGTGCCGGCTCGAAGTGTGCTCGTGCAGACGTCATGGCGCTCATCATAACCAAAAGTCCCCGTTCTCCCTACCGACAAATGCGTCGCAACCAGTCCGCCACAGGCTGAGGCAGGTTGGATGGATTCCCCGACGATTTTCAAGAACAGTGGGAAATCGCCGGCTGTAAATTCAATGACTTAGGATGCATCTCCTCTGTGAGCAATGGCACTGGGATTGCACTCTGCGCCATACCCTTTCTTAAGACTATGACACCATCACTTCTCAGACGCGAAAAGTTCGTCACCAGACTGTCGCTCGCCGTGACCGGCGCCGCGGCGCTCCTGTTGGCCTGGTCCGTCGGGACCGTGGCCGGCACTGCGGCCGATGAAGGGCGATCGCTCGCGGTGGCAGAGGCCATCCTGTTCGGCCTGTTGGCGGGGTTCCTCGTGTACGGGAACGCCTGCTACCAGGTGGCCAGGCTGGGATATCTGTCTCGTCTCGGCCGGCATCAAGCGCGCTGCGAGAACGACGACGCGCCCGAGAGGGAAGGCCCGGCTCCCGGCCTTACCCTGTTGGTCCCCTCGTACAAAGAAGAAATCGACGTGATCCGGCAGACGCTCTGGTCTGCGGCGCTGCAAACCTATCCGAACAAGCGACTGGTTCTGCTCCTCGACGATCCTCCCCAGCCGAAAACTCCGGAAGACCGTGAAGCGCTTCTTGCCGCCAGGGCGCTGCCTGCGACCATGCAGGCGGCGCTGGACGCACCGCGACGAGTGCTGGCCGAGGCCCGCGCGGAATTCGACGGGCGTCGCAGCGGCGGCTCCGTGAATCTTTTCAGAGAATGCGCCGAATTGGCCGACTGCTATCGGCGGGTGGCCGACTGGTTTTCGTTCCAGGCGAAACACTCTTCTACGGGAACCCATACCGACGTCTGGTTCGCCGAGCACATCTTCGGCCGGCCGGCCGAGGCTTATCTGGAACAGGCCGCGCAATGGGCTCAGAGGAGAAAGCGTATCGCCGACTTCCACGCCGATGCGCTCGCGGCCGAAATCGAACGGGCGTATGCCGCGCTGGCCGGTCGTTTTCAGGTGGAGATCGAAGTGTTTGAGCGGAAGCGGTACCGGAATCTTTCCCATGAGCCGAACAAGGCGATGAACCTGAACAGCTATCTGGGGCTCATGGGGAGGCGGGTGCGCGTCGTCGAAGAAAGCGGTCACCTCACCCTTTCGGAGACGGCGGAGGTCGAGCAGAGCCGGGTGATCCCGGAGAGCCCCTACGTGATCACGCTCGATGCGGACAGCCTGCTGCTGCCCGATTACGCCGAACGTCTGATCCGGATCATGGAACGGCCGGGGAACGAACGGATGGCGGTCGCGCAGACCCCCTACAGCGCCTTCCCCAATGCGCCGGGCCCGCTGGAACGAACGGCCGGCGCGACGACGGATATTCAGTATCTGGTTCATCAGGGCTTTACCGAGTACGGTGCCACGTTCTGGGTGGGCGCGAACGCGCTGCTCCGGAAAACGGCGCTGGACGAGATCTGTGTCGAAGAACCGGCCGGCGGCGGAATCATTCGCCGGTACATCCAGGACCGGACCGTGATCGAGGATACCGAATCGACCGTGGACCTCGTCGCCAAGGGCTGGACTCTGTTCAACCACCCCGAGCGGTTGGCCTACAGCGCCACGCCCCCCGATTTCGGATCCTTGATCATTCAACGCGCGCGCTGGGCCAACGGCGGCCTGATCATTTTCCCCAAGCTGCTGTCCTTCCTGCGCCGGGCGCCGAAGACCGCGGCGACGGCGGTGCAGGGCTTGTTGCAGACCCATTACCTGACGTCGCTCGCGATGGCTCCGCTCAGCGTGCTGCTGCTCCTGGTCATTCCCTTTTCGTCGGAATTGATGACGGTCTGGATGCCGTTGGCCGCGCTGCCGTATTTTGCCCTCTACGCGCGCGATCTCTCATTGAACCGGTACCGGCCGGGGCGGGATCTCCTGCGCGTGTACGCGCTGAATTTGTTGCTCATCCCGATTCACCTCGGCGGAGCGTTGAAGTCGCTTCAGCAGGCGGTCACGGGCGGCAAGATTCCGTTCAAGCGCACGCCCAAGGTCGCCGGCCGGACCGGTACGCCGGCGCTGTACCTGCTTCTGGAGTACGGACTGATGCTGGGCAGCCTCGCCCTTGCCGCGGGGTACGGCGCGAGCGGCCGTTGGATCTCCGCGACGTTTGCCTTGCTCAACGCCGCGCTCATGCTGTACGGTATCCGTCAGTTTGTCGGGTTTGCCGAAAGCGCGGAGGACATCCGCGCAAGCTGGTTGCTGAGGTGGAGAGGCATGCAGGAGAGCCTGTCTTCCCTTGCGGTGACACGGTCGGTCAACCGGCTGCTCGCGGACTCGATCCAATCCCTCCAACGGCTGCTTCCCCGCACATCCCCTTCGCGGTTTTTTTCGATTCCGCTTGTCTGGTGGTGCGTGGCGCTGGTCGAAGTGCTGGCGCCGGCGGGGGTACTGGGCGGGGATGGCGCGTCGCCCAATCCGATTGTGCTCGAAAACCGGAAGAGCGGAACGACGTCGTGGATCATTTCGACACCGGCCCGACGTCACGAAATCGAAGGGTATGCGTCGGCCACGAGCGTCAACCGGGGAGACTCGATCAAACTGTTCGTGCACACGGAGGCGCCGGCCTATGTGGCGACAATTTACCGCATGGGCTGGTACGGAGGCGCCGGAGCCCGGGAAGTCGTCGCCCCGTTGAGACTGGAGGGGCGTCGCCAGCCGCCGCCCGTCGTCGATGCGACGACAGGGCTGGTGGAATGCCGATGGGAAAACCCGATCGTCCTGCACATTCCCGCTCAGGGACCCGATGCCGCCGACTGGTTGTCGGGCGTCTATCTGACCAAACTGACGGCCGAGCCGACGGGAGAGAGCAGCTACATCCTGTTCGTCGTCCGTGACGACGCGCGGCCTTCCGACTTCCTGTATCAGTCGAGCGTCACGACGTTTCAGGCCTACAACAACTGGGGCGGCAAGTCGCTCTATGACTACAACAGCGAGCAGGGCGGGGCCGTCATGGTGTCCTTCGACCGCCCGTACGCCATCGGGCGGGAGCCCGTGGACGCGCTATCCGTCGGTGCGGGCGCGTTCCTCCAGGGGTGGGAATACAACATGGTGCGGTGGCTGGAGCGGGAGGGTTACGACGTCACCTATGCGACCAATCTCGACGTCCATCGCGACCCCGCGCTGCTGTCGTCCCATCGGGCGTTTCTCTCTGTGGGACACGATGAGTACTGGACCGGCCGGATGCGCCGTCATGTCGAGCAGGCGCGCGATCGGGGAGTCCATCTGGCGTTCTTCTCCGCCAACACCTGCTATTGGCAGATCCGCCTGATGCCGAGCCGGCTGACCGGCGTGCCGGACCGGATCATCGTGGCGTACAAGGGCAAGGCTCCCTGGCAGGATCCCGTACTGTTCGACGGAGATCCGGCCAACGACCGCCTCGCGACGACGAGATGGCGCTCGGCTCCGGTCAATCAACCGGAAGCCGCTCTTCTCGGCGGGATGTATCTGGAGGGCGAAGAGGCTGTGGACGGCAATCTGGTCGTGGTCAACTCATCCCATTGGATGATGAACGGGACCGGGCTCAAGCAGGGAGACGTCCTGCCCGGTTTGCTGGGGTACGAAGTGGACGGCGAGGATAGCACCTCTCCGCCGAACCGGGTCGTGCTGACCCGCTCGCCCGTCGGATCCCGCATGGCGACCTCGACGCTGTACGAGGCAGCCAGCGGCGCGCTCGTATTCAACTCCGGATCGATGCAGTGGATCTGGGGGCTCGACGATTTCCACGTGGACGGGCGGGGCGAGCCCCGGACGCATCCGGGGCTGCAGCAGATGACGCGGAACCTTCTCAGCCGGCTGGGGCAGCCGGTTTCATCGGTCCTGGCACAGGGGCGATCCGGCGATGGCAGATAGATCTGGCCGGGAACCGGACGATTCCGGGCTTCCGGCGTCGAATGATGACGGCTGGCTCATTGCGTGGGGACTCGTCTGTTTGATGGGGCTCATCGTGATGGCGGCGGTCATTGCGACGGCCCACTCGGCGGTGCCCTATCTCTGGCTCGCCGTCGCCGCCGGAACCATGTTCATCCTGGCAGCCTGTCTCAGTCCCGGTGCGGTGGGAAAAGCGCTCTGGATCAATCTGGCCGTCATCGCCCTGACCCTCGGGATTCTGGAGGGATTCTACTGGCTCAAGGAACCGCCGGACCGCCAGATGGAGTACAGCGAAGGGTTCTTCGTCCTCGACGATCTTCTCGGATACGGGCCGGCGCGCGGCCGATCGGTCTCGCACGTGGCGAAAGTCCTGGACCGCCTCCTCTATCGCGTCACCTATACGATCGACGATCACGGATTGCGGGTTGCCGGGCCGCCGGACGCGTCGTCTGCACAGACCGATGCCTGTCTGGTGTTTTTCGGCGATTCGTTCACCTTCGGCGAAGGCGTGCCGGACGAAGCCACGATGCCCTATCGGGTCGGGCGAAAGCTGCGGGACAGTTTCCGAACGGTCAATTTCGGATTTCTCGGATACGGACCGCATCAGATGCTGGCCATCCTGGAGGAGGATCGCGTCGACGCGATAGAATCCTGCCGTCCGCGCCTCATCGTGTACCAGGCGATTCCGGCTCACGTGTCCCGTGTGGCCGGATTGGAGCCCTGGGACCAGCATGGACCGAGGTACGTGCCGACCGGGGACGGTCGCGTGAGGCGGGCGGGACATTTCGACGACACCCCTCCGGAAACCCTCCTGGATGCGTTCCGCCGGTTCCACCACGGCCTGACGATCACCTGGCAACGGCGATTGGAGCAGAGCGCATTGTATCGCATGCTCCTCCGCTCCCATCGGCCGGTGACCGAGCGGGATATCGAGTTGTTCGCCGGCGTGATCGGCACAGCCGGGCAGACCGTGCGTGAGCGGTACCCGGACGCCGCCTTTCACGTGCTCCTGTGGGATTTTGAGAAGGACCGGGCCCTGCTCCCCGCGATCGAACGGGGGCTCAAGAAACAGGGCCTGCCGGTTCATTCGATGTCCGCCATTCTTCCCGGCTTTCGCACCCAGGAAGCCGAGTATGAGATCAGCCCCTACGATCAACATCCCAACGAGCGGGCTCACGAACTCATCGCCGAGTACGTGGTCAATTCCATCGCCACCCCCGTATCCCGCATGACGGTGGCGGCCCTTCCCCGGCTCTCCCAATAGCGCGGAGAGATCGAGTCATCCCCGAGTCGAAGCACCGGCTCCGCAGGAACCGGAACGGTCAAAACGACGAATTTCTGGCAGGTTGTTGGCGGAATTATTAGGGGGAAGGTCGCCTTCTACGGGCGACTTTCCCCTTATGCTGTGGCTATGATTGGCTCCCCGGGCAGGACTCGAACCTGCGACCAGCCGGTTACAAGTGCCCCAGTCTTTCGACCGGGCTTGGACTATCTCTTCACCCGCCTGAATTTCAGGAGAGGGTGTCGGGCGCTGGTGAGGCGTTATCGGATTGGCTCCTCAGCCTCTAGTCTCTGCACGTTCCTGCCTACACCATCTCTCGATGGGCCGTTCGGCAGGCTTCGCTCAGGATTACCGTTCCGCATATGCGGAGACGGCTTCCCTGAATTCACCCGATGTTTCAACCACAGTTTCCTGTGGAAGCTGCAGATGGGAGTGAACCTCTCGGTGACAGTTCGCGCACAAGAGCATACATTTGTCTAGTTCTTCGCGGATCTTCGACCAGCTTCGCGTGTAGCCTTTGCTGGATATCCCAAAGTCCTTGCGAGAAGAAGTCAGATGATGAAACTCCAGTGCTTCCATACAGCGGTCATAGCCGCATCTTTCACAACGCGCGCCCTTGTAAGCCAACGCCTTTTGTCTGATGACTTTTCGGCGTTTGCGGACGGCCTCGATCAGATAGCTGCGACGATCCGCGTATGAACGTCGCTCTGCCACCGGTTCCCTCACTCCTACAGCCGGCTGCTCTACCAACTGAGCTACCGGGGAACGGTATTCAGCGAAAGCTGCTGCATTGTAGCACAATTGATGTGGATCAAGGCGAGCGTTTTTTAACGAGCGAAGAGGAAATCAGGTGAATTATTTCCCCATTTAGACGTCGAAATCTTCGGTCTCGTCCTCGTCGGATGAGGCGTCGGAGTTGCCTTCCGCCAGGGCCGCGTAGTGCTTGGCCCAGGTCAGATACAGGTTGCCGCTGTCCCGCATGGTGTCGGCGGCCTTCACGAGCTTTTCGACGAGCTCGGGGTCTTTGCCCGCGGCCTGGATGACGGCGGCCCGGCGCTCGATCGCTTTCGGGTACTCGTTGATCAGGCCGGCGATTTCGCCGAGCAGTTCGTTGAGGATGTTGTCTTCGTTTTCCATCGCGCTCCTGTGCCCCAACAAAAAACCCCATAGCGCGGACGCCATGGGGTTCTTGACGGTGAACCCGCTCGGTTTAGCCCTGATAGGCTTGGCCGAGGGCTGCGGATTCGCCTTTTTTCGACATGAGCTGTCCGGTCGCGCTGACGGCCTGCATGACGATCGCCTCGTGCTTGGCGGCGTTGCAGACTACGACGCAGAGTTCGCAACCCTTGCAGCGGTCGATGTTGACTTCCGCCACCATCTTGGCCGAATTCAGGTCGAGGCAGTTGGCCTCCGGGCAATACATGATGCAGAGCCGGCAGCCCTTCTTGGCGGTGCACTTCTCGTCGATGACTTGCGCTACGTTATACATGCGACGTGGTTCCTTCTCTCGTTACGCAGCCACGGCCGGATTGCCGACTCGCAACTCAACGTGGTTCTTCTCGGCCCATTCGCTGGCGATCTCATAGGCCCGCTTGACGGTCGCCAGGTTTTTCTGGAGCAGCATTTCCTTCTTGGCGAACTTCTTCTTGATGGCTTCGTCCAGCGAGGCCGTGCCGCCCGATGCGACGAACTTCTTGCCGAACCGTTCCTGCAGCGCGCCGTCGAGGGCTTCCATCGACACGCACTTGGTGATGCCCGCCACCGATCCGATCATCGTCATGTTGGTGGACAACTCGGTGCCGGCGATCTCGATCGCGAGCTCGGTCCCGGCAATGTAGAATGTGGCGACATTCAGATCCTTGAGGCGTTGAATGTCTTCTTCCGACAGCAGCGGCTGCGCGGAGTTGATGATGACCACGCCGCCTTCCTTAATGCCGGAATAGAACGGCATCGTATAGCTCTTCCCCATCGTGATGACCTGAGGATGGAAGACCTCGATCACATCCGGGAAGACCAGTTCGCCGCGGTCATAGATCCGCTCGATGCCGATCCGGCAGTAGCTCTCGGCCGGCGCCATGCGCTTTTCCGCGCCGAAGAACGGATTGGAAATGGAAAATTTGCCGTCCCGGTTGGCGGCCATGGCCATGACGTGGGCGGCCGTGACGGCGCCCTGTCCGCCCAAGCCCGACATCCGGATATTCAGTCTTTTCTTGATCATGAGTGGCCTCCGGTTCCTTTAGGCCTGTCCTGCCAACTGCTTGGCGGCGGCTTTCCGTTCCTTGTCCTTGGCGGCCAGTTCCGCCAGGAGCTGCTTGGCCGGCTCGCTGATGTATTCCTTGTACGCGAACCGTTCGGTCGGCTTCTCCGAATCGCGCATTTCCTGGAGGCCTTCCATGCTGTTCTTGCCGATCTCGAGAATACAGGGCGTGTAGAGCTGGAGATAGGTCGGCCCGATTTCGCGGGCGATGTGCACCGCATTCCGGATGACCTTTTCCACGAGCGACGGCTTGCTGACCGTGCAGTTGACGACGTAATGGCAGCCGGACTCGCGGGCGATTTCAGGCAACCGGACCTTGTCGAAGAGTTTTCCGACCGGGGCCATCTTGGCGACGAAGCCCTTCTGCATGAGGCCGCTCTCCTGTCCCCCCGTGTTGGCATAGAGCTCGTTGTCGAAGCAGATGGTCGTGAACTTCTCCTGGCGGAACCAGGCTTGAAGCGTCATGTCGAGGCCGATGTCGACGGTGGCGCCGTCGCCCGCCAGGACGACCACGTCCTTGACGCGACCCGGGAACCGGACGCTGAGGGCGCGCTTCAGACCCGACGCGATGGCGTTCTGGTTGCCGAAGAGCGAGTGAATGTTGTGGACCGCCACCATGGGGAACACCAGGCTGGTGCAGCCGGTGGAGCCGACCATGACGGTGTCTTCCGGGTTCGGCAGGGAGGCCAGGATGTACCGGAACGCCATGGACTCCGGGCAGCCGGCGCAGAGCGAATGCTGCTCGATGAGTTCCTTGGTGTTCCCGATGTCCTTCCAGCCGCGGTCTTCCTTGCCGTAGGTCGCGTTCTTCACGAGATCCTGATAGTCCGACGGCATGATGTCGTAGAGGGCTTCGGAGATTTGAATGCGTTCTTTGCTCATTAGGGCCTCCTCGGTTTCGCTCGCGGGAGCGAACAGGTTCAGAGTGTATGCTGCTCAGCTTCCACGACCGGCCAGGGAGAAGGTCTTCATCCCGAGGGCCGTCTTGATTTCCGACACGATGATTTCCGGCGGCATCGTCATGCCTCCGCAGACGTGCGGACCGGCATGTACGCGATGGTGGTTCGGGATCGTGGCCTTGATTTCCTTCGCCAGCCAGCCCGTCACGTTGAACTCCGGCACGAAGATGTGCTTGGCGTTCTTGGTGGCTTCCCGGATTTCTTCCTCCGGCCAGGGGCGAAGGGTCTTGACCTTCACCAATCCGCAACGCACGCCTTCATCTTCCAGCAAGCGGATCGCTTCACGCCCTTGCGAGACGGCCGTCCCGGACGCCACGATCATGATCTCCGCGTCGGTATTCTCGGCGTCGATCAGGCCGTTCAGCCACTTGATGGAATGTTTGCGGGAGCGTTCCACGGCGGCCCAGATTTCCTGCTGCCAGCTCGCGTGGGTGGCGTAGCTGATATAGTTGCTCTTCATCACGAACGGGTCACGCATCATCCGGACCGGAGGACATTCCATGTCCATGCAGGGGACCGGCGAACGATAGGGATCGTACGGAGGCAGGCACATGTCGGCCGGCGTCAGGTTCACGACGTCCTTGGTGTGCGTGACGAAGAAGCCGTCACAACAGAGGGCCAGCGGCAAATGCACGTCCGGTTCCTCGGACACCATGTAGCCTTTGAGAATCCAGTCGAAAAAGTCCTGAGCGGTTTCCGCATGCCAGACGAGCATGCCGGTGTTCAACAGATAGGCGATTTCGAGCGTGTCCGGCTGAATCGACAGCGGCGAGTTGATGCCGCGACAGGTGACGATCATCTGGATCGGCAGGCGCGCACCGGCCCACATGGGAAAGTTTTCCATGGCGCGCATCGTGCCGGGTCCGGCGGTCGTGGTGAACACCCGCGCTCCGCCGAAGGCGGCGCCGGCGCACTGCGACATGACGGCGAATTCGCTCTCGCCGCGGAAATAGTCGCCGATGTACCCTTCGGCAAAGAGTTCGCCGATGAGCGCAGCCGCTTCGCTCTGAGGCGTGATCGGATACGCGATCATCACGTCGCATGAGGCGCGACGGATGGCTTCCTTAATGACTTCGCTCCCGGTATAAAACGACGGCGTACGGGGAGCTTCGTTCATCATTTTCCAGGTGTCTGTATAGGTTTGACCCTTCTTATTTTTCGTGCCGATGACTGAGTGTGTTTCCGCCATGGACCCAGCCTCCTTTCACTACGTACAGAGCTTCCGACGGCTTAGTTCGAAGCTCCGCTTTTGGCTGATGTCAGCCGTGGTTGGACCGTCCCTTTTAACTTTCTGACCCAATCGGCCAGCTTCATGATTTTTTCAACCGACGCGTCGCGGAACGACAGCATCGCGTCCTCGTGGCCGGCCTGGGCGCACATTGCGATCGTGTAGCACGAGGTTCCACCCCGGATGATCTTCAGCGACAGGTTCGCTTGGTGGCAATGCACGCCGATGAACATGCAGCAGTCGATCTTGTTATGCCAGATCGTCAGGTTGGGGTGATTCGGATTGATTTCAACTTCGGGATTGATCTTCGGATACTTGGGGCGGTAGTCCGGCATGGGAATCAGCATCGGCTTCTGGCCGGGCTGCACGCATTCTTTCAACGTGTTATACAGATGTCGAACTGCCGTGGCTTTCTTCGCCGCTTTTTCATTCCAGGCCCACAGCACCAAGGGGCCGGGGAATATGGTCGGGACTTTGGCCATGAGGAACTGCTTTGCCGCTTCCTCGTAGGCCTTGTCTTCGGGCACGATCACGCCATTGATGTGGGCTTCGCCCGGATTGGGCAAATAAATCCCCATCGAAGCCGCTGCGGGAGGAAGGAAATGCTCGGGTCCTGGCAACACACGGTATTGACTCATTACGACTTACACTCCGCGTAAAGGGTTAATGACGTGAGATTTCCGATATATCAATGCGCTCGGCCCAGGCACAATCTAAGCTTTTCACGGGATATCTGCAACCTCACAGAAGGCCCAACGTAGGGAAATAATGGGCTATCGGACAAGACCGGATTAGGCCTTTTGTCCCAATGATCTGAAGGAAGCCGATGTCCTCGCAAATTGCACGGCCAGAGGTTGAATGGCAATTATAGGAGGGCACATTCTGCGAAGTCAAACCGCTTTCCGGGTGGAAGCGGGCGGCGGATGACTCCTGGAGAGTAACCTCTGAATGTCTTAGATTCTAACGGGTTAGCCGGAATGAGGCCTAGGGAAGTTGTTCGCAGGCGGGAATCGAACCCAGCACGCAAGCACGTTCGAAATCGTCTTTGGCCAGCCGGCCTTGAGACCGGTTGCGATAGAGATTGGCGCGAGTGGCCAACGCTTCCACATTGGTCGGATCGACCCGTATGACCGTCGACAGGTCTTCCAACGCTTCTTCCTGGCGGTTCAGTTTGAGCAGGATGTCGCTTCGAAGCAGATAGGCTTCTTTTTGATAGGGAATCCAGCTGTCGGGGGTCTGCGCGTCGAGAAGCTTCTTGAGCGTGGCCAGCGCCTGCTGCCAGCGCTTTCCCTCCGCCTGCCGGCGGGCCTGGGTCGTGTAGACCCCGATCAGGCGCTGGCGCGCGATATCAAAGAACGGGTCCAGGGCAAGAGCTTGCTCATAGGAACCCGCCGCCTCGTCCGTTTGCTTGAGCCAGGTCTGCACATCGCCTTTCCCCACCCAGCTCCACGGGTTCTTGCCGTCAAGTTGCACGGCGCGCTCGAAGTCCGCTTTCGCGCTCTCGACGTGTCCGGCATATTCCTCCGGTTTCGCGCGCTGGGAGTAAGCCAGTGAGACGAGGCGCAGGTAGGTTTGCCCCCTGACGATCAACGGCTCCACCGAGGCCTGATCGAGACGGAAGGCCTCGCCGGCGAGCTGGATCTTTTCCCGCAGGTCCTGCGTGTGGAGTGCCGTGTCGAGCAGACTCTTCGCCCGTTGAGCCGGTTCGGATCTGCCGCCAGGCTCGATCGTCAGCATCCGGACGCCCACGGGCTGTTGCTGCAGCTCTTCGAGTTGCATACGCAGTTGCCGGTTCTCCTGCTGGAGGTGACGAAAATGCTCCGCAAGCTGCGCCTCCGACCTGAGCCTTCGAACGGCTTCGGCCAGGTTGCGCAAGTCGACGGTGGCCCGGATCCGCACGAAAAAGACGGGGCGATCGTTTTCGAAAGAGCGGCGCGATTCGAGGATCTCGGTCTCCGTGATGGCGGCGGCGATGGTGCGAATTTCCAGGGAGGCCGTGCGGACCGTTCGCCCCGATGATTCCCTTTCGAAATCGTGGAACGTCGATTCGAGATAGATGCCGGCCTCTTCCACCGCTCGGCGCTGGGCGCGCTGAAGCACCTTTTCTTCCGCCCCGGCCAGCGTGTCGCCATCGGCCATTACATACCGGGCTTCGGCTACCACGACGTTCCCGCCGGCAACCGAGACGGTCGGGCTCCACAGAAGAACCAGCGGGAGCATGGCGGCGAATGGCGGCAAGCCACGGGAATTCATGTTGTTAACTATACCGCCGGTCGGAAGCCTCAGCAATGCGGCGAAAGGTGGGACTCATGACCGGAAGGCGAGAAGGCGTCGGCTTGAAATCGATTCTAGAACAATGACTTGTGTAAATTCATGTTCGATCGGCGCGTTAGCGTGGTTTGGGAAAAACCTGGGTGAAGGGATGAACTTCCACCCGCTCGAACACCCCGTTGACCGTATAAGGATCCTCCCGGGCAAACCGTTGAGCCTCTTCCAGGGAGTCCGCCTCAATCACGATGAGGCTTCCGGTCTTGTCGGTCAAGGGGCCGGCCAGCACGACCCGACCCTGTTGGTCGAGCGGCTCCATGTTGGCCAGATGGGCCGGACGGTGGATCTTACGTTTGGCTTCGCCGTCAGGGCCGTCGAAACCGAGAATGACGAACTTCATAATAAGCGGAGCACACGAACTTCCCGTTACTGGACGGAGTCTTCAAGAGGACAACGGTCCTTATAACCCGTGGTCGTCTCATGCCACCACCTGATCTCTTGTTCCCCGAGTTTCCAACAGAGAAAGACCACACGGCCGTCTCGAAGATGCGGAAAGTCGCAAAGGCCGAGCTCAAGGTCCTTCACCAGAACGCCGAACTCCTGGATCGCCTGGAGGTTGGTGCTGATCTGCTGCAGGCTCGCGATATACAAGGGGCCGAGCGCGCTTCCCCCTCCGTATTCGGCCTGGGCGCTGGCTTTCCGGATGTCCTCCTTGGTCCGGCCCAAGACGGCTTTGGCCTGACGGACGGAAGTCAGCCGCGTATTGAGTTGAGGAATGAGATGATTGGCCTCCGCCAGTGTGAAGAGCCGGTCATGTTCCTGATCGTCATCTCGCGCCATGGGATACTCCTGCGACCAGGGCTCTTTAGCACACCGGTCTTTCTTCCTGCAACCTGAGCCGGCCCCGCAGGCTCCTTCGGAGGAGGGGCAGGCTCCTTACTCCCGCCGATCTCGACGGGCCGGTTTGGGGGGAACAGGTTTCTCTGTTGACAACCATGGCTCTGCGCGGTATGCTCCCTCCAACGTTTCAATTCGGGTCTGCGTTCTCTCCACACACAAGACTTCCGGGGCATCTCTCGAAACACGCTACATGATCCGGTGAGTACGGGCGGATGAGTTCGGCTTTGGTTCCAGCGTACAAGATGATCCACGACTCAAAGACGGATACGTCCTTCACGACACATCCTCTCTAGCCAAGATACAATCGCCAACTCATTATCGGGCAGTTATTGCGCATCGTTTCATGGTTGATCACGTTCAGCACTTATCCTTGACCATTTAGCCGCGAGCGTAAGGGGATATCTATGGCACAAACTAAGGGAGAGGTTATGCATCTTGCCGAGTTGAAGCAGAAAACCATCGCCGATCTGAACGACGTCGCGCGCGATCTGAAGATCGAGGGCGCGGCCAATCTCCGCAAACAGGAGTTGATTTTCGCGATCCTCCAGGCGCAGACGGAAAAGAACGGTGTGGTCTTCGGCGAGGGAGTCCTGGAAACCCTTCCCGACGGATTCGGTTTCCTGCGGGCCCCTGATTCCAACTATCTTCCCGGTCCGGACGACATTTACATTTCCCCGTCTCAAATCCGCCGCTTCAACCTCCGCACCGGCGACATTGTGTCGGGGCAGATTCGGCCTCCCAAGGAGAGCGAACGTTACTTCGCGCTGCTCAAAGTCGAGAAGGTCAATTATGAGGATCCGGAAGTCGCCCGGGACAAGATTCTCTTCGACAACCTGACCCCGCTGTATCCGGAAGAACGGCTCAACCTCGAGTTCGATCGCGAGGAATACTGCACCCGGGTCATGGATCTGACTACGCCGATCGGCAAGGGCCAGCGCGGATTGATCGTCGCGGCGCCCCGAACCGGAAAGACCATGTTGTTGCAGGCCATCGCCCGCGCCATTCTCAAGAACCACAAGGAAGTGACGCTGATCGTGCTGCTGATCGACGAGCGGCCGGAGGAAGTCACCGATTGGCAACGCCAGGTCAAGGCCGAAGTCATCAGTTCGACGTTCGATGAGCCGGCGCAACGCCACGCCCAGGTGGCCGAAATGGTTCTGGAAAAGGCCAAGCGGCTTGTCGAGCACAAGAAGGACGTGGTCATTCTTCTGGACAGCATCACGCGGTTGGCCCGCGCGTACAACACGATTGCGCCGCCGAGCGGCAAGGTCCTGTCGGGCGGTCTGGACTCCAACGCGCTGCAGCGGCCCAAGCGGTTCTTCGGCGCGGCCCGCAATATCGAGAACGGCGGCAGCTTGACGATTATGGCGACCGCGCTCGTCGATACGGGCAGCCGCATGGACGACGTGATCTTCGAAGAATTCAAGGGGACCGGCAATATGGAAGTCCATCTCGACCGCCGTCTGGCCGACAAGCGTATTTTCCCGGCCATCGACATCAGCCAGTCCGGCACCCGCAAGGAGGAATTGCTGGTGGACAAGGACCGGCTCAACAAGATGTGGATCCTGCGGAAGGTCCTCAGCCCGTTGGGGACGATGGAAGCCATGGAGTTCCTGATGGACAAGGTCCAGGGGACCAAGACCAATCAGGAGTTCCTGCAGTCCATGAACCGGTAACATCCACTTGTATCTGATCGGCCAGACAGGGTACAGTGACGGGCCTTCGAATGGGCGAAGGTCGATGGATCTGACGGTAGGAGTAGGATCATGAAGAAGGGCATTCATCCGTTGTATCGGGAAGCCACGGTGCACTGCGCCTGCGGCAACAGCTATAAGACGCGGTCGACCGTCGGCGACATCAATGTCGACATTTGCTCCAGTTGCCATCCGTTCTTTACGGGGACGCAAAAGATCGTCGATACCGAGGGACGTGTCGAGCGGTTCAAGAAGAAGTACGCGAAGAAGGGCAAGTAGCGGACCAGCAGTACATAGAAGAGACCCTGCTTCGCTGAGGGGCAGGGTCTCTTCTTTTTTTGTGCCGAATCACGGGGCGCGCGGAGCGGAGTAGGGGACGCATGGACGCGGGATTATTGAAAAAATGGGAACTGCTTGCCGGCCGGTACGATGAGCTGACGACCCAGCTCATGGACCCTTCCGTCATCGGTCAGTCCACGCTGCTGGTGAAACTGACGAAGGAACGGACCGAGATCGAATCGGTCGCGCAGCTGTTTCACCGGTATCAGGAGATCCTCAAGCAGCTCGACGAAGCGGCTCACCTGCTCGCGGACCCGTCCGCCGGCGCCGAGCTGCAGGCGTTGGCGAGTGAAGAAAGCGCGCAGCTGGAGGCGGAACGAGGGCAGCTGGAGGCTCAGGTACTGGAGCAGCTGACGCCCAAGGACCCGCGCGACGAAAAGAACGTGTTTCTGGAAATTCGAGCCGGGACCGGCGGAGACGAAGCCGCGTTGTTCGCCGGCGATCTGTTCCGCATGTATGTGAAATTTGCGGAACGGCACAAGTTGAAGGTGGAAATCGTCGAGGCTTCCGAGACCGGCAAGGGAGGCTACAAGACGGTGATCGCGGTGATCGAGGGTAAGGGCGGATACGGCCTGTTCAAGTACGAGAGCGGCGTGCACCGGGTCCAACGTGTGCCCGTCACGGAAGCGGCTGGCCGGATTCATACCTCGACCGTCACCGTGGCCGTCATGCCGGAGGTCGACGAGGTCGACGTGCAGATCGACCCGAAAGACCTGCGCATCGACACGTTTTGTTCGTCCGGCGCCGGCGGACAGAGCGTGAATACGACCTACTCGGCGGTGCGCATCACGCACATTCCGACGGGGGTGGTCGTGTCCTGTCAGGATGAGCGATCGCAGTTGAAGAACCGGACGAAGGCCATGCGGACTCTGCGGGCCAGAATCGTCGAGGCGGAGAGGGAAAAACAGGAAGCGGAAATCGCGCAAAGCCGGAAGGCTCAGGTCGGGACCGGCGATCGCAGCGAGAAGATTCGCACGTATAATTTTCCGCAGAATCGCGTGACCGACCACCGGGTCGGCGTGACGTTGCATAAGTTGGAGCAGGTGCTGGCCGGCGACATGGACGAACTCGTCGAGGCGTTGCGTGCCCAACGGGATCATGCGGCCGTGGCGGAGGCTTCGTGACCACAGGAAACGCCCCTTGTCTTACCGGAGAGACCTGCACGATCGGCGCGCTCCTTACGGAGATTCGTCGGCGACTTCTGGCCGCGGGAGTGGAGTCGGCCGATCAGGAAGCCCTGTGGTTGGTGGAGCATGCCCTTGGATTGTCCGGCGTCGCGCTGATCGTCGACGGCCGGCGGATGTTGTCCGGCCGCGAAGTCGCGACGGTGCAGAAGGCGGTCGCCCGGCGAGTCGGGCGGGAGCCTCTGCAATACATCTTGGGCACGCAGGAATTCTGCGGGCTGGAATTCGAAGTAAACCCGTCCGTCCTGATTCCCCGTCCCGAAACGGAATTGTTGGTCCGTGAGACGATTCGCCGGCTTCCGCGACGCCGCGGGGCGGTGCTGGTCGACGTGGGAACCGGCTCTGGTTGCCTGGCCGTGACGCTCGCCCGGTCGGTTCCGCAGGGACGAACCCTGGCGATCGACCTGTCCGACCGTGCGCTGGAGACGGCGAAACGGAACGCCCGCCGGCACGGCGTCGAGAGCGCGATTACATGGCTGGAAGGGGATCTCCTGGCTCCTCTGGCCGGGCGGGGGCTCGAGGGAACGGTGACGGCAATTCTGTCCAATCCGCCCTACATTCAAGCATCCGATTGGCCGACGCTCCAGCCGGAAGTGCGGTTCGAGCCTCGCACGGCGCTGATCGCCGGTCTCCGTGGGACCGAGCTGCACGAGCGGCTGTTGGACGAGGCGGTGCCGTTCCTGATGCCCGGCGGGCTGCTCGTCCTGGAACTGGGACGGGGACAGAGCGCGGCGCTCCGCCGGAAGGTCGGGACCATGCCGGCCTACAAGCCGGCGGACATCGTGTCCGACGACGCCGGCATCGACCGCGTGTTGATCGTCGAACGGGCCGGATAGATCCGATGGACAAGATCGTCATTACAGGCGGGCCGTCGTTGCGGGGCGAAGTGCAGGTCAGCGGCGCGAAGAATTCCGCGCTTCCGATCCTGGCGTCGACGATTCTCGGCGGGGGCGAATGCGTCATCACCAACGTGCCGCGCGTAGTGGACGTCGTGACGATGGGGAAGCTGCTCGGTATCCTGGGCGCGACGGTCCATCATGAGGGCAACCGCGCCGCGATCAAAGCGGACGTGATTCACTCGACGCAGGCGCCCTACGAACTGGTGAAGACGATGCGGGCCTCGGTGCTCGTGCTGGGTCCGCTGCTAGCCCGCTGGGGAGAAGCGACGGTATCGCTGCCGGGCGGGTGCGCGATCGGGTCCCGTCCGGTGAATCTGCACCTGGCCGGCCTGGCCAAGCTGGGCGCGGAGGTGTCCATCGAGCACGGCTACATTCGCGCGAAAGCCAAACGCCTGAAGGGGGCTCCCATCTACTGCGACGTGCCCACGGTGACCGGGACGGAAAATCTGATGATGGCCGCTTCGCTCGCGCAGGGGACCACGGTCATTGAAAATGCCGCAAAAGAACCGGAGATCGTCGACCTTGCGGACTTTCTGACCAAGCGCGGCGCTCGCATCAGCGGCGCCGGAACCGACATCATTACGGTCGAAGGGGTGCGGGAACTCCGCGGGAGCGACCATGAGGTGATCCCGGACCGCATCGAGGCGGGCACGCATCTCGTCGCCGGCGCGATTACCAAAGGATCGGTGTTGGTGAGCCGCTGCCGTCCGGAGCATCTCGAGCCGCTGCTGAACAAACTTCGGGAGGCCGGGGCCCGGATTCGGGTGGAAAAGGAACAGGTGCATCTCGATGCCACGAAGACCGCCCGGTTGAAAGGCGTGGACGTGCGGACGCTGCCCTTCCCGGGTTTTCCCACCGACATGCAGGCGCAGATGGTCGCGCTTATGTCCGTGGCGGAAGGGACGAGCGTCGTGACCGAAACGGTGTTCGAAAGCCGTTTCATGCACGTCGAAGAGCTCCGCCGGATGGGGGCGGATATCCGCGTCGAAGGGAACCGGTTGGTGATCACGGGGCGGGAACAGCTGACCGGCGCGCCGGTGATGGCGTCGGATCTGCGCGCCAGCGCAGGGTTGATCCTGGCCGGTCTGGCGGCGGAGGGCATGACCGAAGTGCTGCGCGTCTACCATCTGGATCGCGGCTACGAGCGGATCGAGGAAAAACTACGCGGACTGGGGGCCGTCATTGAACGACGGAAAGAGTGACCGATGCTGACCGTTGCGCTCTGCAAAGGCAAGTTGATCGAACCGACGCTCGAGCTCTTCTCGCGGGCGGGATACGGCGCGGCGCGGCTGGCGACCGACAGCCGCCGCCTGGTGTTCTCCTGCCCCGAGATCGGGATCACGTTCCTGATCGTCCGGCCCACCGACGTGCCCACCTACGTGGAATACGGGGCGGCGGACCTCGGCATCGTCGGCAAAGACGTCCTGCTGGAGCAGGACAGCGACGTCTACGAGCCATTGGATTTAGGGTTCGGAGCGTGTAGAATTGCCGTCGCCGCGCTCCGGGGGCAGGAATCTCGCGACCGGCTCTCTTCAAAAATCCGGATCGCCACCAAGTATCCGAAGATCACGGAGCGCTATTTCAACCAACGCGGCGTGCCGGTCGAAATCATCAAGCTCTACGGTTCGATCGAACTGGCCCCGATCGTCGGTCTGGCCGATCGGATCGTCGATCTGGTCGAGACCGGCAACACGCTGAAGGCGCATGATCTGGTCGAAGTGGAGTGTATCGCGTTGTCCACTGCGCGCCTGATCGTCAATCGGGCCAGCCTCAAATTGAAGCACCGGGCCGTGACGGAGTTGGTCAAAAAACTGCGCGCAGCATGTGCCGCATCGAAACGGCCGGGCAAGGCCGCTTCACCGAAGATTTCACGTGAGGCGGGCCGCAGGAAGAAACGGACGCGTGTATGAAGATAGTCGTCTCCACAGATCGAGCCTTCGGTCCCGCGCTCAAGAAGGTCGCGTCGCGCGCGCGGGTACAGGGGGCGGCGGTCGAGAAGCCGGTCAGGGCGATCCTGCAAGCCGTCGAACGGGGCGGCGACAAGGCGATGCTCCGCTTCACCAGGCAATTCGACAAGGTCTCGCTCAAACCCGAGCAGTTGAAAGTCACCCCCGAAGAAATCAAAGAGGCGTATTTCCACATCCGCAAGGATGAGGGCGATGCGCTGCGGTTCGCCGCCGAGCGGATTACGGCCTTTCATGAACGGCAGCGGACCAAGACCTGGATGTATCAGGACGGAGCCGCGACCTTGGGGCAGGTGGTGACGCCCATCGATGCGGTCGGGGTGTACGTGCCGGGCGGGAAAGCGGTGTACCCCTCGACGGTGCTGATGAGCGCCATCCCGGCCAGGGTGGCCGGCGTGCCGCGGATCGTGATGGTCACGCCGCCGCAAAAAGGGGGGATCAATCCCTATCTGCTCGTGGCGGCGGACATCGCCGGAGTGACCGACATCTACCGGGTCGGCGGGGTTCAGGCGATCGGTGCGCTGGCATTCGGCACGAAGACCATTCCCAAGGTCGACAAGATCGTCGGCCCGGGGAATATCTACGTCGCGACGGCGAAACGGATGCTGTACGGAACGGTGGGGATCGACATGGTGGCCGGCCCCAGCGAGCTGCTCGTGGTGGCCGATGACGAGGCCAAGCCCGCGCACGTGGCGGCCGACCTGCTCTGCGAAGCCGAACACGACGAAGACGCGCAGGTCTGGCTGGTAACGACCTCCGCCTCGTTGGCCAAGGACGTGGTCCGGTTGGTCGAGAGTCAGCTCAAGGGATTGCAGCGCGAGAAGATCGCGGCCAAGTCGGTCGCGCGGCATTCGGTGGCGTTTGTCGTCACGACGCTGGACGAAGCCATCGACGTGGCCAATGAGATTGCGGCGGAACACCTCACGTTGTCCGTCGACGAGCCGTTCGATTACCTGGAAAAAATCCGACACGCGGGCGCGCTGTTCCTGGGCCGCTATACGCCGCCCTCGGTCGCGGACTATATCGCCGGGCCGAATCACGTGCTGCCGACGGGCGCGACGGCCCGGTTTTTCTCCGCGTTGTCGCTGCACGACTACACGAAGATCAGCAACATCGTGCATTACACGAAGGAGGAACTGAGCAAAGTGAAGGATCACCTTGTCCGGCTCGCTCACATTGAAGGGTTCGACGCGCATGCCAAGTCGGCCCAAAGCAGGTTCTCATGAAAAAGAACGGCGCGGCGCCCAGGCAGGCTTCTCTGCATCGTGCGACGAAAGAAACGGACATTCGCGTCGAATGGACGCTCGACGGGAGCGGGCAGGGAAAGATCGACACCAGCATCCGGTTTCTCGATCACATGCTCGAACTGCTCGCGAAACACGGGTTTTTCGATCTGACGGTGCAAGCGAAGGGCGACATCGACATCGACGAGCATCACACGGTCGAGGATGTCGGCATCGTCATGGGCAAGGCGCTGCATCAGGCGCTGGGCGAGAAGGCGGGCATCAAGCGGTTCGGCTTCGCCTCGGCGCCGCTCGATGAAACGCTGGCGCAGGTGACGGTGGATCTCAGCGGCAGGCCGTTTCTCGTCTACAACGTCAACCTGCCCGATCGGAAGATCAAATCCTTCGATCTGGGGTTGTTCGAAGATTTCTTCCAAGCGTTCGTGACGCACGGCGGGCTGAATCTCCACGTGAATCTGCTGTACGGCCGCAACCCGCACCATATTATGGAGGCCATCTTCAAAGGGCTGGCCAAGGCGCTGGACCAGGCGACCATGCCGGAGGACCGGCTGGCGGGAAAGGTTCTGTCGACGAAGGGGACGTTGTAGGCGGAGGACGTTGCAGAATACACAACGAAGGGGCAGGCTGCCGGTGCGGCCTGCCCCTTTTTGTTGCGGAGAGGGGAGTGGCAGGTTGCAGCCGGTTGCGGTATGGTTACGGCCTTACGGCTAAGCATGGGGCAAGAGGTGAGAGGCATTAGGGTGCCTCGAACCTCGCACCTTTACGAAGTGGATATGATCGCGATTATCGATTACGGTATGGGGAATCTGCGGAGTGTCTCCAAGGCCTTCGAGGCGGTGGGACACCGGGCGGCGGTGACGCGGGACGCGGCTGCGATCAGGAACGCCAGCCATGTGGTGCTGCCCGGCGTCGGGGCGTTCGGCGACTGCATGGGGAATCTGGAGCGTTTCGGCCTGGTCGAGTCCATTCGATCGACGATTCAGTCCGGGAAGCCGTTCCTCGGCATCTGCCTGGGCCTGCAACTGCTGTTTACCGAAAGCGAGGAATTCGGCCTGCACAAGGGACTCGACATCGTGCCCGGGCGGGTCAGAAAGTTCACGGTCGATCCCGGGTTGAAAGTGCCCCACGTGGGATGGAATCAGGTCGAGATGCAGCGGGCCTGCCCCCTGTTCGAGGGCATTGCGGACGGGTCGAACTGGTACTTCGTGCATTCCTATTTCGTGGACCCCGCCGATCGCTCGGTTGCGGCGACCACGACGACCTACGGCTTCCCGTTCGTCTCGAGCATCTGGCGGGACAACGTCGTGGCCTGTCAATTCCATCCGGAGAAGAGCCAGTCGGTGGGGTTGCGATTGATCAAGAATTTTGGAGTCTGGCGTGCATAGCCGTCCGGCCGGGAGAGGGACCGGAGACACGATGGCGCCGCGACCGAAGCAGGCGGTCGCCTTGCGGCTGACGCTGTGCGGGCTCGCGCTGGCGGGGCTCGTGCTGACGGGAGCCGGGTGCAGCGGCTCGAAGGTGACGACGCAGGCCTCGAATGAACTCCCGCGCTATCAGGTTCGTACGGTCGCGTTGGTGCCGTTCACCGCTCTGGCCACGCCCCAGGTCCGTGACGTTGGAGATCAGGTTCTGTCCACTCCCCAAAGCGTGCGGCGATCGGATATTTCGCTGGGTGTCCCCTCGAGTGCGGAGCCGCAGCTTCGCCAGACCGTCACGGTCCCGGCGCATGCCGCGGAACAAGTGACGCAGCTGTTCTGGAGCAGACTGAAGAATCGTCGGGATGTCGTGATCCTGTCGCCCGGCGAATCGGCCAAACTTGCGGTTCCGGCGACAGGCGATGCGGTGAAGGCGACGCCGGAGTCGATGGCGGCCGCCCTGGCCAAGAGGATGAAGGCCGATGCCGCGCTGATCGGGCAGGTGCTGGTGTATCAGGAGAGGGTCGGGAGCCGGCTCGGAGCGAACCCTCCCGCAACCGTGGGATTTGAAGTGAAGGCCGTCGCGGCGGACGGACAGGTCTTGTGGGTCGGCAATTACTACGAGCGTCAGCGGCCGATGACGGAAGATTTCCTGGGATTTGTGCAGCGCTGGGGAGTGTTCGTCACCGCGGAGGAATTGGCGCGGTATGGAGTCGACGAGATCATGAAATCGTTTCCGTTCGGCACGGCGGAGGAATAACAGCGTGTTGATCATTCCGGCGATCGATTTGAAGGACGGGCGTTGTGTCCGGTTGCGTCAGGGGGATATGGCGGCGGAAACGGTGTATTCCGAGGATGTGCCGTCGGTCGCGCGCAAGTGGCAACAGGCCGGGGCGGGCCTGATTCATGTGGTCGATCTGAACGGGGCCGTGGACGGAGAGCCGAGAAACCTCCCGCAGATCGAAGCCGTGATGCAGACGGTGAGCGTGAAGGTGCAGGTCGGCGGCGGGATCAGAACCATGGCCACCGTCCGCCGTTATCTCCAGGCCGGCGTTTCCCGCGTCGTGTTGGGGACCGCCGCCCTGACGGATCGTGCTTTTCTGGAACAGGCCTGCAGGGAATTCCCCCGACGCATTCTGCTGGGGTTGGACGCGCGCGACGGGAACGTGGCGATCAAGGGCTGGACCGCGGTGTCCGAGACCAGGGCGATCGATTTGCTCAAGGAACTCGCCGGCTACGAGATCGGGGCCGTGATCTATACCGATATCTCCCGGGACGGCATGTTGAGCGGGCCGAACATTCCCGCGTTGAAGGAAGTGGCGGCGTACACCTCCTTTCCGGTCATCGCATCCGGCGGGATCACCCGCGTGGAAGATCTGCAAGCCGTACGATCGCTCGGGCCGCGTATCGAAGGCGCGATCGTGGGCAAGGCGTTGTACGACGGGAAGCTGGACCTGCGCGCGGCGATCATCGCCGCCAGCGCGGGAGGCTAGGGGTTATGGGCGATGGGTTAAAGGCGCCAGGTGTTTGGCCCCTTGCCCATAACCTCTTGCCCAGTGCCTTGAGGGAGCGTAGCGAGCGAGCATGTTGACCAAGCGCATCATCCCCTGTCTCGACGTCAAAGACGGCCGCGTCGTCAAAGGCGTGAGTTTCGTCAACCTCCGGGATGCGGGGGATCCGGTCGAGGTCGCGACGGTCTACGATCGCGAGGGGGCGGACGAACTCTGTTTTCTCGACATCACCGCGTCCCATGAAAACCGGAAAACGATCATCGACGTGGTCGAGCGGACGGCGGCGCGCGTGTTCATGCCCGTGACGGTCGGCGGAGGCGTCAGAACGCTCGACGACATCAGGGATCTGCTGAATGCCGGAGCGGACAAGGTCAGCATCAACACGGCGGCGGTCCAACGGCCGGAGTTCGTGAAGGAGGCCGCCGAACGGTTCGGCACGCAGTGTATCGTCGTGGCCATCGACGCGAAGCGGAAACCCGTGCCGAATCAATGGGAAGTCTTCACCCACGGAGGGCGCAAGCCGACCGGCCTCGACGCGGTGGAGTGGGCGGAACGGATGGAACACTACGGCGCGGGAGAAATCCTGCTGACCAGCATGGATCAGGATGGTCAGCAGAGCGGCTACGACCTTGGTCTCACCGCCGCCGTGTCCGGGCGCGTGTCCATCCCGGTGATCGCCTCGGGCGGCGTCGGCGCCCTGGAGCATCTGTACGACGGATTCGTCACCGGCAAGGCGGACGCCGTGCTGGCCGCCTCGATTTTTCATTTCAGGACGTATACGATTCCCCAGGCGAAAGCGTATCTCCGGGAGCGCGGGGTGCCGGTGCGTCTCGAACCGGCCGCGCAGATCGTATAGCCATGGCACCATCGGCGACGGGCAACGTGAAATTCGACGAGCAGGGGCTGCTCCCCGCCGTGATCCAGGACTGGCTGGACGGGACGGTGCTCATGCTCGGCTACATGAACCGGGAAGCGATCGAAAAGACGCTGGAGACGAAATCCGTTCACTTCTGGAGCCGTTCGCGCAAGCAACTCTGGCAGAAGGGGGAAACGTCCGGCCACACCTTGCAGGTGAAGGCGCTCTTCATCGATTGCGATCGCGATACGATCCTGGTGAAGGCCCAGCCGATGGGCCCGACCTGCCATACCGGCGAGCGGGCGTGTTTTTTCTCGCGGTTCGACGAACAGGGCGTACGCGAGCAGGAGAAGACCGCGGACGCGTCCGGGGGAATCCTCGAAGGCGTGCTGCGAACCATCCGCGATCGCCGGGCCAATCCGCAACCGGGGTCCTATACGACGAAGCTGTTCGAGGGCGGACACGACAAGATCCTCAAGAAGGTGGCCGAAGAAGCCGGTGAAGTGCTGATCGCGGCAAAGGGCGGAAAGAAAGACGAGATCGTCTACGAAGTGGCCGATCTGTTCTTCCATACCCTGATGGTGCTGGGCTATCACGATCTCACGCTTCAGGAGATCTACCAGGAATTGGGCAAACGGTTCGGAAAGTCCGGTTTGAGGCCCGAGAAGTGAGGAACAGACGATGAGCGATTGCCTCTTCTGCAAGATCGTCGAAAAGAAAATTCCGGCCAAGATCGTTCACGAAGACGACCGGATGCTGGCCTTCGACGACATCCATCCGCAGGCTCCGGTCCATACCCTGGTGATTCCGAAAAGGCACGTGGCGTCTATCCAAGACTGTGGCGCCGAGGATCGGGATTTGCTGGGCGGGCTTCTGCAGACCTGCACGAAGGTCGCGAAACTGAAGGGGTTGACGGAATCCGGCTACCGGCTTGTGGCCAATACGGGAGCCGACGGCGGGCAGACGGTGTTCCATCTGCACCTCCATGTGATGGGCGGACGTCATATGGGCTGGCCCCCCGGCTAGCCCGATCGAAAGCCGCTCCGAGGCCGCTCCCTCGCATTGACAGATTTCCTTCCCGTCTGTTAACCTGAACGGTCAATTTTTTCGATCACTTAGGGTTCGTGCCCCCACCGCTGTGCGGCGGGGAAAGAGGAGCTGCGACTCCGGTGGGTCGAGGCCTGATTTCTGAAGACGTCATCAATCAAATCAGAGACCGGATCGACATCGCGGAGATCGTCGGACAGCACGTCAGTTTGACCAGGGCCGGCCAAAATCTGAAAGGTCTGTGCCCGTTCCACCAGGAAAAGAGCCCGTCGTTCACCGTCAGCCCTTCCCGTCAAATCTTCCATTGCTTCGGCTGCGGAGCAGGAGGGAACGTCTTTACGTTCCTCACGCGGATTACCGGGGCGAGCTTTCCGGAAACGGTGCGGGAACTGGGACGGAAGGTCGGGATTGAAGTTCCGGAATCCTCCGGCGGGCCGGGAACTCACGCCGCTCAGACCGGGCGGATCGAGCAAGTGAACCAGGCCGCCGCCGCATGGTTCCAGCAACAGCTGCGCGATGACCGGGGAGGCGCCGAGGCGCGCGAGTATCTGGCGGGCCGGGGCATCCGGCAGGCGACCATCGATCGATTCGGGATGGGGGTGGCGCCGGCGGAATGGGACGGGTTGATCAAGTCGCTGACCCGGCAGGGGTTCTCGCAGAGCGACCTGGCTTCGGCCGGGTTGATCATTGCGCGGGACAACGGCAGCGGATATTACGATCGGTTTCGCGGGCGGGTCATGTTTACGATCACGGACCTGCGCAAGCGGGCGGTGGGATTCGGCGGCCGGGTGCTCGGCGACGGCACGCCGAAGTACCTGAACTCGCCCGACACGCCGCTGTTCAGGAAGGGCCAGACGCTCTTTGCGCTCGATGCGGCGCGGGAGGCGGTGACGCGCACGAAGACCGTCATCGTCGTCGAAGGCTATTTCGACGCGATCGCCCTGCATCAGGCGGGATTGACGCAGACGGTTGCGACGTTGGGCACGGCGCTCACGCCGGAGCACATCCAGGTCCTGCGGCGCTTTGCCTCGAAGGTCGTGCTGCTGTTCGATCCCGATCCGGCCGGCGTGCGCGCGGCGCTGCGCGGGCTGGATCTGTTCGTGAACAGCGGGCTCGGAGTGAAAGTCGTGACGCTCCCCGACGGCGACGATCCGGATACCTATGTGCGGAAGGAAGGCGTTGAATCGTTCGCCCGTCTGGAAGAGCAGGCGCCGAGCCTGCTGGATTTCGCGTTGGAGCACAGTCTGAAAACCGCGGAGGCGAGCACGATCGAAGAGCGCATTCGCAGCGTGGACGAAGTGTTGCGGATTCTGCAGAAGAGCGGGCATCCCATCGAACGGGAAGAGCGGATCCGGCTTGTGGCCGAACGGCTCGGGATCAATCAGCAGCGGCTCATCGAACGGTATCCCGCGCTGCTCGCGAAGGACGGTTCGGGACCCGTCGCCCGAAAATCCGAAGCCCAGCCGGGCCCATCGTACAAGGGCGCCCCGGAGGAACGCGATCTGGTCTATCTGCTGCTGCACGGCGAGCTGACGCCGGTCGACATCCGTCGGCTGCGACCCGATGCGTTTTCGGTCCCGGCCTGCCGGGTCCTCGTCGAAAAGGCCCTGGCGCACCTCGGCCAGGACGGCCGGGTGGGACTGCGCCATCTGCTCGATACGGTCGTGGACGACCCGGATTGCGGCTCGCTGGCGACGGAGTTGTCGATGCGGGAAGAGCATTTTGACGATGTGCGCGCGCACATTCAGGGCTGTCTGGACACCCTCGATCGCAAACGCGCGGAGGCGGCGCTGCGCGACTTGATCGCGCAACTCAAGGCCGCCGAACGGGAGGGGCGCGTCGAGGATGCGCACGCGTTGAATGCGCGTGTGAATGAGTTGCGGATGCAGAAGGCCGGCCGACCTGCGGCCGGCGTACTTTCTTTGGTCAAGGAGTAGGTATGGCGAAACAAGAGTTGCTCGTGGAAGTGAAGAAGCTGATCTCGATCGGGAAAGAGAAAGGCTTTCTCACGTACGACGAGTTGAACAGCACGTTGCCCGCGGAAGTCGTGTCGTCGGAACAGTTCGGCAGCATCATGACGATGTTCGGCGAGATGGATATCGAGATCGTCGATGCGCCGGACGGCGAGCGCCAGCCGAAAAGCCGCGGAGGCGACCAGGACGAATCCGGGGAGGAAGCGGACGAGGGCGAGGCGGGCGAAGACAACGAAAAGGAAATCGACCTGACGCCGGGCGCGCTGAGCCGCACGGACGATCCGGTCCGGCTCTATCTGAAGGAAATGGGCAGCGTGGCGCTCTTGAGCCGTGAAGGCGAAATCGAGATCGCCAAGCGCATCGAGGAAGGGAAACGGGACATCGCCTTCGTCATCTACGGGATGCCGATGACGATCGAGTTCATCCTGTCGCTGCGTGAACAGCTCAAGAACGGCAAGATCGACGTACGGGAGATCGTCCCGATTCAAGAGACCGAGGAGGACTTCGAAGAGGAAGAAGTCGAGCGGGACTACGAGGAATTGCGTCTCAAGACGCTGGAGGGCCTGAACTGCGTCCGAAAGGTGTCGACGTCCTTGAAAGGGCTCTACGAGAAGTCGCGTCAGGCGGCGAAGGATCCGGCCAAGCTCAAGAAGATCAAGAAACAGATCGACGCGATCCGGGAACAGGTCGTGGAAAAGATGGAGGCGGTGAACCTGCACGGCGTGCTGAAGGACCGGATGGTTCAGCGCGTCCGGGAGATGGCGATCCAGATCCGCACGGCGGAGCGCGAAATGCTCAGCTGCCAGCGCCGGCTGGGCGTCGGCGGCGAGGCCGGAGCCGAGTTGCTGCGCAAGTTGTGCCGCGACAAGAAGGATTTCCTGGCCGTCAAGCGGAAAACCGGCGTCTCGGAAGACAATCTGCAGGATATCAAGCGGGTCTATCAAGCCGCCAAGAGCCGCATCCGCCAGCTGGAAACGGAAGAGGCGCTGGTGTCCGGCGACGAAATCAAGGATGCCGTCAGGCATCTCGACGTGGCGGAGGAGAAGGTCAAGCGCGGCAAAGCCGAACTGGTGGAGGCGAACCTCCGTCTCGTCGTGAGCATCGCCAAGAAATACACGAACCGCGGTCTCCAGTTCCTGGATCTGATCCAGGAAGGCAACATCGGATTGATGAAGGCGGTCGACAAGTTCGAGTACAAGCGGGGGTACAAGTTCAGCACCTATGCAACGTGGTGGATTCGTCAGGCGATCACGCGCGCCATCGCGGACCAGGCGCGCACGATCCGCATTCCGGTTCACATGATCGAGACGATCAACAAACTGATCCGTACCTCCCGCCATCTGGTGCAAAAGCTCGGACGCGAACCGACCCCGGAGGAGATCGCCGAGCGCATGGATCTTCCCCTCGACAAGGTGCGCAAGATTCTGAAGATCGCCCGCGAGCCGATTTCGCTGGAAACGCCGATCGGCGAAGAGGAAGACAGCCATCTGGGGGACTTCATCGAGGACAAGAAGGCGATTTCCCCGTTGGAGGCGGCCATCCGGTACGATCTCCAGCGGCAGATCAACAGCGCCCTGGAAACGCTGACGCCGCGCGAGGAGAAGGTCTTGCGGAAACGGTTCGGCATCGGCGAAGCGACCGATCATACGCTGGAGGAGGTCGGGCAGGACTTCGAAGTCACGCGCGAACGCATCCGTCAGATCGAGGCCAAAGCCTTGCGCAAGCTGCGCCATCCGAGCCGGAGCAAGAAGCTGCGGAGTTTCGTCGAAAGCCTCTAGCGCGGCATCGCGCGATTTGACTCCGTCTCCGGGTCGGCCTAGAATCGCCTCGAGGTCGAGGCTTAGGTTAGGCTGAGGCTGATGGTCGCGGCCGGGTCCGGTCGCGAAGCTCGACCGAACCCTGAGTCTGAACCTTGCTGCTGCAGGGGCCCATAGCTCAGGTGGTTAGAGCGGCTGACTCATAATCAGCTGGTCCTAGGTTCGAGTCCTAGTGGGCCCACCAGTGGACCGGCGACTGGCAGCCGGGCTGGATGCGCGGATAACGCCGGCGGGAGAGCATTGAACCAGAATCTGTCCCCCCTCATCGAACTGCAGCGGCTCGATCTCCGGATTATGGAGATCAACGAGCAACGCCGAAAGATCCCCGAGCGACTCCATGCCGTCGAAGCCCCGCTACGCGAAGCGAAACAGTTGCTCCAGGACACCAATTCGTCGATCGACGCGCTGGTCAAGGAGCGCCGCGCCCATGAGAAAGACGTGGAAGCGCAGGATGCGCACACGGACAAGATGCGTGCGCGCCTGTCCGAACTGAAAACGAACAAAGAGTATCAGGCCCATCTGTTCGAACTGCAGATGGCCAACAAGAAAAAATCGGAGATCGAGGACAAAGTGCTGGCCTGCATGGAGAAGATCGAGCAGCTGCAGCGCACGGTCACGGAAGCGCAGGACAAAGTCCGGTCGGCCGAACAGGCGTTCGCACAGGAAAAACGCGTGCTCGATGAATTGGATCAGAAGCTGTCGGGGGAGTTGGCCGTGTTGGAGGCGCAGCAGCGGGACCGGTCGGCCCAAGTCGAGCGAACCCTGCTGGCCCGCTATACGAAACTCAAAGCCTCAAGAAAGGATCAGCCGCTGGCCGCCATCAAAGGGGGCATGTGCTCCGGCTGTCGCCTTCAGATTCCGCCGCAGCTGATCGCGGAGGTCAAGCGCTCGCAGGATCTCCACACCTGCCCCTACTGCCATCGCATGCTCTACTGGGACGGCGATCTGCCGGTCGAGCAGAAACCCCAGGATCAGGCGAAAGCCTCGGATCTCGAAGTCGGCGAGTCCGTCTAGGCGGTCGGTTCCTCCAAGACGGCCTTCGTGGTCTTGAAGTGGAGCTTGGCCACGGTCCCCAGCCGCTCCCGCCCGTGTTTCTTCACGATCATTTTCCCGGCCAGTTCCACCGCGGGCGAGGCCCCCTTTGGCAGCGACGTGCCGATTTCATCGGAAAGGCGTTTGAGGCGGAGCAGGAACTCGGCGCGTGCGACGATGGAGGCGGCGGCGACGGCCAGATCCGCTTCCGCCTTGGGGCGCTGCTCGAGGACGATCTTCCGCCCCTTTTCCTGCAAGGCGTTGAGGATGAGCCGTTCGTCGCCGAACTGGTCCGAGATCGCCCGTGCGCATGAGACCCGTTCGAGCAGGTTCTCCAGCGCTTTGGCATGGCCCCAGGCGAGCAGACGGTTGAGATTGCGAATCTTGGCGTACAGTTCGTTGTATTTCTGGGGCCCGATCGCAATGACGCTGTGGGGGCAGATGATTTTGATGTCCGGAGCCATTTCCAGAATGCGGCCGTCGGAGATTTTCTTGCTGTCCCGGACCTGCATGAGCGCGAGTTCGCCTTGCGTCGTCGCGTCCACGAAGACGGCCGCAATGACGAGCGGGCCGAAATAGTCGCCTTTCCCCGATTCGTCGATTCCGATTCTTTCGATGGCGGTGGAGGGCATGCGGCGGCGTGCGCGGGATCCCAGTGGAAAATGTTGCTGCGGGGCGTTAATTTAGCAGAGCATCCGCAAGCGGTCAATTTGGAGAGCGGCCGACTGACGGCATGAGAGGGAGGGCGGCGATGCGCGCATCTTGGAAGCGGGTTCAATGTGTGCTGGCGACGGGAATGATCCTCGGTCTGCTCGCGCTGACGAGCGGCTGCGAGACGAATCCATATACCGGCCGGTCGCAACTGCTGATGACCTCCGTTGCGGAAGAAATGCAGATGGGGGCGCAGGCGTACAATCAGGTGAAGAGCGATCCCAAAATGAAGGCGTCGCAGGATCCGCGGGAGGTCGAGCCGGTCAAGCGGGTCGCCGCCAGAATCGTCGAGGCCGCCAAGCGATCGAAGTATGCCGAGATGGCACAGCAGTTTCAGTGGGAAGTGACCGTCATCAAGGATGATAAAACGATGAACGCGTTCGCGCTTCCGGGAGGCAAGATGGCCGTCTATACCGGCATTTTCCCGGTCGCCAAGACGGAAGCCGGACTGGCCGCCGTCATGGGGCATGAAGTGGTGCATGCGTTGGCCCGCCATGGAGCCGAGCGCATGAGTCAAGGGCAACTGACGAACGCGGCCTTGCAGGTCGCCGGTGCGGCGGCAGGAGCCGGCGGAGGGGGCGGCCTCATGTCGCAGGCGGCGATGGCGGCTCTCGGTGTCGGCGCCCAGGTCGGCGTCCTGCTCCCCTTCAGCCGGAAGCATGAATCGGAAGCGGACTATATCGGTATCCTGCTCGCTGCCGATGCGGGATACGATCCCAGGGAGTCGGTTCATCTCTGGGAACGAATGGAGCAGTTGTCCAGCGGGGGTGGACCGTCAGAGTTCCTGTCGACCCATCCCGGGCATGACACCAGAATCGAGCAGCTCAAGAAGTGGATGCCGGAAGCGATGGCCATCTACCAAAAGCGACAGCCCCTGCCGACCGCAGAACTTCCGCCCGTCGGACGATAACCCCTTTTCCGCGCCCCGGTGTACCGGAATGGGGGCGCGGAAAATCTAGAATTATCACATAAAGTCAACTGGTTGCATGCATCCGCTGAGACGGGTTCTCCGGGGCCGCCATCCTTTTGTAGGATGGCGGAAGGTCGTGAGGGACGGGCATAATCACGTCAGTCAACCGTTGGGGAGGCTGATCCGATGATCACTCGATACGGACCTCGCGTGTCAGTCACATGTTCAGCGGCCCTGACCGGAGACGATGCAGTCGGCACAGGTCGGGTGTTGGATGTCTCTTTGCCGGGCTGTCGCCTGGAGTATCCCCGGGGGCTTCGGGTCGGTGACTATGTGCAACTGCGGCTCTTCCTCCCGGACCGGGCCAATCCGATGACGGTTCAGCTGGCCGCGGTGCGCTGGGTGATGGGGACTCTCGTCGGGCTGGAGTTCATCCGGTCCACCCGACAGGACCAGAGACGTCTGGCAGATTTCGTTCACAGCCGCATGCCTGCGCCGGATCTCTCTCCGACATGATGTGCGGCGAACCCGCCGTCTGCGGTTCCCTGCGGTAGGCATCCGCCCGATCCACGCAACCCTCCTCAGTATTCGCCTGCGCCATCGACGGAGTCCTTGCATCCCGAGCGATCGTTTCTTATACTCATCCTGCGCGAGGGAGAAGACCGGGTGACCGTTCGTTGCGGCAACGTGGCGAGAGGAAAGTCCGGACTTCATGGGCAGGGCGCTGGGTAACACCCAGGCGGAGCAATCCGACACCCGCACCACAGAGAACAGACCGCCGATGGCCAAGGCGATGGGACCCCAATCTAGTCGCTGCGGATCAGGTAAGGGTGAAACGGTGGGGTAAGAGCCCACCGCGGGGATGGTGACATCACCGGCAGGGTAAGCGTCGCTCGATGCAAGGCCAAATAGGAAGACACCTGTCGTTTCCCGTTTCGGGGAGCGGCGACCGGCTGGCCCGGCTGAGGTCTTCGGGTAGGTCGCTTGAGGCTCGGGGCAACCCGGGTCCCAGAGAAATGATCACCCCCGTCCGGGAGCATATCCCAGGCGGGACAGAATCCGGCTTATAGGTCTTCTCCACCGCGCTTTTTTGATCGCACGCCGTAAGTCGCCTTCCGTGATCTTCCCCGAGCACTCCTCGATTCCGTCGATCAGGACGACCGGGACTCTGGCTCCATAGCGGGCCAGCAGTTTCGGATCGTCGTCGGCGCATTGTTCGGTGATTTCAATCGGGAACTCCGCCCGGAGAAGGAACGCCATGCGGGAAATCACGTCGCAGAGGTGACAGTCTGCCCGGGAGACAACGGTCATGTGCAAGGGAGTTGTCCTCCGGTTCGACAGGCGCATGGCCTGAGACAGTAGCACGTCCCCTTCCGGTCTGTCATAGGGAGGTGCGCAAGAGGCGCACTTGACCTGTCAGGGGCAGGATGGTAGGATCTCGCATCTTTCCCCTTGATTTTTCAGAAGCTTCTGAATGACCAGGGGGAGGGTGTCTGCTATTGATTCCACGGACAAGTGTTTCGTATCTCCGGTCGCTCGCCGTCGGCGGACGAGGAGAGGAGGTTCCGGATGAAACTCACAGGTGCTGAAATCTTTATCGAATGCCTCAAGCGCGAAGGCGTGAAAACGATCTTCGCGCTTCCCGGCGGAGTCGTGCTGAAGATTTTCGACATGCTCCATCAACAGAAGGACATCGAAGTGGTCCTGACCCGGCATGAGCAAGGCGCCGGACATATGGCCGAGGGCTATGCGAAGGCCACCGGCAAGGCGGGTGTATGCCTCGTGACGTCCGGGCCCGGCATGACCAACGTCATCACCGCGCTGGCCGACGCCTACATGGATTCGGTGCCGCTGGTCTGTTTCAGCGGACAGGTTCCGACGAGTTTGATCGGCAATGACGCATTTCAGGAGGCGGATAATATCGGCCTGAGCCGTCCCTGCACGAAATACAACTTTCTCGTGAAGGATGTGAACGAGTTGGCTTCGACCATCAAGGAAGCCTTCTACATCGCCACGACCGGTCGTCCGGGCCCGGTGCTGGTCGACATTCCCAAAGACGTTTCGATGGAGAAAGCGGAGTTCAATTATCCCAATTCGGTGTCGATTCGCGGGTATAACCCGACCTACGACGGGAACAAGTGGCAGATCAAGCAGGCGGCCGAAGCGATTATGAAGGCCAAAAAGCCCATCCTCTACGTCGGAGGCGGGGTCATCTTCTCCGGCGCCTCGCAGGAATTGATCGAACTGGCCGAACTGACGCAGATTCCCGTGGATATGACCCTCATGGGCCTGGGGGCCTTCCCCGGCGAGCATCCGCTCTCGATGGGCATGCTGGGCATGCACGGAACCTATCAGGCCAACATGGCCATGCATTATTCGGATCTCGTCATCGCGATCGGGGCCCGGTTCGATGATCGCGTGACGGGTAAGGTGGCCGAATTCTGCCCCCATGCAAAGATCATCCACGTCGACATCGACCCGACGTCGATTCGGAAGAACATCCACGTCGACATCCCGATCGTGGGTGACTGCAAGGCGGTGCTGCGCGAGTTGAACCAGATTCTCAAGGCGACCGTCAACGGCGAGCAAAAGGAACTCCGGAAGGCCTGGTGGGATCAGATCCGCGAATGGGAACGTGCGCATCCCCTGAGCTATCAACAGGAAACGGACGGTCCCATCAAGCCCCAGTATGTGATCAAGCGGCTGTATGAGTTGACGAAAGACCGTGACCCGATCGTGTCGACGGACGTCGGTCAGCACCAGATGTGGGCCGCCCAATACTTCAAGCTGGCGAAGCCGAATCGGTGGCTGACCTCCGGCGGGCTCGGGACGATGGGATTCGGATTCCCGGCTGCGATGGGCGCGCAAGCGGCCTTCCGGAACCGGTTGGTGCTGTGCATCGCCGGCGACGGGAGCATTCAGATGAACATGCAGGAGATGGCCACGGCGGTGGTCAGCAAGCTGCCGGTCAAGATCATCGTGTTGAACAACCGGTTCCACGGCATGGTGCGTCAGTGGCAGGACCTGTTCTATGAAGGACGCTATGCGTCGAGTTACCTGGATACCACCCCGGATTTTGTGAAACTGGCCGAGGCCTACGGGGCCGTGGGACTGCGCGCAGGCAAGGTGGGCGATCTCGACGGCGTGCTCAAAGAGGCGATCGCGATCGAGAAGCCGGTCATCGTGGACGTGCCGACCTATCCCTACGAAAACGTCTACCCGATGATTCCGGCCGGCGGCTGCAACCACCAGATGATTCTGGAAGATCCGCCGGAGTTGAAGAACAAGCAGGCGGGAGTCGGGCAGGCGAGTCCGAAGGATTCCGACACGATTCTTACGGCCTAGCGGGGTCGGGAGCAAGCGGAAAGCATGGAACACATTATTTCGGTTACGGTTGAGAACAAGTTCGGGGTGTTGTCCCGGATCGCGGGGTTGTTCAGCGGCCGCGGGTTCAACATCGAGAGCCTCTCGGTGGCGCCGA
The DNA here is from genome assembly GCA_002420105.1 of Nitrospira sp. UBA5699. Classification (GTDB taxonomy): domain Bacteria; phylum Nitrospirota; class Nitrospiria; order Nitrospirales; family Nitrospiraceae; genus Nitrospira_C. The sequence continues at coordinate 116,182 of DIHJ01000038.1, forward strand.
CGCTCGATCCGTCGATGTCGCAGATGACCATCGTCACCTCCGGGGACGAGCGGATCGTCGAACAGATCGTCAAGCAGCTCAACAAGCTGATCGACGTCATCAAAGTCGTGGATCTGAACGAGAGCGACTTCGTGTCCCGGGAAACCGCTCTCATCAAGGTACATACGAGGCAGGAGGATCGTGCCGAGGCCTTGCGGATCGCCGATATTTTCCGGGCCAATGTGATCGATTCCACGCCCGCCACCTACACCATCGAAGTGACGGGCGATCCCAAGAAGATCGAGGCCATCATCAATCTGTTGCAGCCGCTCGGGATCAAGGAACTGACCCGAACCGGGCGGGTCGCCGTCGCCCGCGAGCCGCTGCGTTTCTCGGCGGCGCAGCCGAAGAAAGTCGCCCGCGAATAGGGCGGATCCACCGTCACCCTCAGCGTATCAACCGCGCGTTTACCAGGAGCGAACCATGAAGATTTATTACGACAAGGATGCGGATATCCAGCAGATCAAGAATAAGAAGGTCGCCGTCATCGGCTACGGAAGCCAGGGCCATGCGCACGCGCTGAACATGAAAGAGAGCGGGGTGTCCGTGGTGATCGGGTTGCGCGAGGGCAGTTCCTGGCGGAAGGCCGAGCAGAGCGGGTTGAAAGTGATGCCGGTGGCCGATGCGGTGAAGGCCTCGGATGTCATCATGATTCTGGCTCCGGACGAAGCGCAGGCGGCCATTTACCGGCAGGAGATCGCGCCGAACCTCAAGCCGGGATCCTATCTCGCATTCGGGCACGGCTTTAACATCCACTTCGGTCAGATCGTTCCGCCCGCGAGCGTCAACGTGTTCATGGTGGCGCCCAAGGGGCCCGGGCATCTGGTGCGGTCGGAATACACGAAGGGCAGCGGCGTGCCCTGCTTGTTGGCAATCCATCAGGATCCGAGCGGCACGACGAAGCAGGTCGGTCTGGCCTACGCAAGCGCCATCGGCGGCGGCCGCGCCGGCGTGATCGAGACCAATTTCCGCGAAGAAACGGAAACCGACCTTTTCGGCGAGCAGGCGGTGCTCTGCGGCGGTCTGACCTCGCTGATTCAAGCCGGGTACGAGACGCTGGTCGAAGCGGGCTACTCTCCGGAGATGGCGTATTTCGAGTGCTTGCACGAGGTGAAGCTGATCGTCGATCTGATCTATCAGGGCGGCATCGCCAACATGCGCTATTCCATCAGTACGACGGCGAAGTACGGCGACGTGACGCGCGGACCGAGGGTGGTTACGGAACAAACCAAGCAGGAGATGAAGAAGATCCTCGGCGAAATCCAACAGGGCCAGTTCGCGAAGGAATGGGTGTTGGAGAATCAAGCCAACCGCCCCGTCTACAACGCCTTGCTGGCCAAAGGCGAGGCGCATCCGATCGAAGAGGTCGGCGCCCGGCTGCGGGCGATGATGCCCTGGCTGAAAAAGGACCAGCTCGTCGACAAGAATAAGAACTAGGATTGAGGAATCTGTGGCCGATCGTGCCGTCGGTATTCCCTTTGCCAAAGAGGGATTTCCCTTCATCGGAGCTGCGGCCGGCGTTACACTGCTGGCAGGGTGGCTGGGGTGGACCGTCGCGGCGGCCGGGGCCGCGGGGTTGACGCTCTTTGTGTCCTGGTTCTTCCGGAATCCCGCGCGGGTCATCCCTCAGGGGGCCGGGTTGGTCGTGGCGCCGGGCGACGGAAAAGTCATCGCCATCGAAGAGGAATTCGAGCCGCGCTACCTCAAGGACCGCAGCATTCGGGTCACGATTTTCCTGAACGTGTTCGATGTACACATCAACCGGATGCCCTGCGAAGGGATCGTGGAAGATGTACAATATCAGCCGGGGTTGTTCCTGGTCGCCAGCAAGCCGGACGCGACGATCAAGAACGAGCAGAATGCCCTGATGATCAAAACGGCGAAGGGCGCCAAGGTGCTCTGCGTACAGGTGGCCGGGTTGATTGCCCGGCGGATCGTCTGCTGGGTGTCTCCCCAAGACAGGGCCGTCCGGGGAGAACGGTTCGGGCTCATTCGCTTCGGTTCGCGGATGGACACCTTTCTTCCGGTGGGAACGGCGATTACGGTGGCCGTCGGCGATCGTGTGAAGGGCGGGGAGACCATTCTGGGGGAATTGCGATGAAGACCACAGCGCTGCGACAATCCTTCGCCAAGGGCGGCAAGCGGCACAAGGCCGCCATGCATGTGATCCCGAATCTCTTTACCACCGGCAATCTGTTTTGCGGGGTGTTCGCGATCCTGTCGGTCTTCAACGCGAACTACCTGGCCGCGGCGATTGCCATTCTGGTCGCGATGGTTTTCGATGTGCTGGACGGCAAGTCCGCGCGATTGACGAACAGCACCAGCCACTTCGGTCTGGAGTACGATTCCCTCTCAGACGTGGTGTCGTTCGGAGTCGCTCCGGGATTCCTGATCTACTCCTGGGCGCTCAGCGGGCAGGGGACCTTCGGCATCGCCGTGATGTTCGCCTACGTGGCGATGGGCGCGGTGCGGCTCGCCCGCTTCAACTCGACGGTTGCCGTGTCGGACGGCAAGTACTTTACGGGACTGGCGATTCCCGCGGCCGCGGGGGTCGTGGCGTCCCTGGTGATTTTCGACCACCATATCGTGCGGATGGGCGCGGAAGTGAAGCCGGTGTTCGTTCTGGTCATCACGCTGGTGTTGTCCTTCCTGATGGTCAGCACGATCAAGTATCGCAGCTTCAAGGATATGAAGTTTCGCGGGGGCCAGCATATTACGTATTTGGTCTGGGGCATCCTCGGACTGGTCCTGGTGGCAGCCTGGCCCCAGGTTATGTTATTTGTACTCTTCGCCGGGTACGCCTTGCTCGGGCCTGTCGAGCGCATCATCGGGATGTTCGGCAAACTCGGCGGGAAACAGGCTCAGTCGAAGAGGGAACAGTCCGCAGTCGAACAAAAGTTCTAGCGGCGACGACGAGGAGTAGTACGCAGACCGCCCGGTCATGGAGAGAGCTGGTGGATGGTGCGAACCAGCCCGGGTCATGCCGAACTCGCCTCCGAGCCAGAACCCGTGAAATCCGAGTAGTGGGTTCCGCCTCGCCCCCGTCACGGGCCGAACGAAGGGCATGGACAGCGGTCGTGTTGTCCGTGCCGAATCAGGGTGGTACCACGGAGCCGTCTGAAGCCTCCGTCCCTGGGCCTGAGGGATGGAGGCTTTTGCATTTTTTGAGCGGAGAGAGGTGAGACGATGACACGCATGATCAGAATTTTCGATACGACGTTGCGCGACGGAGAGCAGTCTCCCGGCGCGAGCATGAACGTGGAAGAAAAGGTCATGGTGGCCAAACAGCTGGCGCGGCTCGGCGTGGATATCATCGAGGCGGGGTTTGCCTACAGTTCGCCCGGCGATTTCGAAGCGGTGCGCCGGATCGCGCGGGAAGTCGAAGGGCCCACGATCTGCAGCCTGGCCCGCGCCCGCCCGGAGGACATTGATCGGGCCTGGGAGGCGCTGAAAGGCGCGCCCAAGGTCCGCATCCATACGTTCCTGTCGACCTCCGACATCCATTTGAAGCATCAGTTCCGGATGACGCGCGAGGAGGCGAAAGCGCGCGCGGTGGACATGGTCAGGCGGGCGAGGGGCTATGTCGAGGATGTCGAATTCTCCCCGATGGACGCCAGTCGATCCGATCCGGCCTACCTGTATGAGGTGATCGAGGCCGTGATCGCGGCCGGTGCCGGGACGGTGAATATTCCGGACACCGTCGGCTACGCCATTCCACAGGAGTTCGGCCGGCTCATCAGGGGAATCAGGGAACATGTTCCCAATATCTCCAAGGCGGTGATCTCCGTGCATTGTCACAACGATTTGGGGCTTGCGGTGGCGAACAGCCTGGCCGCGGTGATGGAGGGGGCCGGGCAGGTCGAGTGCACCATCAACGGAATCGGCGAACGGGCGGGCAATACGTCGCTGGAAGAGGTCGTGATGGGCTTGCGGACCCGCAAGGATCTCTATCAGGCCGACACGAAGATCCACACGGAGGAAATCTCGAAGACCAGCCGGTTGGTCAGCAAGATTACGGGCATGGTGGTGCAGCCGAACAAGGCGATCGTCGGGGCGAACGCGTTCGCCCACACCTCCGGCATTCATCAGGACGGCCTGCTGAAAGACAAGACCACGTACGAAATCATGCGGCCCGAGTCGATCGGGTTGGTCGAAAGCAAGATGGTCATGGGCAAGCTCTCGGGACGGCATGCGTTCCGCCAGCGGCTCGAGGAATTGGGGTACAAACTGACGGATGAAGAAGTCAACCATGCCTTCGAGCGGTTCAAAAAGCTCGCCGACCACAAGAAGGAGATCTACGAAGAGGATCTCGAAGTGATCGTGTCGGAGGAGCTGGCCAAGATGGCGGATCGCATCACCCTGAAGTCCTTCCGGGTTCAAAGCGGAACGGATCAGGTTCCGACCGCGACGGTCGAACTGGAAATCGACGGAAAATCCATCGTCCAGACCGGTACCGGAGACGGACCGGTGGATGCCGTCTATCGGACCATCGCCGCGATTACTCAGACCAAGAGCAAACTGCTCATGTACGTGGTCAAGGCGATTACGGGGGGTACCGACGCGCAGGGCGAAGTCTCCGTCCGCGTACAGGAGGACGGACGGACCGTCTCGGGCCACGGGGCCGACACCGACATCATCACGGCCTCGGCGCGCGCGTATTTGAGCGCGTTGAACAAGCTGGCCTATCTGGCGGCGAAACAGGCGCAAGGCGAGCAGAAGGTGAACTTGATTTAGCCGGGACCCCCACGGTACAGTGACCGGTTCGCAAGCATTGCGGCGGGCATGCGGGGGCATTTGTGTTGAAGGTCACGCTGTCAGATCGTCCCGAGTTTCTGGCCGGCGATCATACGCGTCTGCGGGAGATCTTCCACCCGGCCAAGCATCAACTGAAACTGGGTTATAGCCTGGCCCACGGGACGCTGGCCCCGGGGCAACGGTCGAAACGGCACGTCCTGGTCTCGTCGGAAGTCTATTACTTCATCGCGGGCCGGGGACGGTTCACGGTCGACGGCGAGGTCGTGTCGGTCGAGGCCGGCGCCACGTTGTACGTGCCGCCGGGGGCGACGCAGTCGCTGGAGAACACGGGCGACAGCCGGATCGAGTTTCTCTGTCTGGTGGATCCGGCCTGGAAAGTCGAAGACGAAACAATCGTGGAATAGCTGATCGCACAGTAACGAAGGAGTGGCGCGACGTGAAGGCGAAGATTGCGGTGCTGGCGGGAGACGGCGTCGGGCGGGAAATCGTTCCCGAAGCGGTGAAGGTGCTGAAGGCGGTGGCCGAGAAGTTCGGCCATCAGTTCGAGTTTGCGGCCGGAGACGTCGGAGGGCAGGCGATCGACAAGGTCGGCGTGCCGCTCCCGCAGGATACGCTCGCGTTGGCCAAACAGAGCGATGCCGTGCTGTTGGGCGCCGTCGGCGGCCCGAAATGGGAGGGACTCGAGTACAGCCTGCGTCCCGAGCGCGCGCTGCTGGGCCTGCGTGAGCAGTTGGGGCTCTATGCGAACCTCCGCCCCGCGAAGTTGTACGGCGTGCTGGCCGATGCCTCGACCCTCAAGAAGGAAGTCATCGAGGGCATCGACATCCTCGTGATCCGCGAGCTGACCGGCGGCATCTATTTCGGCAGGCCGAAGGGCATCGAGAAGCTTCCCAACGGCAGCGAGCGCGGCGTCAACACCGAGATCTATACCACCGAGGAGATTCGTCGCATCGCGAAGGTGGCGTTCGAAGCGGCGCGCAAGCGAAGGAAGAAAGTCACGTCGGTCGACAAGGCGAACGTCCTCGAGTCTTCCGAGCTGTGGCGGCGCGTCGTCATCGACGTCCACAAGGACTATCCCGATGTGGAGTTGCATCACATCTACGTCGATAATGCCGCCATGCAGTTGGTCCGCAATCCCCGTCAGTTCGACGTGATGCTGTGCAACAACATTTTCGGCGACATTCTCAGCGATGAAGCGGCGATGTTGACCGGCTCCATCGGCATGCTCCCCTCCGCCAGCATCGGCGCCCAGGTCGGCTTGTTCGAGCCGATCCACGGGAGCGCTCCCGATATCGCCGGCAAGAACATCGCCAACCCCATCGCGACCATCGCCTCGGCGGCGATGATGCTGTCCTATGCGTTCAAGCTGGATAAGGAAGCGGAAGTGATCGAACAGGCCATCGTGAAGACCCTCGATCTCGGCTATCGCACGAAGGATATTCAGAGCCCGGGGGCTCGGCTCGTGGGGACTACGGAAATGGGCGACGCGATTCTGAGGAATCTGCACTAACCGATGGGTGGATGATGCCGACCGAAGTCAACGCCGGCACGATCCGCACGGCGGCTGGAAACGGCGACTGCGGAGCAACGGGCGATGGCGCGCTCGCCGTCGCGGCCTGTCTCAACGAGCCCAAAGGGGTGACGATCGACGGGCAGGGAAACCTCCTTATCGCGGACTCGGAGAATCACCTCGTGCGGAAAGTGGACCGCGCGACCGGCCTGATCGCCACGATCGCCGGCTGTGCGGGCGCTCTCGAGCCCCGGCTCGAAGTCGTGAAGCCTGGTCCGGCGCCGGAGGGGGACAATGACGATCCGTTTTCGGACGCCGGTACCATGGGAGAACGGGCGTTCGCCCAGCAGACCGATTTGAGCGGAACGGTTCGCTATGTGGTCAACGGCGCCGGAGTCGTCAAGCGATTCGGCGGCGACGGCGGCTCGGCCGGGCAGGCGTTCTTGAATTTTCCGACAGCGGTGGCCGTCGACGGCGCGGGGCACGTATACATTGCCGACACCATGAATCATCGGGTCCGCCGTGTCGAGGCCGGCACGGGGGTGATCACGACGATCGCCGGTGTCGGGCAACCGCGATTCGGCGGCGACGGCGGCCCGGCCGTGGCGGCGGGCCTGAACGAGCCGGCCGCGTTGGCCGTGGACGAGAGGGGGACGTTGTATATCGCGGATCAGAGCAACAATCGCGTCCGGGCGATCGATTTGTCGACGGGAATCATCCGTACGATCGCCGGGACGGGCTCCGCCGCGTACGACGGAGACGGGATGAAGGCGACCGAGGCAAGTCTCGCGGGCCCCAGCGGCCTGGCGCTCGGCCCGGACGGCACCCTCTACATCGCCGACACCTTCAACGGACGCATCCGTGCCGTGCATCCTGTGAGCGGTGTGCTCAGTACGGTTGCGGGCGACGGAGGTGAATATCGTTATCAGGGGGCCGTCGAACCGCCTTCGACGAGCTTGTCCAGACCGTCCGGAATTGCCCTTGACGCAGCGGGGAATCTGTTTATCACCGATTCCGACAATCATCTCGTCAGGCGCTGGGACCGGGCCAACGGACGTCTGGAGCGTCTGGCCGGCGTCGGGGTGGCCAATTTCGGCGGCGACGGCGGAACGGCCCTGGAGGCCAGCCTGAATTATCCGTTTGGCATCGCGCTGAATCGCGAGGGACACGTGTTCATCGCCGATACGTTTAATCATCGGATCCGTGAAATCATTTTATAGGTAGCCTCGTATGCTGCAGAAGAAATCGGGATATGTGGTGGCGATTCTCGGCGCGACCGGTGCGGTGGGGAAGGAAACGCTCGAGATTCTCGAAGAGCGGAAGTTTCCTCTGGCCTTGCTGAAACTGTTCGCCTCGAAGCGGTCTGCGGGCGAAGTGCTGGCCTGTCAGGACAAGGAATGGAAAGTCGAGGAGTTGACGCCCGACGTGTCGTTTGCCGGGGTCGACATCGCGCTCATCTCGGCGACCGACGCGATCAGCCGCGAATACGGGCAACGACTCGGTGCGGCCGGCGTGGCGGTGATCGACGACAGCGGCGTCTTTCGCATGGAAGCCGACGTTCCCTTGGTGGTGCCGGAGGTCAACGCCCATGCGCTCCGCGCGATGCCCCGCGGCATCGTTTCGATTCCCAATTGTACGACCACTCCGCTGGTGATGGCGCTCAAGCCGCTGCAAGATTCAGTCGGGGTGAAGCGCGTCGTGGTGACGACGTTCCAGTCGGTTTCAGGGACCGGCGCCGCGGCGATGGACGAACTGCTGACCCAGACGAAAGATCTGATGGCCTTCCGCGACGCGAAGGCCGAAGTGTATCCGTATCAGATCGCGTTCAATCTCCTGCCGCACATCGGTTCCTTCAACGAGGGAGGAGACTGTTCCGAAGAGGTGAAGATCGCCAACGAGACGAGGAAGATTCTCGGCGCCCCCCGGCTGCGCGTGACGGCGACGACGGTCCGGGTGCCCGTGTTGCGGTGTCATTCCGAGGCGGTCAACGTCGAATTGGAACGTCCGCTCACGCCGAACGAAGCCCGCGCGGCGCTGGCCGCCATGCCGGGCGTCATCGTCTACGATGACCCGGGCAGGAAACTCTACCCCATGCCGTTGGACGCGACCGGCAAGGACGAGGTGTATGTCGGCCGCATCAGAACCGACGAATCGATCGCCAACGGCCTGAACCTCTGGGTCGTGTCGGACAATCTCCGCAAGGGAGCCGCCCTCAATGCGGTGCAGATTGCCGAGTGTCTGGTGAAAGGCTGATGACCGAGTGGGGAACTCTGGGAAAACTCTTCGTCGGGATCGGGACGGTCGTCGCGGTGCTGGGCGTGCTGTTGCTGTTGGCCGACCGCGTGCCCGGCGTCGGAAGTCTGTTGGGTTGGTTCGGTAAGCTGCCGGGCGATATCTCCGTCAAGCGCGACCAGTTCAGTTTTTATTTTCCCCTCGGGAGCAGCATCCTCCTCAGCATCGTCCTCAGTCTGCTATTCTATTTATTGTCATGGCTATTCCGCCGGTAAAGGCAGTGTATCGTCGATTGGCCCTTGGGCTCACGGTCTGGCTGTTTCTGCATGCCGGGGCGACCTGGGCGGAGGGTGCGCAGTCTCTCCGCGTCCTCCTCTCGGCCGACGTGCACAGGCTGGATGTGCAGGCGGAGGGAGCGGTCTGGGTCACCGACGCAAGCCGCCAGGGCCGTGCCATGCATTCGGGCGTGCACATTGTGCCCTACGGGAAGGGCTTCCTGGTGAACGGCATCCGTATGCCCCATGAGCGGCTGACGATGAGGGCGGGCGACCAGGGCCTGACCCTGCTGTTGGCCAGGCCGAACGGAAAGGTCCAGGGAGCGTCCAGGCCGGCGAACGAATTCCGCCTCGCCGTGCCGGTCAGCGGGCTCGTGCACGTGGCCAGGAAAGGCAAAGGGTTTCTCGTCATCAATCAAGTCGATCTGGAGGAGTACGTCAAGGGTGTGGTTCCCGCGGAAGTCAACTCGGCCTGGCACCCGGAGATGCTGAAGGCCCAGGCCGTGGCGGCGCGCACCTACGCGCTCTATCAGCAGATGCTGAGCGCGACCCGAGAATACGATGTGGCGGCGACCGTGCAGGATCAGGTGTACCGGGGAAAGAACGGGATCGATGCGGCGGTCCTCCGCGCGGTCGAGGAAACCAAGGGCCTCGTGCTGACCTACCAGAATGCGCCGATTTATGCGGCCTTCTCTTCTACGGCGGCGGGACTGACCGAAGATGCGCTCAACGTGTGGTCGAAGGAATATCCCTACCTCAAAGGCGTGGAATGTCCGTTCGATCTGGAGTCCCCCCACTATCAATGGAAGGCCTCATTCCGAATGGACACGCTGGAGCAGAATCTTCGGCAGCAGGGATTCGCCGTCGGGACCATCGTGTCGATGACTCCCCTGAGCTTCAGCCGCGGCGGCCGTGTCGCGAAGCTGCGGCTGGTGCATTCGGAAGGGGAGCTGATTCTGCGGGGCGAGGATCTCCGCAAGGCGGTGGGATACATGGTCGTGCCGAGCACGCAGTTTACGATCGATTCCGTGGGCCGCGAGATCGTGCTGTCCGGTTACGGCGCCGGTCATGCGGTCGGGATGTGTCAATGGGGTGCGAAGGAGCTGGCCGAGCTGGGCTATCCGTTCTCAACGATTCTGCTGTACTACTATCCCGGCACCGAATTGCAGGACATGTCGCTGACAAAAACGCCGATCCCTCCGACGTCCTGATGCAGCTCTCCGAGTTCAATTTTCCCTTCGATGCGGCCCTGATCGCGAACGAGCCGGTCCTCCCGCGCGATCAGGCCAGGCTGCTCGTCATGAATCCGTCCGACCGATCGCTGCTCCACAAGCGCATCGTCGATCTTCCGGACCTGCTGGCGCCGGGCGATCTGCTCGTCGTGAACGATACGAAGGTCCGGTCGGCCCGCGTCGTCGGCCGGAAGCCGGCTTCCGGCCGGCCGGTCGAGATCCTGTTCGTCAAAGCCGTCGCCGACCGCATCTGGGAAGTCCTGATGAAGGGCAAGTGGCGTCCGGGAGAACGCATAGACATTGACGCCCGGACGGTCGTGACGGTGGTCAGCCGGGACGACGGCCGGACCGTCGTGCGCATCGAAGGGTCGGTGCCGGTGCCGGAATTCTTCCGGCTGCACGGCCGCATGCCCCTGCCTCCCTACATCAAGCGGCCGCCGACCGACCGGGATCGCGAGTGGTATCAAACCGTCTTTGCCCATGACGAAGGGGCGATTGCCGCGCCGACCGCCGGGCTTCATTTTACTCCCGCGCTGTTGACCCGATTGGCGGCTCGGCACATCGTCCTGGCGACGGTGACGTTGCACGTCGGCCTCGGCACGTTCAAGCTGGTGACGGTGGATCGTATTGAAGATCATCGGATGGCAGCCGAATGGATCGACGTGGGGACGGATACCGCGGATGCGATCGCGCGCACCAAGAATGCCGGAGGAAAGGTCGTGGCCGTCGGGACTACGGTCGTGCGGGCGCTGGAAACGGCCGCTCGTGAACGTGGCGCGGTCGCGCCCTATCAGGGAGAAACCAGCCTGTTCATCACGCCGGGGTTTCCTTTTCGCGCGGTCGATGCCGTCCTGACGAACTTTCACCTGCCGCAGACCACGCTGCTCATGCTGGTCTCCGCCTTCGCCGGAGTCGATCTGCTCAGAGCGGCTTATGAGGAAGCCGTGCGGGAGCGGTACCGGTTCTACAGTTACGGCGACGCGATGCTGATCACGGAAATGGCAAGAGGCAAAGGGCCATAGGCAAGTGGGACGCCGGAGCCGGCAATTGCCTCTTGCCTCGGACCTCGCGCCGTGTCTGCTACAGCAGTTCGCGGCGGATGTTGATGGGGATGGTGGTCTTGAGCGACTGGGTGTAGGCCATAAGGGCCCGTTGTTGCTTTTGGAACAGCACTTCCTGGACGGCGCGTTCTTTGGCGGCGGCAGCCTTGGCCGGATCCGCTTCTGCCTGTCGGAGGGTCAGGGCCTGCGCTTCGGCAAGTTCACTCGGCGTCAATGCGACGGCATCGCTGACGATCATCCGCGCCCGGTTGCTGAGAATTTCTTTGGTTTCCATCGCTTCGAAGACGGCGGGAGTCAGATGGTTGGCCGCCAGAAGGCGCTGATACTGTTCCGGATCGAAAGTGCCGTTCTTCTGGAACTCCGGAATCTGCATGATGACCTCGCGCAGGTCTTCGTCGGCGACCGTGAGGCCCATATTCTTTGCCGCGATCAGCCACACCCGGTTGTCCACCAGCTGTTCGACGACGTACTGCTTGATCGTTTCATCCTTGAACTCTCCGGGAACCTTGTCCTTGTAGAAGCGATAGGTGTTTTCGTAGGCGCGTTTGAACTCATCCTGCGAAATGGTGAGGTCTCCGACCGACGCCACGACGGTGCCCGGCTGTTCGCCGAATCCCCACCATCCCATCCCGACGACGAACGTGACGGCGATGAAGCCGATGGTCAGCGCGAGAAACCAGGGATACTTTTCGTTGGCAAACCGCAGCACTTTGATCATGGCACGGCATCCTCGAGAAGGTTACAACAAGGGGCGAATTGTACTCAGAGATGTCGTCAAAGGCAAGGTGCGGGAAGTCGTGACGGAGGGGCTTTCAGAAGCCGGCGATCCGGTCGGTCAAAGATTGGTGATTCGTTTGTGCCAGATTCTCGAATTTGTTATACTTTGCCACTAATTGCAAGGAGATCCCTTGGCGGAGCAGGTTGGGGTCCATCCATTGGGTGTCGGGATCTACCCCAAGGCGCAGGTCCTCAACCGGTTTATCGCCAAACTGATCGACCTGTTCCTCGCAGCTGCAGCGGCCGAAGTGATTGTTCCGGTTGGATTTCTCGCGGGGTTGGCCTATCTGCTCATTGCCGACGGGTTTGCGGGCGGTCGGAGCATCGGAAAACGGTTGATCGGCCTCCAGACGATTCTTCCGGACTCACGTGAGCCAGCAGGGTTTCGGGAATCCATCATCCGGAACATTCCCTTTGCCGTGGCCCAGTTGGCGTTTGCGGTTCCCTATGTCGGGTGGCTGGCGGCCGCAGCGGTTGTCGTCTTCGAAGCGATCTTGATCATCGGCAACGAACAGGGACGTCGTCTCGGGGATGAACTGGCCGGCACGCAGGTGTTGGATATCGGGCGGCTGGCACTTCCGGACTGAGGGCATTTCCCCGGCGAGGTCGCACCGGGTGCTAGGAATTTGAGCGGAAGGGAGAGTCATCGTGGGTTTTACGAGTGATATTTTCGGCTGGTTCTCGAACGATCTCGCCATTGATTTGGGCACGGCCACGACGCTCGTGTACGTGCACGGCAAGGGAATCGTGCTGAACGAACCCTCGGTGGTGGCGGTCGAGAAGAAGACGGAGAAAGTCCTGGCCGTCGGCGCGGATGCCAAGAAAATGCTCGGGCGCACGCCGGGAAATATCGTGGCCGTCCGGCCGATGAAGGAAGGCGTGATCGCCGACTTCGAGATGGCCGAGCAGATGCTGAAGCGGTTCATTCAGAAGGCCCACAACCGCAGCGCCTTCGTCCGGCCCCGCATCATCATCGGGGTGCCTTCACGGATTACGCAGGTCGAACAGCGCGCGGTGCGCGACTCCGCGGAATTGGCCGGTGCGCGGGAAGTCTATCTGATCGAAGAGCCGGTGGCCGCGGCGATCGGCGCGGGGCTGCCGATCACCGAGCCGTCCGGCAACATGGTCGTCGACGTCGGCGGCGGCACGACGGACATCGCGGTGATCTCCCTCGGCGGGATCGTCTACAGCGAATCGGTCAAAGTGGCGGGCGATCGCATGGATGATGCGATCATGAATTACATCAAGAAGAAGTACAACCTCCTCATCGGCGAGCACATGGCGGAGCGGATCAAGTTCGAGATCGGGTCCGCCTATCCCTTCGAGGAGCGCAAGACAATGATGATTAAGGGGCGCGATCTGATTTCCGGGATTCCCCGGACGCTGGTGGTGGATGACGCGGAGATCAGGGAAGCGCTCCAGGAACCGATCGGAACGATCGTCAATGCGATCAAGGTGGCGTTGGAAAACACCCCGCCGGAGCTGGCGGGTGACATCATCGACCGAGGCATCGTGCTCACCGGCGGAGGTTCGTTGCTGAAGGGCATGGATACCCGCTTCCGGGAAGAGACGAATCTGCCGATCATCACCGTGGATGATCCCCTGACCTCCGTGGTCCTGGGAGTCGGAAAAATCCTCGATGAGCTCGATCTGCTGGCCAAAGTCGCCGTCATGTCCCAGGCCAATACCTTCCGATAACGGTTCCATCCCTTACTCATGTGGATGGTCAATGTGCGTTCTCCCCACGGCGGTAGGCGTCTGGCGCTAGGATTGTTTGCCTTTTTCCTGGCCGCCCTCTTCCTGTTCCCCGGACAAAGTCAGGGACTCCTGGAGTATCTCGACGGCCCGGTCGGCCAACTGGTCCGCCTGCCGCTTGAAGCCGTCTCCTCGCTTGATAAGGGGATCTCCGGTCTGTGGGGGGACTATGTGGCCTTGCAGGGGATGGCCGAAGAGAATCGCCGGCTGCGGCAGGACATCGAGTGGCTCCGCGGCCAGAACAATCAATTGCGTGAGGCGGCGGCCTCGACCGAGCGCCTGGCCGCTCTGCTGCAGTTCAAGGAACAGGCGCTGCCCGCCATGGTGGCGGCGCAGGTCATCGGGCGGGACGCCAGCAACCGATATCGGGCGGTGATTCTGAACAAGGGAGACAGCGACGGCATCCAGCCCGACATGGGCGTCATCACGCCGTCGGGGGTCGTGGGGCGCGTGGTCAAAACCACCGGCGCGACGTCGGTGGTGCTGCTGGTCACCGACCCCAATAATGCCATCGCAGGGTTGATACAGCGCACGAGAGACGAAGGGATCGTGGAAGGCACGCCGCAGGGGCGGGTCCGGATGAAATATATTCCGATGCTCTCGGGGGTACGGGACGGCGATCGGGTCGTGACGTCGGGGTTGGTCGGCGGTTTTCCCCGCGGCCTGGCGATCGGGACGATCACCGGCATCGATAAGGAAGAGGGGGCGCTCTTCCAAACGGCGGAACTGGCGCCGGAGGTCGATGTCAATCATGTGGAGGAAGTGCTGGTCATTCAATCGCCTCAGCCCCAGTCCGTCGAACCTGAGGCAAAGCCGGCCGGAGGAGGCAAATCCCGGCCATGAAGCTGTTGCTCTATCTCGGGCTCGTGCTGCTGCTCGTCCCCGTGCAAACGACCCTTCTGACGCACGTCAGTATCTGGGGCATCAAGCCCGATCTCGGGCTCGTGATCGCCGCGGTGATCGGGCTCGTGGCCGGCGAACTTGAAGGCCTCCTGGTCGGCTTGACCGTCGGGTGGGTGCTCAATCTGTATTCCGCCGGGGATTTGTGGTTAAGTCTAGTGACGACCGGCGGCGCCGGATTGTTTGCCGGGCTGTTGGGGCGACAGGTGGCGCAAGTCACCCCCACGATCCTGTGCATCGGCCTGCTGGCGCTGTCGTTGGCGGGCGGGCTGGTGGCGGCGTTCAGCATGAAGAATGCGACGATGTCCGATACGTGGTGGATGGTGCAGTCCATCGTGCTGCCTCAGGCCTGTTTCGATGCGGTGCTGGGGGCGGGGCTGCTCTGGTTGATGGAGCGGCGATTTGCGGTGCAACGATGGAAAACGTTCGACCGGATCTTCTAAGGACGACGGGTTACGACGGCGATGGCGACAGCCGGTCTTCACGATTCTGAACTGGGAGAACTTCAACGCCGGCTGGTGGTGCTGCGCGTAGGGCTCCTGCTGGTCGTGGCGCTGTTGGCGCTGCGCCTCTGGCACCTGCAAATCCGTGAAGGCCCGTACTACCGGGATCTTTCGGAAAACAACCGCACGCGCTCGGTCATTCTGGAGCCGGCCCGGGGTCTGATCTACGATCGCAACGGTATTCTGCTCGCCAACAATGTGCCCAGTTTCAGCCTGTACGTCTCGCTCGAAGACGTCAAGGACCGGGAAGCGTTGGTCGACACACTCACCGAATTGATCGGGTTGGATCCGGCGTTGGTCAGAAAGAAGCTGGCCGTGCGAGGGGCCAAGCAGTTGCCTCGCAAGATCAAGGACCGCCTGACGCTTCGCGAAGCGACGTTGATCGAGTCGCATCGCCTGGATTTGCCCGGCGTCATGATTCAGGTCGAGTCGCAACGGAACTATCCGAGCGGGGTGACGGCGTCTCACGTCTTGGGCTATGTGGGCGAAGTGTCGGCCGAGCAGCTGGAAAAACCGGAGTTCGCCGAGTTGCATCAGGGAAGCAT
Organism: Nitrospira sp. UBA5699; assembly: GCA_002420105.1. GTDB lineage: Bacteria > Nitrospirota > Nitrospiria > Nitrospirales > Nitrospiraceae > Nitrospira_C. Next base: position 131,766 of record DIHJ01000038.1, read on the forward strand.
CGTCGGCCAATACGGCGTCGAAAAGTTTTTCGATCACATCGTGCGGGGGCAGGCGGGGCAGAAGAGCGTCGAAGTCGACGCGCTGGGCCATGAAAAGCGCACGGTCATGGTGGATCAACCGCATGCGGGAGACGATCTTTACCTCACGATCGACGCGCGGTTGCAGAAGGTGGCTGAGGATCTCCTGGGGCAGGAATCGGGGGCGATTGTCGCGCTGGACCCGACGAAAGGGGACATTCTGGCGATGGCGAGCCGGCCCGCGTTCGACCCCAACATCTTGTCGCGCGAACTGACGGGGAAGCAATGGGTCGAAATCGTGCAGGACGAAGGCCGCCCCTTGAACAACCGCGCCTCACAGGGGCAATACCCGCCGGGCTCGACGTTCAAGGTGCTGATGGCGGCGGCGGCGTTGGAGTCGAATACGGTGACCCCGTCCTCGACGGTCTTTTGTTCGGGCGGCTACCAGTTCGGGAAGCGCGTCTATCACGACTGGAAAGCCAGCGGGCACGGCTATGTCGATCTCCGCAAAGCGCTGATCCATTCCTGCGACGTGTATTTCTATACGATCGGACAGCGGATGGGCATCGACACCATGGCCTCCTATGCCCATCAGTTCGGATTGGGGGAGGAGACCGGCGTCGAACTGCCTTCCGAACGGGTCGGCATCGTTCCATCGACGGCCTGGAAGCTGAAAGTCAAGCGGGAACCCTGGCTGCCGGGCGAGACCATTTCAGCCGCCATCGGGCAAGGCTATGTGACGGTCACGCCGCTGCAGATGGCGAGCCTGATCGGCACGGTCGCCAACGACGGGGTGACGTATCGTCCGCGCCTGGTGCAGGGCATCATGGATCGGGCGACGGGACAACGGCAGGAGCTGCCGGCGGTGCCGAAGTCCAAGCTGGACCTCAGGCCGGATACCCTGAAACTGATTCGTGAGGCGTTGGCGGGGGTTGTCACGGAAGGGACCGCGACGAGAGCGAAGTCGTCCCTTGTGACGATCGCGGGGAAAACGGGCACGGCGCAGACGGCGGCGCTCCGTACCGGTCCGGAGAAGGACATTCCCAAGAAGTTGAGGGACCATGCCTGGTTTGTCGCCTTCGCGCCCGTGGAGAACCCGACGATCGCCGTTGCCGTGCTGGTGGAACACATGGGGCACGGAGGTTCGGCTGCGGCTCCTCTGGCGAAGGAAGTCATCGAAACCTATATGAAGCTGAAGGCCGGCGGTCCGGGGGGAGGCCCGGAGGCTGCCGCGTCGGCGGCGTTGCAGGGGACGGGGGGCAGGTCTTTATGATTGATCGGGTCATGGACCGCCGCGGGTTCGATAACTTCGACCTGAGGTTCCTCGGTCTGATATTCATCATTCTCGGCATCGGGGTGCTCTCGATCTACAGCGTCACGCACGATCAGGGCGGATCCGGGCTCCCGTTCTATGCAAAGCAATTGGTGTGGATTCTGCTCGGGACGGTGGCCTTTCTGATCATGCTGGTCTGGGACTATCACCGCATCGCCCGTTTAGCGTATCCTGCCTATGCGATCATCCTGATCCTGCTGGCGGTGGTGCTGTTCGAAGGGAAGACAAGCCGGGGGGCCCAACGGTGGATTCCGATCGGACCGTTCGCGTTTCAGCCGTCGGAGTTCGCGAAGCTCGTCCTCATCCTGGTGATGGCGCATTATTACTCGAAGGCGCCGCGGGTCGGCTGGCTCCAGCGGGTGGTCATCCCCGGGGCCTTGATGCTGCCGGGGCTGCTGTTGATTCTCAAGCAGCCGGATCTCGGCAGCGGCTTGAGCTTCATGGCGGTTTATGCGGCGATGCTATTGATGGTGGGAATGCGATCGCAAGCCTTGGGCGTCGTCCTCCTGTTCTCGCTGATGCTCTTCCCCTTCGCCTGGGAGGTCATGTGGGGTTCGTTGCACGATTATCAACGTCAACGCGTCATGGCGTTCGTCGATCCGAACTATGATCCCGGGGGCAAGGGCTATCATGCGCTGCAGTCGCGTATCGCCATCGGCGCGGGCGAATTGACGGGCAAAGGGTTGTACGGCGGCACGCAAAGCCAATTGAAATTCCTGCCGGAGGGGCATACGGATTTCGTGTTTTCGGTCTTTGCCGAAGAATGGGGGTTCATCGGCGTGTTGATCCTGCTGCTCCTGTTCGTGGCGCTGATCTGGCTGTCGCTGGAAATCGCGAGCCGCGCAAAGGATGAACTCGGCGCGCTGCTGGCGGTCGGAGTCATCTCCATGCTCTGTTTTTGCGTAGTGGTGAACATCGGCATGACCGCCGGGATGTTCCCGATCGTCGGCATTCCCCTGCCTCTGATGAGTTACGGCGGCAGCGCGACCATTATGACGATGGCGTCTCTCGGCTTGCTGCTGAACGTGAAACGGCGGCGATTGAGTTTGTTTTATTAAACGGATGTTGGCGCGGGGGCGAATGGCTCGACCCCGCCTGCGTAACAGGATTCATTGTGCGGACGATCGACTCGACAAGGAATTGAGTGACATCGGAGCCTGGGCCGTCCCGCGTTCCTCCCTCATGTCGAATCGGGTCGTCCGCTGAACGGAAGGAGACAGTATGGGTGTTGAAATTGCGATAACGGTCGCACGGGAAGAGACCCGTGTGGCGGTGCTGGATAACGGAGTGGTCACCGATCTGTTCGGAGATCGCGCGAAACACAAGGACTTCGTCGGAAACATCTACAAAGGGAAAGTGGCGAAGGTGCTGCCCGGCATGCAGGCGGCGTTCGTCGATATCGGCCTTGAGAAGGCGGCCTTCATGCACGTGTCGGATCTGTCGCTGGATGCCGAGGGGGGAGACACCCTGCTCGATTCGGACGAAGAGGACAAGGACAGCGACGATCTCCGCCCCCGGAGGGAGAGTTCGAAACCCATCGAACAGCTTCTCAGCGAGGGCCAGGAGGTGATGGTGCAGATCTCGAAGGGGCCCATCGGCACCAAGGGACCCCGCGTCACGAGCTACGTGTCGCTGCCGGGCCGCTATCTCGTCTTCATGCCGAACGTCGAACACATCGGCGTCTCGCGCCGCATCGCGCGGGACGAAGAGCGTGGCCGGCTGAAGGACATCATGAAACGCGTCCGGCACCCGGGGTGCGGGTATATCGTGCGGACGGTCAGCGAAGGGGTGAAGGAGGATGAGCTGCGCTCCGACGTGGATTTCCTGCATGTGCTGTGGCAGGACATCCGGAGCAAGGCCGAGCAGCAGCCGGCTCCGGCGTTGCTGCACACCGATCTGAGCCTGAGTTTCCGGGTCGTCCGCGACTTGTTCGGCAAGAAAGTCGAACGCTTGTGGATCGATTCGCGCCAGGAATACGACGCCGTCCGCGACTTCGTGCAGCGCTTCTCGCCGGAGCAGACGTCGCGGATTCATTTTTACGACAAAGACGAAAGCCTCTTCGACTATCTCGGCGTCGAGCAGGAAATGGCGCGGGCCCTCAGCCGGAAGGTCTGGCTGAAGTCCGGGGGGTATCTCGTGATCGATCATACGGAGGCGATGACGGTCATCGACGTCAACACCGGCCGGTTCGTCGGCAAGCGCGACCAGGAGGAAACGATCCTGCGCAACAATCTGGAAGCGGCGAAGGAAGTCGCCTATCAGGTCAAATTGCGGGGAATCGGCGGGATCATCATCGTCGATTTCATCGACATGGAACGGGAGAAGAATCGGGACAAGGTCTACCATGCGCTGGTCGATGCGATGTCGTCCGACAAGGCCCGCACGAGGATTTCACGGATCTCCGATCTGGGGTTGATCGAGATTTCCCGCGAACGGGTGCGGGAGGACCTGCTGCGCTCCCTGTCGGAACCCTGCCGGTACTGCGAAGGCCGGGGCTACACGAAGTCCCCGACCACGGTGGCCTACGAAATCTTCCGCGAGATCAGAAAGATCGGCGGCGGCGACCAGCAGCGGATCGTCGTGGGCGCGCATCCTTCCGTGGCGGGGCTGCTGCAGGATGAGGAACGCCAGGGATTGGAAGCCCTGGAGCGGGAATGTGCGGCGAAAGTGATCGTGATGCCGGACGAGCACCTGCATCTGGAGCAGTTCGACCTCGCTGTGGTGTAACGGGAAAACCGCCCATGCGGCCGGATCAATCGCGTCGTCACATCGGGTCATGTCGGGCCGCTTCCGCGGGGCCGGTGTGACGCGGGCAGCGGGCCGGCGCCCGGCCACCGCCACGCTCGAAGCGTGGATGAGGCTCCGGGCCATCGACGGCGTCGGCGACCAGACCGTCCTCGCCCTGGTCCACGAATGGGGCGTTCCCGATGCCGTGCTGAGCGCCTCGACCGACGAGTTGATTCAGCGGGGCTGCAGCGTGCGGCTGGCCGAGGCGATCAGGCAGGGGCCGGACGCCGCGATCCGCCGGACCATCGACCGCGAGCTGAACGCGATCCGAGAACGGCAGATCGAAGTGCTGACCGTTCTCGACGACGCCTATCCCGCCCGTCTGCGGATGATCCCCGACCCTCCGCCGCTCCTCTACGCGACCGGGCGATTGACCGTGCAGGACGAACTGGCCGTCGCGGTCGTCGGCTCACGGAACGCCACCGCCAAAGGGCGACTCATGACGGAGGAACTGGCGGGGCACCTGGCCGGTGCGGGATTCACGGTCGTCAGCGGGCTGGCACGCGGCGTCGATGCCGCGGCGCATCGCGGCGCGCTCGCCGCAGGCGGCCGTACGATCGCCGTGCTCGGCTGCGGGATCGACCGCACGTATCCGCCCGAACATGAACGACTGCGGTCCGAGATCGACGCGTGCGGGGCGGTCCTCTCCGAGCTGCCTCTCGGCTCGGCGCCTCACCGCGCGCATTTCCCCCGGAGAAACCGGATCATCAGCGGGCTGGCGCTCGGGGTCGTCGTCACCGAAGCGGCCATCAACAGCGGATCGTTGATCACCGCTCAACTGGCGGCGGAGCAGGGGCGGGAGGTCTTCGCGGTGCCGGGATTCGTCAAGGACGATATGAGCCGCGGAACGAACGCGCTGCTCAAGGAGGGCGCGACGCTGATCGAACGGGCGCAAGACGTGATCGACGCCCTCGCGCCGCAATTCGAATTGCCGTTGCGGGCGACGGCGCCGGGTCCGCCGTCCGATGCACGTTCCGGTGATCGCTTGGGAAATCAGGAACAGCTGGTGTATGATGCCCTCTCGTACGATCCGCGGACCGTGGACGATCTTGTCGAACAAACCGGGCTCGCGGTGCCCGCGGTCATGGCGTCGCTCTTGTTCCTCGAGCTGCATCAGCGCGTGCGGCAACTGCCCGGACAACGGTATCTCAAAGTGTCGTAGCTCCTGCGAAGGCGGGCAAGTTGCACTGAACTGCTTTATCTGGTACGGATGTTAGGGTAAGGTGTTCGAGACGTTGGAGTCGATATGGCGAAGTCGTTGATCATTGTCGAGTCACCCACCAAGGCCAAGACCATCACCAAGTATCTGGGCCGCGGCTATACCGTGATGGCCTCGGTCGGTCACGTCAAGGATCTGCCGACCAGCAAGCTGGGTGTGGATCTCGACCATGATTTCAAGCCGCAGTACGTCACCATCAAGGGCAAATCCAAAGTCCTGGCCGAAATCAAGAAAAAAGCCGAAGAGGCCGACAAGGTGTTTCTGGCGCCGGACCCCGATCGCGAAGGAGAGGCCATCGCCTGGCATCTTGCCGAAGAGCTCAAAGGCAAGTCGAAGAAGAAGAGCGACGGGAAGATCTTCCGCGTCCTGTTCAATGAAATCACCGAGCGGGCGATCAAACAGGCGTTGCAGTCGCCCGGCCAGATCGACATGAAATTGGTCAACGCCCAGCAGGCGCGACGGGTGCTGGACCGGATCGTCGGCTACCAGGGCAGTCAGCTGTTGTGGAACAAAGTCCGGCGCGGCCTTTCGATGGGACGGGTCCAGTCCGTGGCGGTCCGGTTGATGTGCGAGCGCGAGCAGGAGCGGGAAGCGTTCCGGGCGGAGGAATATTGGTCGGTGACCGCCCTCTTGGCCGGCGCGAATCCCCCGCCGTTCGAGGCGAAGCTTCACAGCATCAATGGAGAAGAAGCCTCGATCGGGACCGCCGACGCCGCGCAGAAGGTGGTCGACGCCATCAAAGGGAAGCCGTTCGTCGTCACGGCGATCGAACGGAAGGAAAAAAAGCGGAACCCGGTCGCGCCGTTCATCACAAGCCGGCTCCAGCAGGAGGCCGCGCGGAAGCTGCATTTCACTCCGAAGAAAACCATGACTCTTGCGCAGCAGCTCTACGAGGGAATTGAAATCGGGGCGGAAGGCCCGACCGGGCTCATCACCTACATGAGAACGGATTCCCCGAGAATCTCCCGGGAGGCGATGGCGGACGCGAGGCAGGTGATTCAGGAGCGTTTCGGAGCGGACTATCTCCCGGCGACGCCGAATGTCTATAAGACGCAGAAGGCGGCGCAGGAAGCCCACGAGGCGATACGTCCGACCTCCGCGGCCAGGGATCCGGAATCCATCAGGCAGTACCTGGAGCAGGATCAATACAATCTGTACAAGCTGATCTGGAACCGGTTCATCGCGTCGCAGATGGTGCCGGCGATTCTCGATGTGACCCGTGTGGAATCGAAGCCGCTCGAGACACGGGAAACCTATCTGTTCCGCTCCAGCGGCACGATCGTGAAGTTCCCCGGCCATACGATCGTCTACATGGAGGGCGTGGACAAAGAGCTGTTCGCGCAGAAGCCGAAGCAGGAGGAAGAGGTCGATGACGGTTCCGAGCGGCAATTGCCGCCGCTGACCGAGGGCGAGCGTCTGCGGCTGGTGGAACAGGCCGAGCAGACGGTTCCCGGCGTGACCTCGAAGCAGCATTTCACCCAGCCGCCCCCGCGATACAACGAAGCGCTGTTGATCAAGGAACTGGAAGAAAAAGGCATCGGCCGGCCGTCCACCTATGCGGCGATCATCTCCACGATTCAAGACCGGAAATATGTGGAAAAGATCGAAGGGCGCTTTATCCCGACCGAAACCGGCCGCACGGTGAACGACTTCCTCATCAAAGGATTCCCCAAAATCGTCAACGTCGACTTTACCTCCCATCTTGAAGAGGAGCTCGACGAGGTGGAGGAAGGGAACAAGCCCTGGGTCGAAGCCGTGCGCGACTTCTACGATCCGTTTACCCAGGAAATGGAGCGGGCCAAGGCTATTCCGGGGCCGAAAGACACGGTCGAACCGCCCACGGACATTCCCTGCGAAAAGTGCGGCAGGATGATGGAAATCAAGTGGGGGAGAAACGGAAAGTTTCTCGCCTGCCCCGGGTACAAGGACGATCCGCCCTGCAAGAACACCCAGAACTTCGAGAAGCTGCCGGACGGCACGATCAAAGTGGTGCCGAAGCAGGACGTCACGACGGATCAGGTGTGCGACAAGTGCGGGAGCCCGATGGTCATCAAGACCGGGCGCTTCGGCAAATTCATCGCCTGTTCGGCCTATCCGCAATGCAAGACGACCAAACCGCTGGCGTTGGGCGTCAAGTGTCCGCAGCCGGACTGCGGCGGCGACCTTGTCCAGAAACGCACCCGCAAGGGGCGCTCGTTCTTCGCCTGCAGCAACTATCCGAAATGTGAGTTTGCGCTCTGGGACCGTCCGGTGAACAAGGCTTGCCCGACCTGTCAGGCGCCGTTCCTGGTCGAAAAGGTCAGCAAGCAGGCCGGGCGCAGCGTGCAGTGCCGCAACGAAGAATGCGGCTATCGTGAAGCGGGCTGATCGCAGCCGCTCGTGTTCTTTCCGCTCCCGTTGATCCCCGTCAGCCAGTCTCAGATATTGAGAAGCAATGTCGTCGTACGCCTCGCCGTCCGAGAGTTGACGAATCCCCTTGCGCCGTCGATAATGCATTGCCTCGCCCGGCGCGATATCATAACAACAAATCCACCACCTGAGCCCCTGAGTTGAGGGCCTGCCTTCTCCAGAAAGGGAGGTGACCGATGAAAGCCAAAGAAGGGGTCATCAATCTCCTGAACAAGATCCTCACCGCCGACCTGACCGCCATCAATCAGTATTTCGTGCATGCCAAGATGTGCGAGAACTGGGGCTACGAGCGCCTGCATCACAAGGTGCGGGAGCGCAGCATCGACGAGATGAAAGATGCCGACGAGTTGATCGGGCATATTCTCTATCTCGAAGGCGTGCCGAACGTGCAGCGCATGAACACGGTACATGTGGGGGAGACCGTTCCGGAGCAGTTGAAGCTGGATTTGAAGGCCGAGGAGGAGATGCTGGCCATCCTGAGCGACGGCGTCGTGCATTGCACCAAGGTGGCCGATTTCACGACCCGGCATATGCTGGAAGATATGGCCAAGGATGTCGATGCGCACATCGACTGGATCGAAACCCAGATGGAGACGATCAAGCAGATCGGACTGGAAAACTACCTCGCCGAACAGATCAAGAAGGAGAGCTGACCACGATCATGAAAGCCAAGGAAGGCGTCGTCGACCTGCTCAATCAGGTGCTGAAGGCCGAGCTCACGGCGGTGCACCAGTATCTGCTGCATGCGGCCATGTGCAAGAATTGGGGCTATGAACGGCTGCACGAACATTTCGCCCATCTTGCCCAGGAGGAAGTCGGCCATTCGTCGGGATTGATCGACCACATCCTGTATCTCGAAGGGGCTCCCGCGGTCGAGCCTCTCGATTCGGTTGCCCGGGGAAACAGTGCGGAAGCCCTGTTTACGAAGGATCTCGAATTTGAGCGCGAGGACGCCGAGTTGCTTCGGAGAGGCATCGCCCACTGCGCCAAGGTCGAAGACTTCACCACCCGCCACATGTTCGAACACATGATCGAGGACACCGAAGAGCACATCGACTGGTTCGAAACGCAACTGAGGGCGATCGGGCAGGTGGGGCTCGACCGCTATCTCGCCGAGCAGATCAAGAAGTAGCCCCGGTTCTCGTTCCCGATCAGGCCGCAGAAATGGTGGGCGGGGGGCCTCAGGAGGAAGAGAGGGCCCCCGCCCGTGAAGTGGGAGGGCACAACTCCCACTTCTACGCCGGTGTGTGGGCACCGGCTGGTCATGAGGTCGGCCGCGCCCGGCGGAATTGGTTGTCAGCGGTCCAGGCGTCCGCGAGTGCATCCACGAGCGAAGGATCGAATTGGCTGCCGGCGGCGACCTGGAGGATTCTCACGGCGATGTGATCGCGCAGATTGCGATCGTGAACCCCCGGCACCCGAACGGCGTCGAAGGCGTCGGCGATCGACAGAATTCTGGCGCCAAGCGGGATGAACGTCCCTCTGATTCCGTAAGGATAGCCAGCCCCGTCCCATCGCTCATGGTGGTGCGCAATCAACACCGCCGCTTCACGAAGGAATAAAAATGGCTCCAACAGGGCGGCACCGAGCCTGGGATGGTTTTGCACGGCGACATAGGACTCTCCCTCCAGAGGTTCCCGGCCTGTGTCCAGTTCCAGCGGAAGCGTCAACAGTCCGATGTCGTGAAGGTAGGAGGCGAGTTTCAGGTGATGTAGGTCGTCGGCGGATAGCCCGGCTTTCTGACCGATCCGCAGGGCAATGGAGGCGGTGCGCCGGCCGTGGCCTGCCTGCCAGGGAAGAAGCCGGTCGATTTCCCTGCTGACCTGGCGGACGAGGATGCTTTCCACGTCCCGGCGTGACGCCGCCGGGAGGCGGATGCCGTCGATCTTGCGGAGCATTCCCTTCACCGTTACGGCCCCTGGTTGAATCTCTTCGAGACTGTGCTGGCGCATCGTGCGTGCTCTCCAAGATAAAAGCCCAAGATCGCCACATTCGGCGATCTTGGGCTCTGGGTGAAAACCTCTGGCCTGGGTAGATTGTCTGAACCTTACGGCTGTGTCGAGCCGTCTCTGGGTCGTTTTCCCGCCATCAAGGGCTGCCTCAAAATCCACATTTCATAGAGGGGAATCCACATCATGATCAGAAACGTCACCATCATCAGCGTGTCCCCCGTCAGCATCGTGAGGACGAAAATCGGGGATACGTAACTGATCAGCCAGGGCGAAAGGAGGTCAAGCCCGACCCCGGCGAAGGAGAGCCAGGTCATCCAGACCTTCATCGCGTGGCTGGCGTTGGTCAGGTACAGGACGTGGACAAGAATCATGAACACAACCGGCATCGTAAAGAGATGGAAGTGGGTCACTTCGGCCAGCTCGCGGAACGACATCGGTTCGCCGAACGTCGCATCCGAGCCGCGGTAGTGATCGGCAATGCCCTGTGGACTCAGTCCGGTCATACTGTGGGCCCAAAAGAAGGAGAACAGAAACCCCACCAGCATCAGCAATAAAAACTGCGTATAGAGCAGCCTGATGTGGCGATCGGAGTCACGGAGTTTGAACCGCTGGTTGAAATTTCTCATGTCGGGACGCTCGGTCCGCTCAACCTAGTTGCCGAAAATCGAGGAGAAAAAACCCTTGTCGGATTTGCGGGCCGCAACCGTCTCGCTGCCCAGCCCCGCCGGTTTGAGGTAATACTCGTCGACGAGAACGAGCACACGTTTTACGCCGGCACTCATGGAGCGGACGGACATGGTCGCGCCGCTGATGTTGATGATGTCTTTGTTGATCCGGATCGGGTCCGTGACCGTCTTGCCGTCGTACTGGGAGTTGAACCGCTTCTTGCCGACTTCGCTGCCTTTGGCATCGCGGAACACGAGCAACTCGACGTCGGTGCAGGTTCCCTTGGCGTCGACGCCGACCATGTAGGTCATGGGCTTGTACTTCCCGATGGTGTTGTGGATCATGGCATAGCCGTCGACTTTGTCGCCGGTTTCCCCGATGTAGAGTTCGAACGACTCCTCCGGAAATTTCCAGCCGATCCGTTGCTCGATCAGCTCTTTCTTCTCCTGGGTCAGGCGGATCATCTCCTTGCGGACGCGCTCCGATTTGGGAAGGATCGTCTTGACGGCCTCTTCTTCCGTCATGAATTCTTCGTACTTGAAGTCGTCCTCTTTCAGGTAGCGCTTCAGTTCGCTGTCCCAGATTCTCTCGGCTGCAAGAGCCGGAAGGGCTGAACAGACGAAGAACGCAAGAACGGCAACGGTGCGGTACGCACTCATGTTAGTGAACATCCTCGCTCCTTTAATTTTGTATCCAGGCGGGTTTGCACGTCGTGCAGCACTTCTTCCGACGGATCTGTTACGGCCCAGCCGAACAGGCGGGATCCGCCACGGAAGGCCCAGCGCTGCCGCTCCTCGGCAAAGGCGATCTTCGTCACGTCGTTGAGCCGTTTCACCGTGAGGGTGATCCGGGACCGATCTTTGCTGTCCCCCATCTCACGCTGGAGGGCACCAAAGGTCCGTCCCGGCATCGGGATTTCCAGCCAGCCGGTGACGATCAATCCGGCTTCTTTATCTTTCGTGGCGATCGCGCGATCCTTCACCGCCTCCATGGCCGCTTCCCAGGCATGATCATAACTGCAGACGGCAAATCGCTCCTGCATGCCGTTCATCGCCGCGCAGGCGCTGAGAAAGATGCTCGCCAGGAACAAGCTCGAAGAGGAAAAAGTGAATCGCATGACCGTCAATCCTTGGGACCGGTCCCCACCGCTTCGGCGGGGACCGATCATTGCTTCGCCTAAAAATACGTTGCCGCTTGAATCAAGAACCCGTTCCCGTTGATCGGGCTGCTTGAGGTGCCGAGATCTCCGGCATTCACCAGGCCTTGGGCGTCTTTCTGTGTATTGAACTGCCAATCGAACTTAAAGACCGTGTCCTCGATCGGCCGGAAGTTCAAGCCGAGCGTCAATCGCTCCAACTCCCGTCGATTTCCTTGGGTAAGTCTCAAGGTCCGGTCGTCGGTGTCGGTGTCCACTCGTTCCCAGCGCACGACGGCGGTGAAGGTCGATGCGTCCGTGAAATGGCTCGGCGCCCATTTCTTGAGGAACTCGGGCATGAAATGGTAGTTGCCCTGGATATAGTAACCCTGCATCCCGGCGGGGCCGGTGCCGTTGTTGCTGATTCTGGTCCAGGCAGACTCTCCGATCACTTCGAAGGGACCTCTCTGGAGAGTCCAATCGAGGGCGAAAATGTCGATATAACCATTGCCCGTCGTCGCGGTCGCATTTCTGTAGAGCCCATGGTAGCCGGAGCCGGCGACTTCGATGCCCAGCATGGGGCTGAAAGCCACGCGGCCGACGATCGCTTTGCTGTCATTGCGGTCTCGCGACACGCTGCCGCGCGCGCTACGCACTCCCAAATCCGTGATCGCCCCGGCGGTAGAACTCATCCCGTTGACCGCGTACACTTCGTAGTCGAGTTTGGAGAGCGACGAAGGGTACAGCGTCCCGTAGATGCCGGCGCCTGATTCGAACCAGGTGCTGGGAATGATGATTCTGGAGACCATCGGTCGGTCCACCAGGTCGTTCAACGGGGAGTCGTGCAACAGGTTGAACTTACCCACCGGCATCAGGAGAATGCCGGCGCGGAGGTTGATGGCCTCGTGGACCAGATAGTCCAACTGGGCAAACTCGATTTGAAAGGAGCCGTCGCCCGACTCCGGAGCATTATTGCCGCCCCGCTCGATCTCGATTTCCGTGGCGAACTTGATATGGTCCGTGATGTCCGCATAGATGAAGGGCACCATCCGTTGCTGGCCGAAAGAATGACGGCTTGGATTATCCAGATTCTGGCGGGAAAGATTGTTGTACATGACGTCGACATAGCCGCCGACGGTTGCTTTCGGCGCGCTCAGGAAGGGCTTGGCATAGATCAGTTTGCCTGATCCGGTCGAACCGAATCCCAGCGGGATATTCTCTTCTCCCTTTCGTTCGACCCTGATGTCGGTGATGGGACCGGTCGGGGTCGGGTATTGGACCGCGCCTCCGGGCGCGCCCTCTTTCTTCTCCATCAGCCGTTCGGCGGAGCTTTCACGCCGCTCGTGTTCCTGCATCTTCTTGTTGACGGCTTCGTCGACTAATTTCTTGATATCCTCCGGGGTCATGTTTTCAGCCCAGACCGGTGCGACCGGCAAGCTGGCGATGACAAGAGCCCCGAGGAGCGACCGGATCTTCATCGGCGTCCTCCAGGTTGAGTAAGATGGTGATGGTCTGACTCGGGACTCGATGGTCTCTGGCCTTCCGGGGAATAGGAGCCTTCCATACCGACTGACGGGACGTTTGTTTTGTCGGGTCCTCCTTCCGTGAGGTGAATCATGATGCGATGGCGCTCCAGCCTTCGATGGACGAAAAGGGAATCACGACAATCCGTTTGCATCGCTTGCATTTCAGCTCCAGACCCTGTCCGCGCACTTTCGCGATCAGTTGGCCGCATTCGCAGCGCGTTTCGTTGTCCGGTGAACAGGTCGTGCTCTCGGTTTGTGAGATTGCCATGGCCGGGTCCTTGTACAATAATGAAATTGAGAACGATTATTAATATCCTAATCGACCGATTCCTGTCAAGACCCATTCCTGCGGACGGGAAGGCCAATGCATTCCCCACGGGGTTTGCCTATAATTCGCGAATTGTGAGATGCGGGAGGGTCCGATCATGAACCCGAGGTGGATCATCGCCATGTCGTTGGTTTCGATGGGATGCGTCACTCAAGTGGCCCCCGTTGCCGAGGTTGTCGGGCCGAGAGAGGGTCTGATCGTCGGCCGGGTTCTGGCGGCGATTACCGGAGAAACGGGCCGGAAGTACGAACCCGCAATTCGATCTCTGGAACTGGAACATCAGGAGTCCCATGAGCGGGTCACTATTCAAATCGAATCAGACGACCGGCAGTTTTCGATTGCGCTTTCCCCGGGGGCCTATCGCCTCAATCGCGTTCACATCAGCGAAGGGCCCTTCATGTCCATGGCCGACGTGGGCGTGGCGTTCTCGGTTAGTCGGGAAGCGGCAACCTACGTGGGAACTTGGCGGTTCGGGATCGACTCGCCCCGGTATGGACGGATGCTCACCCTCTCGATGGTGATGGATCAGGACGATCGTTCGCGAGCGGACGTCTTTCTCTCAGAGCGATATCCGACGCGGCCGGAGATTCCCGTGACCGCGGCGCTGCCGGAACCTTCGGCGGTCGAAGCGCGGCTGTATGAAGTAATGCCGTATCCCCGCTATCCGCGGTACTTTCGACGCCACAACTGGTAGGAGCCCGTTCATGGACAGGATTCGGATCTTGGTCGTCGCCGCCGGTTGTGTGTGTGTCTGTCTGTCGGGATTGGGTTGCGCCGCCCGGTCGTCGGGCGCTCCGTCCGTGGTGGTGAAGCGGACTCAGATGCACATGGGCACGCTGGTTTCCATCACTGCGGTGGGGGAGAGTGATCAGGCGGCCAATCAGGCGATCACTGCAGGGTTCCAAGAGGTGAAACGCCTCGAGCAGCTGCTGAGTACATGGATTCCGGACAGCGAGCTGTCCCGCGTGAATGCGGCGGCGGGAGCGAAGCCTGTTCCCGTCAGCCCGGACACGCTCAACGTCGTCCGGCTCGCGATGCAGGTTGCGGAGATGACGGAAGGGGCGTTCAATATCGCCATAGGCCCCGCCGTCGATGCCTGGAATGTCTCGGCGCAGCCGCGGCTCCCAACGGCCGGTGAACTGGAAGCGCTGAGGCCGCTGATGAATCTCCGTGCCGTTCATGCCGACGTCCGGGAGCGGACGATCTTTCTCGACAAGGCGGGCATGCGGATCGACGTGGGAGGCATTGGAAAGGGATACGCGGCGGACCAGGCGGTGATAGCGATGCAGAAGGCCGGGGCTGCGGCCGGGGTGGTCGCCCTATCGGGCGATATCAAGACGTTCGGCCGGCTGCCCGGAGGACGGCGGTTCCCGGTGGCCATTCAGCATCCGCGCGAGGAAGGAGCGATTCTGGTCTTGGTGGACCTGCAGGATGAAGCGATCTCGACCGCCGGGGACTACGAGCGGTTTTTCGAGAAAGACGGCATCCGCTACCACCACATTCTCGACCCCGCCACGCTTCAGCCGGCCCGGGGTTGTCAGAGCGTCAGCGTGATTGCCAAGGACGGTGTCTGGGCCGATGGCCTCGATACGGGCATCTTCGTGCTGGGGCCGGAACGCGGAATGGCCCTCGTCGAGCGGTTGGACGACGTCGAGGCGATCATCGTCGATCAAGCCGGTCGGCTGCACGTGTCGTCCGGCTTGCGCAACCGGGTGCGTGCTCCGTCATCCTCCGGACGAATGGGGCCCGAGCGATGAACCGCGTGAGGGCACTCTCATTCCTCGCAATGCTGACGGCCGGGATCTTCGCCTGCGCGGAATTTGAAACCGGGTACTTTAAAGGCCGGGTCAACGAAGCCACGATGGAACAGGTGGCCAAACGCTACGGTGCACCTCACAAATCCGAGCGGGCGGACGGCAAACGCACGGTCTGGACCTACTTCGAGCGAGGGAGCGGGACGGCAAGTTATTCAGGGTCGGCCAGGGGAGGGTTCTGCCGTGCCTATGTCCTCACCTTCGACCAGGACTCGATACTGCGGCAGTGGAACCAGGAGGAATGCCGGAACTGACCGGCGCCTGAAAGCGAGTCAAGGGCGGTCCAGACGGTAGTTGAGCGGGATCTGGATGGTCACTTGCGGTTTCCCCAGCGTGCGCGGGAGGTCGAACGGACCTGCATGCCGCATGAGTTCGAGTGCCGCCTGGTCGAGGCTTAAAAACCCTGAACTTCGCACCAGTTCGACATTCCCCACTGTTCCGTCCTCTCGAATGACCGCTTTGACGATGACCTTTCCTTCGGCTCGGTCCCCCCTCGCTTCCGCCGGGTACCGCTTCAATTCCTCCACGCGTTTCAGGATCGTATCGGAGAGCCAGCCGTAATCGATGCGGATCGGGGCGGTTGACTTCGGCGGCGCGATCGAGGCGATTTGCGATTCTGTCCCAGGATGAGCAGGACCGGCCGGAGGCGGCGGGACAAGCGGCTCCGCCTGCATGGACTGCGGCGCGGGTTGTGCAGCGACCGCCGGCTCCGCCTCCGCCTCTTTGGGAGGAGTGGCCGGAACCGCCGGGGGAAGTGCGGGAACAGGCGGAGGCTCCACGATCGGTTGTGGAACCGAGACAGGAGCGGTCTGTTCAGTTTTTGTTTCGACGGTTTGCCTGTGCACAGGCTCGGGAGGAACCGGTTCCGGCTTGCGTT
>DIHJ01000038.1:148063-150013 GCA_002420105.1 Nitrospira sp. UBA5699
GGGAAGCCGTCGTCTGCGCTTCCATCGGCTTGACGATCGGAGCCGGGGCCGGTTCCGGAGGGTTCGTGCGTTGGACCGCAGCAGGCGGCGCCACCGGCGTGGTCGATGGAGCCTGCGGGGGAGGCGCCATAGGCGGTTCGGGTGTTTTCACCTGCTGCGGGGGAGCCGGAGGTTGAACGGGCGCAGCGGTTGCCGCCTTCATTTTCGGTGTCTGCGGAACAGGAGCCGGCGCTGCCGGAGCGGCGGCCGGTTCCGGCGAGACCATGGCGACATTCCATTTGAAAGGCTCCGATTGCGGGGCCAGCTGCACCCTTTGGACGAAGAGGAGGGAGCCCAGCACCAGGCTGCCGTGGAGGGCGCAGGACAACAACCAGCCGATCGTGCCAGCGTGGCGATGCGCGTCGATGGCGGGCTTGTCCATTTCGGTTACAGCCTGATGACTTCCAGGCTGACCTGCTGAAACCCCAGCCCCCGTACTGCGTCGACCAGGGCGACAAAGCGCTCGAGGAGGGTGACTTTGTCGGCCCGGACGACGACGGCGGAGTCATGGGATTGTGCGGCCAGCGCGGCGGGAAGCTCGCCCTCCGCCACGGCCCGGTCGTTGACGAACAGTTTTCCCTCGGCGGTGAGGGTAATGACGATCGGCACGTCCTTGCGGTCCCCGACTTCTTTCGCTTTGGCCAGATTCACGGGGATCTGTCCGGTGCTGATGAAGGTGGCCGTGGTCAGTACGATGACCAGCAGCACCAACATGACGTCGACGAGCGGGATGACGTTGATCTGATCAAGCTCGCGGTCCATGCAATACCTTGTATTGAGCGACCAGTTCGGCCACTTTCCGGCGCAGGATGTTGTTCATGACGACGCAGGGGATGGCCACCAGCAGGCCAACCGCCGTCGCCTTCAAGGCCAGGCTCAACCCGATCATGATCGTGTTGACGGCCATCGTTCCCGAGGTTCCCATCGTATGAAACGTCAGCATGATGCCCAAAACGGTGCCGAGGAGGCCGATATACGGGGCGTTCGCCGCCACGGTGCCGATGATCACGAGGCGTTTCGTCAGGGCGATTTCCAGGCTCTGCAACGACGCAAACCCCCCCAGGTCGATCCGGCGGTAGAACAGCCAGCGTTCCACGGCGACGGCGACGGACCACACGCTCAAGGCCAGCAGCAGGCCGATAATTCCGTAGTCGACTGCGTTCTTCAACGCGTCCATCAGCGACTCCTTCAACTCCAAAGGTGACGGTCGGGGTCGGGAGGGGTTGGATTCCGTCTGTCTATGATCCCATGCTGCCAGAAGGAGAAAACCACTGTCAACGTACGGGCATTGCGGTTGACGGCGCTAGACCGACGGTTTGAATAACACGGTATGCGAGGCCAGCACGCGCAATTCCACCGGAGTCCCTTCCTGATAGACGCTGGTCGAGCCCTGGCTGCTGTGGACGATCTGGCCGGAGGGGAGGCTGACGGCATACAGATTCTCCGACCCTCTGAACTGGCGCGAGAGGACCCGCGAGGTTGCGCCTTTGGCCGGAACCAGGTGGATGTCGTCCGGCCTGATCATGACCACGACCGCGGCGCCGTCCTCGCACTCGAGCGTATTGGGAAACTCCCCGAGTTCGGTGTGCACCATCCCGTCGGAGACCATGCCCGGGATGAAATCGGCCTGGCCGACGAAATCGGCGACGAAGGGAGTCTCCGGCATATGGTAGATCGTTTCCGGCGTGTCGAATTGTTCGAGCCGCCCCTGGTTGAGCACGGCGATGCGGTCGGCCAGGGCAAAGGCTTCGTCATGGTCGTGCGTGACGAGAATCGTCGTCGTTTTCGTGCGGCGCAGCAGATCGTGGAGGTCCTGACGCATGCGGCCGGCCATGTCGGGGTCCAGATTGCTGAACGGTTCGTCCAGCAGCAGGACCACCGGATGTTGCACGAGCGCGCGCGCGAGCGCCA
>DIHJ01000016.1 GCA_002420105.1 Nitrospira sp. UBA5699
GCGAGAACGCCGCTGGCGGCCTTGCTCAACAGCCTGCTAACCGAAAGCTTCAAGGATCGCTTCGTCCGCGCCCACGCCTTCCGGCAGTGCGGCAGTTCCCTGTCCGTCTGTCAGGAAGTCTGGTCTGACCGAAGCGTTTGACCTGATGGTTCCCCGCACGCGCAGCCCTCTAGAGTCCGTATTCCGCCAACTTATCGACCTACAGTCCTGAAGCATGCGTTCTGAAAGGATGTAAGGATGTCGAAGGCAGCAAGAGAGGGAAACTCGGGGATGCTTGACTGCGCCTGCTTTATAAACTATCAATGCCCGTGAGGGTACCAAGCCCATGCTGACGCGGTTCTCCGAAATGTCCTCTTCGCTCCCCTCTCCCTATCGAGCCGCCTTTCTGTTAGCCTCGGCTCTGTTCACAGGAACGGTCACCGGCGGCTTCCTATACTCGGTGGTTCTGTTGGGCCACGTCCCGTCCGTCGCCTTGGAGTACTTGAACGAGGCCGAGGGATGGCTCCAGAGCGGGGAATTCCTCCGGGCCGCGGCAGCGTACAGAACCGCCACCATCGTCGCGCCCGATGATGACCGGGCGCTGCTGAAACTGGGACTGGCCGCTTACGAAGCAGGATTACCCGGGCAAGCCAAAGAGGCCCTTCAAAAAGTCATCGTCGTACGCCCGACACAGGCGAATGCCTACTACTTGCTCGGCCTGATTGCTCTGAACGAGGGCACATTGGATGAGGCGATTCGGCTGAATGAACTTGCCATCCGCATACGCCCCGAGTTTGCGGAAGCCCATACCAACCTGGGAACGGCCTGGCTGCGGAAAGGCTATCCTGAAAAAGCCGCCCCCTCATTCCGACAAGCCTTGCAGATCAATCCATTCTTAGATGCAGCAAGGAAAAATCTCGATGCCATCAAGCCCGGCTCCTGATCATCCCTCTGCCTCCGGCGATGCGGCGCGGTCGTTATTGCCGACCCTCCTGGGAAAGTCCTTTATTCATCCCTGGATAGACTATGGGATCATTGCTGGAGGATGGAGCCTTGGGGTCACTTTGGCCCTCCTTGCCAATCCGGGATTGTTTCAGAGAATCTCTCCGCAAACTTTGGCCGTTCTCATTCTGGTCGTAAACAGTTGCCATTTTGCAGCTTCTACGTTGCGGCTCTATACCAAACCGGATTACGCCTCGAAGTATCCCTTTCTTACTTATGGCTTTCCATTGGTCACCTTGGCCATCATGGGCCTGTGCCTGCTTTTTCCCGAGATTCTGGGCAGACACCTTCAAGCCCTGTACCTTACCTGGTCGCCTTTTCATTATGCCGCCCAAACCTACGGCTTGGCGGCCATGTATTGTTTCCGATCAGGTTTTCGATTGTCTGCCGGAGAGAAGTCGCTGGTCTGGTGGGCCTGCATGCTGCCGTTTTTCCGTTCGTTCCTGGGCGCTCCCAATTCGGGTTTGGGCTGGTTTATCCCCAGAGAAAGTCTCAACGCCTTTCCCATAGCCTCTCCCGCTCTGCACCTCGTCACACAGATTCTCTTGATCCTGATCTTTCTAGCCCCCGTGGCGGTCTATATCCGGATGCGATATCTCAAAGGCCGATTCCCCCCTTTGATCATCGTGCTCTTGCTGGTTGCCAACGGACTCTGGTGGACGGCCTTGGATTATCTCGATGCGTTTGTCGTGGCCACGATCGCTCACGGTCTTCAATACATGGCCATCGTGCTGGTCTATCACCTCCAAGATCGCCTCAATCATCCCGATAACCTCCGACCAGCCTGGGTGCATGCGCTTCGCTTCTATGGCGGCTGCCTCCTGCTCGGATACGGATTGTTTTACTGCTGGCCTTATGCCTTCGTATGGGCCGGGGCCGGACTGGCCGAAAGCATGCTCCTGGTTACGGCCACGATCAACATTCACCATTTTGTCGTCGATCGATACATTTGGCGACAGCCTCAACCAGCTCATGCCCCGATCGTCTTCTCGTAGCCCCATCAATCCCCTCCCCGACGCGCCATTCCGTCACCATTTCAGCCCCAATCACAGGCATCGACGATAGGGTCAGAACAATCGGCTGATTATATAAAGATATACTTTTAGTATCATGCCAAACTGTTTGATTGTTCTATCTACTAACAATTGGAATACAAACAGAGATCTCTTTGGCGAATTTCCCCGTAGATGCTATAGTTGTGGCGGGCGCGAGGTGATCCCATCTCCGGCCTCTGGCTTTCGCATCCTTATGGATACACCGGGACGACACGCCACCTCATCGATCGATCCGGCCCTTCTGGCCAATATCGTCAAAGGCGACCAGCAGGCGTTTAGCCAGCTGTACGACCATTCAAGCACGTTGCTCTATACGCTCGCATTCCGCATTCTGGGCAATCGAGAGGAAGCCGATGAGTTGCTGCAGGATGTCTACCTCGAAGTATGGCGCAAAGTGGCTCGTTACGATGTCGGCCGCGGAACGCCGATCGCCTGGTTGATTACGTTGACCAGAAGCCGTGCGATCGATCGATTGCGGGCGAGAAACGCCCGTGCTATCCGCGCCGCATCTCCCCTGGATCCAACCGTTTCATCCAGCGTCGCCGATCTGGGACCGAGCCCGTTCGAGACGCAAGCCGATCAGGAACTGCGCATGGCCGTCGGCACCGCCATCACAAGCTTACCGCCCGCACAGCAACAAGCCATTGAGTTGGCGTATTATGAAGGCCTGTCGCACCACGAAATCGCCGCACGATTGAACCAGCCGCTCGGCACGGTAAAAACGAGAATCAAGCTGGGAATGTCGAAGTTGCGGGAAACGCTCAGGCATTGCTGGGATCGAGGTGATTTCGGATGACCCACGAAGAGCTCGAAGACGCCGTCCCTCTCTATGCCGCCGGCGCATTGGACCGGACGGAGCGTCAGGCGTTGGAAGCGCATCTCCTCTCCGGCTGCCAGTCCTGCCACAACGCGCTGAAAGACTACCAGTCCGTCGCCTCACTGCTCCCGTTCGGCCTGTCCCCGATGCAGGCGCCACGGACACTCAAGGCAAAGATCATGGCAGCGCGGCATCCGGATGCGATCGCCGTGGACAACGGAGCGCGAGACGCGATTCGCCCGAGTCTGGAGCCCGGCGAATGGATGAACCATCTCTTCCCGCCCGTCGCGCCGGCGCGGTCCTTTTCCCTGCCGTGGGCCATCGGCCTCGTCGCCGTCCTCCTGGCCGGCGTGGGGGGCTACTTCGCCTGGACATACAACACGAGACTCTCCGACGACGCCTCCAAGATCATGCAGTTGGAGATGTCCCTCCACGAACAATCCACCAGGCTCGCGGGACTCCAGCGCGATATGAGCGCACGGGACCGCAGGCTCGCCGAACTCGAATCGGACGTCGAGCGGAAAACCAACGATGCCGCCGAATTGAAGAAGCAGGTTCTGGAACTCGAAGTTGAACTGGAGGAGGCACGGGCGCGACTCGCCGCGGGAATGCGCGGCAGAGTTCCGCAGGATGAACTGGCCACGTTGATGCGCCGGCCCGACGCGAAAGTCGTCGCCTTGACCGGTTCGGACATGGCCAGGGAGGCCGTCGGCATGCTGCTCTACGATGCGCGCACTCAGAAGGCCTGGTTCTACTCCGTCAATCTCCCGGAATGCCCGGACGGCACCACCTATCAACTCTGGGCTATCGATCATAGACCAGCCAGCATCGGTACGTTCCATATGGACAGCGGACAACCGGCCCACCTCCTTGTCAAACGGTTGCCCGAATTTGCGAAGGCCAGGAAATTCGCCGTGAGCCTCGAACCATCGGGGGGGCGCTCGCAACCGACCGGCCCGATCTATCTCGTCGGCCATACACGCTAACCCGATTCCTCGCTTGACCCGGCCCGGAAAGGCGGCTACAACCGCCCCGTCCGCCACGATCGGCTCGTCACCGAACCTTCGAACGCCGGCGGCAGATAGAACTTCCATGATACCGCCGGATGAACAATCCTCTGACGTTGCGTTCATGCAGGCCGCGATTGAGGAGGCCGCCAGGGCCACCGAGATCGGCGAGGTCCCGATCGCCGCCCTCATCGTCCAGGACGACAGGATACTTGCGCGCTCGCACAATTACCGTGAGAGCTGGCAGGACCCCACCGCTCACGCCGAAATCATCGTGATCCGCGCCGCGGCCAAAGCTCTCCGCAGCTGGAGACTGGTCGACACGACGCTCTACGTGACGGTGGAGCCCTGCGCGATGTGCCTCGGCGCCATTATTCTGGCCCGCATTCCCCGGATCGTATTCGGCGCACATGATCCGAAAGCCGGCGCCTGCGGATCGGTCCTCGACTTTACGAACGAGCCGAGGCTGAATCACCGGGTCGAGGCGGCGGGAGGAATCCTGGAGAACGAATGCCAGGCGTTGCTGAAGCAATTCTTCAAGCAGCTGAGAACGGAATAACGCGGACTGGACCGGACGGGCTAGGGATTCACCACGCGCACAGCCCAATCACTCCCGTGAGCCGAGACGGCGCCGGCCCAGCCGGCGCCGCAATCGACCCACTGCACCGTCCATCCGGGCAGCAGGCCGGAGTCCTGAGATACCGTTGAAACGGCCCGCGACCGGTCCTCTCCCGGAAGAATTTCGCATTGCTGGAGCGCACGCAATCCGACGCCCTGCCCTTTCAAGACGGCTTCCTTGGCGACCCAATAACGATAGAACTCTCCTGCCTGACCGGCGTCGGCGAAGCGGAGTATCTCCTGATACTCGGCGGCCGCATAGAACCGTTCGGCCAGCTTGACGACTTCGACCTTGTCTCGAATCTGTTCGAGATCCACACCGACATCCCGGTCCCGCGCCACCGCAATCAGCATACGTCCGTGGGAATGGGAGAGGTTGAACCGCAGCGGCTGAGGAAGGACGGAACCGTCACGCAGGGCAGGCTTTCCCGACGCGCCAACCTGGAACGCGAGGCCCGACGGATCGAGTCCCGTGTACCGGGCAAGCACCGCCCTGAGGCCGCCGTGCGCAAGGATGTATCTGGTTCGATCGTCGGGACGCACGAACCGATCGGCGCGTGCCCGCTCTTCCTCGCTCAGCCAGGAGCGGCATCGTGCGACTGCAGCCGCACTCCCGTCAAGCAGGAAGCCCCGGACATGAATCGCTCGATCCTCCAAGGCAAGGGGACCGGTCGGATCTCCGGAGGTAAGCAGCTCCACGGAGGCAAAGACCGGCGACAGTCGGCTTATGCCAGAGTCGTTCATCGCCCCCTATGATGCACGATTATCAGCATCCAAACGCCCATCGTACCCCGCTCATCAGGCGTGAAGAAAACCCATTGAAAAATCGACATCCGCAGGGTAAGCTCGCCGGAGTCGACTCACTGAAGCCGCTGTTCACATTATCCTGCCGGAGCTTCAGGCACAACCTTCGAACGGAGAGGTGCGAGAGCGGCCGAATCGGGCAGTCTCGAAAACTGCTGTCCCGGTAACGGGACCGTGGGTTCGAATCCCACCCTCTCCGCCACAAGATGTGAAGACAAGACACTTTGTCTTCACATCTTGTGGCGAGATCTCGTCATCTTGCAGGCAAGATGACGGATCCGCCATCTTTGATGGTGAAGGAAATATGCCTTACCTGTATATTCTCTTGAATGAGGCAAAAACCAGAACATATACAGGCGTGAGTCACAATGTTGAGCAACGGCTCAGAGAGCACAATGAAGGCAAGGTGAAATCTTCCTGTCCCTATCGTCCGTATCGAGTTATATACTTCAAAGAATTTGCCACATTGAGCGAAGCACGTCAGGAAGAGAAGTTCTATAAATCCGCTGCTGGCCGTCGCAGACTGAAAAACATGCTTTCGCTTACACATTCGATATGTCGCCAGACAGACAATCCATGAAACACCCCCGAACTTGTCTGGCCCCCTTGTAGGAGCGCGTGCGAAGCACCTTAGCGCGACTTCGAATGCCCACCCTCTCCGCCATACCAACCTTCGGTTGACCCGCGGACTATTTATCGGCTTACTGTGCCGAGTCCGACGGATAGACTCCTCCAGTAATTTTCACGCGCTCGCACCTGCCGACGGCTCACTGTTGCTGCC
>DIHJ01000064.1:0-714 GCA_002420105.1 Nitrospira sp. UBA5699
GATGGTGCTCTTCGCCAGCATGGTGATCATGGCGGTTCCGGCGTTCGCGGGCGCGGATGCGACGTTCGGTCCGCTGAACACCCTGTTGACGGGCTGGATGCAGGGTTCGCTCGGCACCTTGCTGGGCCTGATTGCCGGGGCGATCGGGCTGGGTTCTGCGATGGCTGGCCGGTGGGGCTACATGTTCACCGGATTCGGCGTCGCAGCCGGGTCCTTTTATTTGCCAACGGTGATCCCGACTATTACCACGGGACTGATGTAAGGCACAGGCTCGATCGGGATGGGGTTGCACAGACGACTCCATCCCGTTCTGGTTCACGGCGACAGATCCGGGTCCACGGGTCAGCGGGTGGGTGTCGGTACGGAGGGTCACGATGCAGGTCTTCATCCCGAGATATATGGACAGTCCGCCACAGATCGCCTGGTGGGAGTTGGACGAACTGATCGTGCTGATTCTCTGCGGCTTCATCGGCATCCTCACGCGGCAGCTGACCTCTCTGCTCGTCGTTGGCCTCCTGTGCACGTTCATGATTTCAACGCTGAAGAGCGGGAAGAGCGACGGATTCATCTTCCACTTCGCGTATTGGTACGGGATCCCGGGATTCGACCTGCCGTTGGGGCCGGATGGAACGGTTCGGGAGTTGATCGAGTGAGGAGCGCATGCATATCGGACGCTATGTGAAGGATCTCTACAGCACGCGGGCCATCGCGTTC
>DIHJ01000064.1:882-3557 GCA_002420105.1 Nitrospira sp. UBA5699
GTGGTTCCCGCGTCGGTCTCCCAGGAATACCTGGTGACCTCCGACGGGAATGTTTCGGATGAGTACCGGCGGCAGATCGCCCTGACCTTGCTGCCGTTCGTCACGAATGTCACGCCGAGATCCGTCGAGTTCGGCCACACGGTCCTGCTGCGTTACGTGGCGCCGGAGCAGTACGGGATGATGTCGGAAGGGTTGGGGGCCGAGCGGATCTACATCGTCGGGAATAACCTCAATCGGGTGTTTTTCCCGGACGCGACGGAGATCGTCGGTGACGACGTGATCATCAGCGGGTTGGAACGCCGGTTTTCAGGGTCGATCCTGGTGGCGGAGGAAGAGCGTGAATACCATATCAAACTGCGATTCAAAGACTTCAGGCCTGAGATTGTGGCGATCAGTAGCCAGCATCGCGATCGCGCTCGCGCTGGCAAGTCCGCCGTTCAGTCAGGCCGATCAGAGACTGACCGTCGCGGATAGCCGGACGCTGCGGGCGGCGGTGTCGCTTCGTGACATCAATGTCATCGAGCTGCCCGAAGAGGTGACGTCCGTCTCTAGCTCCAAACCGGATCTGGAGGCGAAGGCGCAGGGCCGGTATGTCATGGTTCGCGTCCGCACGAGCCCGGCGGATCTCGTGGTGATGGCCGGCAGACAGGCCTACGTCTTCGAACTGGTGGCCAGCGAGGAATCGACGCAACGGATCACGGTCGAGGACGATCGGGCGGAGGGAGCGCCGGGGGAAGACGATCCCGTCAAGATGGCGACGGACTACGCGGATGGGCTCGTCGAGTTGATGCGGCGAGCGGCGTTGGAAGACTTGCCGCGAAGCTGCCATTCAGCACCGATCGACCCGGAGCAGTATCCCAGGTGGATGGAGCTCGAGGTCGTCAAGGGGATCGAATCCCGCTGTCCACGCTATCGCGTGATGGCATACCGGCTGGCGAACAAGACGTCCAGGACGCAGACGCTCCGGGAGTCGGAGTTTTTCACGGGGAAGGAGCTCGCGATCGCCTTGAATCGCCACGTCATCGAATCCGGCGAGGAGGTGCGAGTCTTGTGGATCGATCTGGTTCCGTCTCCGGGAGCGAAATAGAGCGGCACGGTCGGGCTGTACTCCGGGGGAAGGCTTGTCCGCGCCGAGGCGAAAGAGGATGACGACATGAATCCGATGCAGCAGAAACCAACAAGCCCAATTCTCAATCCGGGCGGTGATCCGATCCGGAAACCGAAGACGCCGCCGTCGAAATGGCTGATCGGGCTGATCGGTCTCGTCGTGCTCGCCGTCGGCACGGTGGGTCTCAACCAATTCCGGACCCCCGGCAGTCCTGGGGCTCGGGCCCAGGCGCAGTCCAAACCAGTCTCGCTGGATGCGGCGAAAACGGACCAGGAGATCTGGCGGGCGGAGGCGGGGAAACGGATCGAGGCGTTGTCGCAGGAGAAGGACGAGTTGCGGCGGATGATCGACAGCCTGCGTATTCGCATGGAAGCGAAAGAGAAGGAACCAACGAAACCCGAGTCCAGGCCGACGGGCGACGGGCGAGCGGACAAGACAGCCGTACGAAACGGGGTCCTGCCGCCCCCGCTTCCTCCGACCTGGGCCCAAGGGCCGGATGCCCTCAACCAGCGCTCCGGCACTCCGCCGCGGGTTCCAGGCACGGCCTCCGCGCCCATCCCTGCTCGCCAGGTCGGCAGTGAGAAGAAAGATGTCATTGTGGCACCGACCGATGGCATTCGCACCTTCCGGGTCGAGCCGGTGTCCCTTCGGACGAATCAGCCCAAGAAGTACTGGCTGCCCACGGGCACGATCGTCCCCGTCAAATTGCTCTCCGGCTTGGATGCGCCGGCGCGGACCGCCGGCGCCACGGGAGGGGGCGGAGGCGCGATGGGGAACAGTCCCTCTCCCATCCTGATGCAGATCCGGGATCTGATGAAGCTGCCGAATGACTTTCGGGTGCATGCCACCGACTGCTTCTTAATGGGAGAAGGGCTCGCGGAATTGTCGTCGGAGCGCGTGCAGATTCGCGGGGTGAATATCTCCTGCGTTCGGCAGAACGGCACAGCGGTGGATATGACCATTAAAGGGTTCGTCGCCGGCGAGGACGGCAAGGCCGGCATGCGCGGGCCGGTGGTGATGAAAGAGGGGGCGATGTTGGCGCGCTCGCTCCTGGCGGGCTTCGTGTCGGGCATCAGCCGCGCGTTCATGCCGTTTCAACAGGGCTTCGTGATCTCCAGCAGTCCGTCACAAGCCTTCACGTTTCCGCCGGCGGGCCAGTTGGCGATGGCGGGGGTGGCGGGCGGAGCGGGGAATGCGGCGTCGTTGCTGGCACGCCATTACGCCGTGATGGCCTCCTCGATCTTCCCGATCATCGAGATCTCAGCGGATCGGGAGGTGGACTTCATTGTGTCGGATGGAAAGGAACTCGAGGAGTTTTTCTTGCCGTCTGCTCCATCCAGCAGCGTGTACAGCCCACCGGGTTCGTTTAACCCATCCGCGGTGCCGATCCAATAATAACCAAAGGGAGCAAGTTGATGACCGGAACATGTTGGAGTGTGCTCATGCGAACAGCAGAACTTCCGGGACTCTCGATGAGGGTCACTCTGGTCGTAGTCGCGATGCTATGTGGCTCAGGGCCCGTTGTTGCGGAGGAACTTCCGGAAGGGGCGGTCAGAGCAACATTCGA
>DIHJ01000064.1:3727-4350 GCA_002420105.1 Nitrospira sp. UBA5699
AGCGGGCGGTACGTCTTCTCGGGTGGCCTGTTCGACCTGGCTTCCGGACGGAACTTGACCAGGGACTACGTGAGGCGCAAGCAGCAGGAGGTGCTCTCGGCCTTGGATCTCTCCAAGGTCATTCTGTTGAAACCACAAGCTGGGGCACAGAGGGAGCCTGCGCTGAGCCCGATTGTGGTGTTCGATGATCCGGATTGTCCCTTCTGCCGCAAATTTCATCCTGAAGTGAAGAAGATTGTTCAGGCCGGTGTGCCCGTCGCGGTGGTGCTCTACCCGCTGGTGCGTCCGCACCCGGATGCCTATCGCAAGTCCGTCGCGATCTGGTGCGCGGAGGACCGGGCCGCCATGCTGGATCACGCCCTGGCGGGTCAGCCGGTCCCATCTCCAGAGCAGCCCTGTGCCCATCCGATCGACGAGAATCTCAAACTGGGTCACGACCTGCATGTGTCGAGCACCCCGTCGATCTTCTTGCCGAACGGCACCCTGGTGCTCGGGCATCGTTCCGCGGAGGAGATCCTGGGCCAGGTTCGGCCGAATCTTGGCCTCTCGGTTGGACAATGACGAGTACGGGTCGAGAAAGAGGACTGAGAATGCGACACATCGGCGGACAGGTTGGGACCGGC
>DIHJ01000064.1:4530-6833 GCA_002420105.1 Nitrospira sp. UBA5699
TCCCAGGATCTCACGCAGGAGAGTCATGGTCGCAATCCGACCGGCCCCAGGGAGGGGTTTCCGCCAGCGCCACCGTTGGCGGGGACGATCGATTCCTATCTGGGCAAGCCGGTCCTGGTCCCGGCGGACGTCCTGCGAGTCTGGATCGCTCCTTATCAGGATTCGAAGGGCCGACTGCACGATTCGGCTCAGCTGTACGTCGTGCTGAGCGAGGCGCATTTTGTCTACGGCCACCGCCAAGGCATGCGTCGCGTCCCGCACGGCGCTCGGCCCGGCGCCGATTTCTTGCCGAAGACGTCACGGATGGTTGAACGAGCGAGTCGCGGCAAGACCGGGGGGACCGGCGCTGCCTCAGGGACAGGGTCGGGTCCCAGCCCCTATCAGGATCTCAACCTTCAGGACGAGAGCCGTCATTCCATGGCGCAGCCGCGAGTCAACGGTGTGCCAGGGGCTCCGAGCAATCCGGGCCCATCGCCCATGAATGGAACGCCGGCCTCGCCCGTGGATTCCTATGGCTTCGGGCCGAATTTCCCGTGAGCGCCGGTTTCCGGAAACGATCGGCTTGTCATTCGGAGAGAGATCTACATGTCTACCTTGCTTGAGTATTTTGCGAGAAAGATGATCGCGCGGACGTCGATCAGTGACTGGCTGCCGCACCATGCCTATGATCCGGACAACCAGGTGTACCGGCTGGCTGATGGCCGGATCGGCTGCGTCTGGGAAAGCCCGCCCTTGTTGGGCATGGGACCGGACACGATTCAGAAGCTCACGAACCTGTTCGAATCGAGCCAGGCGCCGACCGGCACCACCTACCAGCTCATGATCCATGCCTCGCCGGTGATCCAGCCCTATCTGGATGCGCACGTGGGATTGAGCGATCGGGGGGATCCGGACTCCCGGTTCCTCCGGGATGCGACACGCACCAGAGAGTTTTTCCTGGAGTCGCAGGGAACACGGTTGATCCCGACGTCGGGCATCAGGCCCCGGGACTTCAACGTCTATGTGTCGGTCACGATGCCTCTGAAGGAGGAGTATCCGAACGGGATCGAGTTCGAGGACATTGTCGAACAGCTCGAGGGGGTGGAGCAGACGCTGCGCAACGTCGGGTTGCCGGTGGTCAGAGTCCCTCCGCTGGAGCTCATCTGGCTGCTCCATACGCTGCTGAGCCCGGGCCATGCCTGGGAGGAACGCCCGCCCTCCTACAACTCGACGCAGTTGATCAGCGACCAGGTCGTGGCGCGGGATACCTACGCGAAACTCCACGCGCGCATGTTCGAGCTCGATGGGAAGTTCGTCAAGAGCCTGACGGTGCAGCAGTTTCCCGAGGAGTGGCACGGATCCAAAAACCGGGAGCTGATCGGCAGTCTCCTGCGAGGCATGGACCAGATCACCTGTCCGTTCTTCCTCACGCTCAATGCGGTGAAGCTGGACCAGGTCAACTCTGTCGCCGCGCTCCGGAAGAAGCACGTCGTGGTGACGAACCAGGCGGTGGGCTTCATGCTGAAGCTCATTCCCATCTTCGAGAAGAAACTCCAGCACTTCAACCGCATGATGGCGCTCGTCGCGGAAGGCAAGCAGACCATCGGGCTGTACGTCCAGGCCGCGCTGTACGCAGACGATCCCAAAGAGTTGGAGAAGCACAGCTCGGCCATCAAGGCGATCTATCGCACGCACGACTGGTTGCTGCAGGACGACCATTTCATCGGGTTCCGGGTGTTCCTGTTCGGCCTGCCGATGGGGCTCCCCTCGAACGTCCCACTGCTGCGTGATGATCTGCGCCGGCTCAAGACGGTCCACTCGGACGTCCCCGCCCACCTGGCTCCCATCGTCGGCGACTGGAAGGGCATGGGGCAGCCCGTGATGCTGCTCACGTCTCGGTCCGGCCAGATGATGAGTCTGGATGTGTTCGCCAATACGGAGGGGAACTTCAACATCTGTATCGCCGCCGACTCGGGCGCGGGGAAGAGCTTCTTCGCGAATTTCTTCTTCCGGTCCTATCTGGCGACCGGGGGCCAGGCCTGGGTCATCGACGCCGGCAAGAGCTACATGAAGCTGTGCGAGCACCTCAAGGGGCAGTTCATGCAGTTCTCGCGCGAGGCGAGGAAACTCTGCTTGAACCCCCTGTCGCGGGTGATCGGCCGCTACGACCGGAAAGCCGAGTCGCCGGAGGAGGAAGCGGACCGCAAGGACGAGTTGGCGATGATCAAGGCGATCTTCGCGCAGATGCTCTCCCCGTCGCGGGCGCTGACCGATCTGGAGCTGTCCTGTCTGGAGCAGGCCTTGATCCAGGTGCTCGCTGATAA
>DIHJ01000064.1:7013-7259 GCA_002420105.1 Nitrospira sp. UBA5699
GGATCTCGGCACCCAGCTCTTTCCCTACACCGCCGCGGGCAACTATGGCGATCTCTTCAACGGCCCGAACAACATGCACTTCGAGCGGGACTTCTATGTGCTGGAGCTGGACGGCCTCGATGCGCTCCCGGACCTGCGCTCGGTGATCCTGCTCCAGATGATCATGAACATTCAGGTGGCCATGTACCAGGGCGATCGGGCCAGGCGGAAGATCTGCGCGATGGACGAGGCCTGGGATCTCCTGTC
>DIHJ01000064.1:7428-7827 GCA_002420105.1 Nitrospira sp. UBA5699
GGGGGATCGATCATGACGATCACCCAGGGCATCAACGATTACTACGACAAGATGGGACAGACCGGGGCGGCCTTGCTGGCCAATTCGGACTTCGTCTTTCTGCTCAAGCAGAAGCCGGAGAGCATCGAGTCCATCAAGCAGCGGGGCCGGCTGATCCTGAGCGAGTTCGAGTATCAACTGCTGCGATCCGTCCATCGGGGCGCCGGCTATTCGGAAATCTTCTTCTATACGGCCAATCACGGCCGGGGAATCGGCCGGCTGACCGTCGATCGGCGCACGCAATTGATGTACTCCACCAAGGCGGAGGAGCTGGCCTTGATCGACCGGATCGTGAAGGCGGGTGGTCCCGAGATGACGATCGACCGGGCCATCGACCTCATTCTGGAGCAGGAACATGAA
>DIHJ01000060.1:0-1647 GCA_002420105.1 Nitrospira sp. UBA5699
TATTGCTGGGCCTGGAATTCCGAGTGGATCGCCAAGAGCCAGGCGTTGTTGCGGCTGGCCGGCGCGCGGATCCGCGCCAATCACGGAATCGAACGCGTGAATCCAACTGCCGCGTAGCCTGGATGAAGTCTGGCATGGACGGGAAGGTCACGGCGAGGAGGAGCGGGACCATGGTATCTGAGAACAGGCGCTCCGCTAAATTACACTCGACTGGTCCTCATATGTCGAGTCCCGGATGGTTGGCAAAGCTCACCCGCCTTCAGGAAGCGTTAACCCTCTGCCCCACCGATGTGCTGACACGATGCGACCTGCCTGCCATGCTTGAGAGCTTGGATCAGCACGAAGAAGCCCTCTTCAACTGGAAGGCGGTGCTCGCCTGTGCCCCCAACAATCTCAGGGCTCGTGAAGGCGTCGCCCAGTGCCGGCAACGGATCGGACATCCGCTGTAAACCATGTTTTGGGAGGCACACGGCATGACGGTCATCTGGGGCGCGCTCGACCGGATCACGGAGGACTCGCAGGGCAGACGCTGCATGGTGATAAAGGTAGGCGTGCCCGGATGCACAGCGATCTGCATTCCCGCGCTTGTCGGCAAGCAGACCCTGATCGCTCGCGGCATCGAACGGGTCGATCTCTCCAGCCTGTGTGTAGGCGAATTCGTGGAAGTGAGCTATCGGCACAGCTGCGATGGGTACATGGAGGCGGACACAATCTATGTCCAGCCGGAGCGCGCGGTCGTCGGATAAACGGTCGAGGATGCCCATGCGAATGATCTATGGCCATGTCGAATCGGTCGTAAATGGCCCCTCTATTCCGCCGAGCCTTATCGTGAAAACGCGAACGTCGCTTGGCACGGACCGCGTCGAATGCATCATTGGGGAACGCGCCCGAATGACCAGGGGCACCGAACGATTGAGCGCGGGGGAGATTCGCCCCGGCGAGTTTGTGGTGGTCACCCTACGGGTGCATGCCGGGTGGCTGGAGGCCGAACGGATCGACATCATCAAGCTCAAGTGCGATTCCGTCATCGGCATCCGCAAAGCCGACGATCCCACAAAGAGGCCAGATCGACTTGGCACAAACAGAAGGGAAAAACGGCCATGACATCTGGAAAGGCAGCGGGGTCCGGCTCATCGTCACAGTGGCGTTGCTGGCCGGCTGCGCGGCCGCAAAATCACGACGTCGGCTGGGGACCAATTCTGTTGCATAGGCCGGGAACGGGCGGGCAATCGGAGGCTGTTCCGCCGTCGCTGCCGCGCTGGAGCAGCGCGGACGACAGAAAGGATCGTCCCCGAACGCTTAGCCGATATCTCCGGGACCGCTATCGCCCCGGCGCCGAGCAATGCGATCCGGTCAGATTCCTCACGGCGGCCTGACACGCTGTCGTCTCCCTCGGGAATGCCCGGCGATGTCTTTTTGACTATGACCGCTTGCCATCAGGAATGAAGCCGAAACCACGCTGGAGTCGGACGCCGGGTGGCTCAAGGCCAGAAATGATGCACAGGTATTGATCGAAGGACACTGCGACGAACGAGGAACTTCCGCCTATAACCTGATCTTAGCCCGCATTATTCATGACGGTTCGTCGCGCAATTACTGAGCCGCGTCGCGAGACCGGCGCGCGGAGGCGTGAGGCCCCGAGGCGTA